>NZ_JBHJSJ010000006.1:0-95641 GCF_042268845.1 Kitasatospora sp. NPDC056273 | reverse complement strand
GGCGGGCCGCCTCTTTGTTTAAAACCTCACCGCCCCCCCCCGGCCCCTCCGGGGGGGGTACCCCCCCGGGGCCCCCCGCCTCGGGGGGGGCGCCGCTGCCCCGTTTCCGAGGCCACCAAACGTGATCTCCTGGGCGGGAAAATCCCCGGTCAACCCCCGTGCCACCGTGCTACAGTCGAAGCAGTTGCAGTTTTGGTTCCCATGAACGTGGTGTGCGCCTGCTGGTACCAACCGACAGGCGCATTTGTTTTGTCCGGTGTTTCAGTCTCCGGATGGGGATCGCGGCTACCACGGGGATCCACGAGGTGTGGATCCCTGATGCCCCCAGGATTTAGAGGAGACGGTTATGGCTACCGGCACCGTGAAGTGGTTCAACAGCGAGAAGGGCTTCGGCTTCATCGAGCAGGATGGTGGCGGCGCCGACGTGTTCGCCCACTACTCGAACATCGTTGCCCAGGGCTTCCGTGAGCTGTTCGAGGGCCAGAAGGTCGAGTTCGACGTCACCCAGGGCCAGAAGGGCCCGCAGGCCGAGAACATCCAGATCATCGGCTGACGTCAGCCTCCACGCTGACTCGCGATCATCGCGAAGCGGGGGCCCGCACCGCACGGTGCGGGCCCCCGCTCATGCCGCCGTACGGCCGGGGCGGCGCACTCCATGCATCCGACGGCCGACTCCAGCCCGCAGCCCGGGCTGTAGACCGACGGACGGAGAATCCGTGACCACCCCTGCCCGCTCGCCGCGCGACCGCGGCCCCCGCACCACCGACCAGGCCCGCCGCACCGCCGGCGGCGACCGCCCGCGCAAGCCGCGCGGCCGCAGCGGCGCCCCCAAGCAGGCCCGCCCCGCCGCCGCCCCCGAGGCCACCGACTTCACCGTGGTCCAGGGCACCCCGGCCCGGCCCCCGGCGGCGTCCTTCGCCGAGCTGGAGATGCCCAAGGCGATCCTCTCCGCGCTCGGCCGCCAGGGCGTCACCGAGCCCTTCCCGATCCAGGCCGCCACGCTGCCCGACTCGATCGCCGGGCGCGACGTCCTCGGCCGCGGCCGCACCGGCTCCGGCAAGACCCTGGCCTTCGGCCTCCCGCTGCTCGCCCGCACCGCCGGGCGCCGCGCCGACGCCCGGTACCCACTGGCGCTCGTCCTGGTGCCGACCCGCGAGCTGGCCCAGCAGGTTACCGAGGCGCTCACCCCGTACGCGACCGCCGTCAACCTGCGGATCACCACCGTCGTCGGCGGCATGTCGATCAACAAGCAGGCCAACGCGGTGCGCCGCGGCACCGAGGTCCTGGTGGCCACCCCGGGCCGACTGGACGACCTGATCGGGCGCGGCGACGTCAACCTCTCCGACGTCGCGATCACCGTCCTCGACGAGGCCGACCAGATGGCCGACATGGGCTTCCTGCCGCAGGTCAGCAAGCTGCTGGAGCAGGTCGCCGAGGGCGGGCAGCGGATGCTGTTCTCCGCCACCCTGGACCGCAACGTCGACCGGCTGGTCAAGCGCTTCCTGACCGACCCGGTGACCCACTCGGTCGACCCCTCGGCCGGCGCGGTCACCACCATGGACCACCACGTCCTCCAGCTGGAGCAGGCCGACAAGGCCTCCGCCACCGCGCACATCGCCTCCCGCGACGGCCGCGTGATCATGTTCGTGCACACCAAGCACGGCGCCGACCGGCTCGCCAAGCAGCTGCTCGCCAACGGCGTGAAGGCCGCCGCGCTGCACGGCGGCAAGTCCCAGCCGCAGCGCAACCGGGTCCTGGACCAGTTCCGGGACGGCCACGTCACCGCGCTCATCGCGACCAACGTCGCCGCCCGCGGCATCCACATCGACGGCCTGGACCTCGTCGTCAACGTCGACCCGCCGGTCGACCACAAGGACTACCTGCACCGCGGCGGCCGCACCGCCCGGGCCGGCGAGTCCGGGACGGTCGTCACCCTGGTGCTGCCCGAGCAGCGCCGCGAGGTCAACCGGCTGATGACGACGGCCGGCATCCGCCCGACCGTCACCAAGATCCGCCCGGGCGACGCCGACCTCACCCGGATCACCGGCGCCCGCACCCCCAGCGGCGTGGCCGTGACGCTGGCCGTACCGGTCACCGCCGACCAGGCCGCCGGGGCCAAGGGCGGCGCAGACAAGCCCGCCGGGGCCAAGTCCGGAACCCCCCGCCGCCGGCCCGGCAAGCGCTCCGCGCTGCCCGCCGACGTCGACATGAACGGCAACCCGCGCCGCCCCCGCCCCAAGCAGCGCATCGGCGGCGCCGCCCAGGGCGAGCGCCCGCAGGCGGCCGGCTTCATCGGCCGCTCCTCGGGCCGCGCCAAGCCCGGCAGCGGCACCAAGTCCGGCTCCAACTACGGCACCGGCCGCCAGCGCCGCAAGGCCGACTGACGGCCGTCCCGGCCACGCCGTACGGGCCCCGCACACCCCCTCGCAGCAGGGGGCGTGCGGGGCCTCCGGCTTTTCCGGGACCGGCGCCGTGCCGTGCCCCGGCGAAACTGCCGCCCGGACCGACCGCCCAGCTCAGCCCCGGCGCACCCGGCAGCTGCCGGTGCCCTGCCGGTTGACGGCCGACCGCGCACCCCCGAGTCTCTGACGCGGCCCACACATCCGACGCCCCGTCACCACGGAAGCGCGGATGGTGAGTCCACGTGATCCCCCCACTCGGAAGGACGACCGTCCCATGCGCCGAACCTCCGCCCTGCTGACCACCGCCCTGCTCGCCGGGGCCGCCGCCCTGGCCGCCCCGGCCACCTCCGCCCAGGCCGCCCCGGCCTGCGGCGCCTGGGCCTCCGCCTGGAACGCCGTCGGCAGCTGTACCGGCCTCGACCCGATGCAGACCTGGACCGTGACCGCCAACTGCCTCTACTGGAACTCCAACCACACCGTGCAGTTCTCCCGCCCCGCCATCGGCGGCATCGCGATCGGCGACGGCACCATGTCCGCGTCCTGCGGCATCGGCGACAGCGTCCAGTTCCCGCGCGTCGTCCTCGGCGCCGTCCCGCCGGCCGGCCCGACCGGCCAGATCTCCGGCTACGCGAGCAAGTGCGTCGACGTGAAGGGCGCCAACGTCGGCAACGGCACCGCCGTCCAGATCTACGACTGCAACGGCTCCGTCGCGCAGAAGTGGCGGATCGGCGTCGACGGCACGATCCGCGCCCTCGGCAAGTGCATGGACGTCTCCGGCGGCAACACCGGCAACGGCACCAAGGTCCAGATCTACGACTGCAACGGCAGCGGCGCCCAGCAGTGGCAGGCCCGCCCCGACGGCTCGCTCCTCAACCCGCAGTCCGGCCGCTGCCTGGACGACCTCGGCTTCTCCACCGACAACGGCAACCAGCTCGGCATCTGGGACTGCAACGGCGCCGCCAACCAGAAGTGGAACCTCCCGGCCTGACGCCCGCGTCGGCCAGGGCGTACGGCCCGTCCGTACGCGCTGCCGGTGCTCCTGGCCGCCGTCACTCGCCCGAGTGACGGCGGCTTGAGTCGTGCATCGCGTTTGCAACACGCTGCTGCTCGTGTGCCGGACGAGGTGGAGGTGACGCATGGCCGACAGCGCCGCGGATCCCGAGGCGATCGCCGAGTACTACGAGACGCACGAGCTGACCGAGGACGAGATCATGAGCGCCGAGCCGGGCGAGCCGGTGGCGGCCGAGTCGGTGATGATCACCACCTCGCTGCGGCTGCCCAAGCCGGTGATGGACGAGGTCCGGCGCCGGGCGCGGGAGCGGGGGCTGAAGCCGACGGCGATCATGAGGGAGTGGATCGAGGCCGCCATCGCGGACGTGGACGAGCCGGTGCCGCTCAGTGTGATCACCGCGGCGGTGGCGGAGTACCAGCACCGTCGGGCGTCGTGAGGGTCAGGCGGTGAGGGCCGGGGTGGTGTCCGCGGTGTGGCGGGCCTGGTCGTAGCGGTGGAGGAGGAGGGCCGCGAGTTCGGGGGACGGGCCGAGGACGTCGGCCACGAGGTCCGCGTCCGCGTCCTCGGCGGCGGCCGCGATGCGGTCGGGGAGGAGGCCGGGGGCGAGCAGGTAGGGGGCGACGGCGGTGCGTTCGGCGCCGGCGGTGCGCAGGGCGGCGAGGGCGTCGGGGACGCGGGGGCCGGCGGCGGAGGCGTAGGCGACCTCGACGGCGGCCCAGCCGCGGGTACGGCGCCACTCGGCGGCGACCGCGCGGGTCGCGGCGTCGGCGGCCGGGTCGGAGGAGCCGGCGGCGGCCAGGACGACGCCGGTACGGGCCCGGGCGGCGGGTGAGCCGACCGAGAGGCCGGCCTCGGCGAGGCGGCGGTCCAGGGCGGCGAGCAGCAGGGGGGAGGGGCCGAGCACGTCGGCGACCGGCAGCCGGGAGCCGGCGGCGCGCAGGGCGGCCGGGATGTCGTGCTTGGCGTGGAAGGCCCGGTTGAGCAGCAGCGGCACCGCCACCGCGTCCGCGAGCCGTCCGACCACCTGGGGGATCCGCGGCGCGCAGTGGTCCAGGTAGGCGGTGGCGACCTCGGTGCCGGGCCGCTGGGCCCGCACCTCCTCCACGAGCGCGGCCACCGTCGCGGCGTGGCGCGGGTCGCGGCTGCCGTGGGCGATCAGGAGGAGGGCGGGCATCAGCGCTGCCTCACTTGCCGGTGGCCAGCAGGCCGCGGTTGCGCAGCACCCGGCGTTCGACGGGGGTGAAGACGAGGAGTTCGATGGCGATGCCGACGAAGAGGATGAGGATGATGCCGAGCAGGACGCCGGACATGTCGGAGAACTCGCGCTGGTCCTCCAGGAAGCGGCCGAGGCCGCGGCCCAGGTCGGGGGAGGAGGCGACGAGTTCGGCGGCCATCAGGGAGCGCCAGGAGAAGGCCCAGCCCTGCTTGAGGCCGGCGAGGTAGCCGGGGAGGGCGGCGGGGATGAGGACGTGCCGGGCGCCGGTGAGGCCGGTGGCGCCGAGGGTGCGTCCGGCCCGCAGGAACAGCGGCGGGACCTGGTCGATGCCGGCGACCAGGCCGTTGGCGATGGAGGGGACGGCGCCGAGCAGGATGACGGCGTACATCATCGAGTCGTTGATGCCGAGCCAGATGACGGCGGCGGGCACCCAGGCGACCGAGGGCAGCGACTGCAGGCCCTGCAGGACGGGCCCGATGGCGGTGCGCACCGGTCTGATGCGGGCGACGACGAGGCCGATCGGGGTGCCGATCACCACGGCGAGGAGGAAGCCGGACAGGCCGCGCCAGACGCTGGTCCAGATGATCGAGAACAGCGTGCCCTGGTACCAGAGGTCCTGGGCGGAGCGCCACACGTCGGCGGGGCTGGGCAGCTTGTAGGAGGAGGTGAGTTCCAGGCTGTACGCGCCCTGCCAGAGCGCGAGCACGACGAGCACGCCGATCAGCGGCGGCAGGGCCTTGCTGCGCAGGGCCTCGCCGAGGGAGCCGCGCTGTGCGGTGACGGCGTCGAGGGCGTCCAGGCCGGCGCCGACGCCCGCGGTGTCGGCGGTCCTGTCGTTCCGGTCGTGCTTGTCGTTCCTGTCGTTCTTGTCCAGGACGGGGGTGGTGTCAGTGCTGGCCATGGCGACGGATCTCCCCACGCAGTTCTTCGGTGATCTCGATGGACAGGTCGGCGACGCCGGCGGACTCGATGCGGCGCGGCTGGGGCAGGTCGATGTGCCATTCGCGGGCGACCCGGCCGGGGCGGGAGGAGAGCAGCACGACCCGCTGGGCGAGGCGGACGGCCTCGCGGACGTTGTGGGTGACGAACAGGACGGTCAGCTGCCGTTCGGCCCAGATCCGGGTGATCTCGTCGTGGAGGACGTCGCGGGTGATGGCGTCGAGGGCGGCGAAGGGCTCGTCCATGAGCAGGACCTTGCTGCCCTGGGCGAGGGCGCGGGCCATGGCGACGCGCTGGCGCATGCCGCCGGACAGCTCGTGGACGCGCTTGCCGTACGCGCCGTCCAGGCGGACGAGTTCGAGCAGCCGCTCGGCTTCGGCGCGGCGCTCGGGGCGGGCGACGCCGGCCAGCTTGAGGGCGAGTTCGATGTTCCTGCCGGCGGTGAGCCAGGGGAAGAGCGCGTGCTCCTGGAACATCAGCGCGGGGCGGCCGCCGGGCACCTCGATGCCGCCGGCGGTGGGCCGGTCGAGGCCGGCGACGAGGTTGAGCAGGGTGGACTTGCCGCAGCCGGAGGCGCCGAGCAGGGTGACGAACTCGCCGGGGGCGACGTCGAGGGTGATGTCGTCCAGGACGTGGGTCTGGGCGCCGGGGCGGCCGAAGGACTTGTGCACGTGCGAGATCCGGACGGCGGGCGCACCGCCGTGGGCGTCGGCGCCGGGGGCGTCCGCCGAGGTGGTCAGTGCCGGGGTCATCCGGGCACCTCCTGGATGAGTGGTCTGGCGAGGTCGGGGCCGTGGCCCGGGCCCCGCCCGTCCCGGTGGGCATCGATCGGGGATCGACCGGGCGGGCGGGGGCCGGACCGCGGAGTCGTGACGAACGGCCTTGCTGCGGGCGCTACTTGGCGCCGAGTCCGGCGTCCGCGACGGCGGGCCGGCCCTCCGCGGAGAGGACCTTGTTCAGCAGGGTGAGGTCGTAGATGCCGTTCAGGTTGGGCTTCTTGAGGAGCCCGGCGGTGACGGCGTGGTCGGCCTCGGCCTGGAGGGTGTTCGCCAGCGGGTCGTCCAGGAAGTCGATGTCGGCCCAGGCCGGGTCGAGGATGGCGGGCTCCAGGGAGTTGCCGGCCTCCTTCTTGATCGCCTCGTTGGCGTCGGCCTTGGCCTTGTCGGAGTTGTCCTTGATGAAGGCGTTGGTCTTCACCGAGCCGCGCAGCACGGCCTCCACCACGTCCGGGTGCTCCGTGAGGAACTTCTGCGAGACGATGATGTTGGTGATCACGAACTTCTTGTCGGGCCAGACGTCCTTCTCGTTGAGCAGCACCTTCGCGCCGAGCGTGACCAGCTTGGAGGCGGTGGGCTCGGGCACCCAGGCGGCGTCGATGGAGCCGGACTTGTACGCGTCGGGGGTGACCTTGTTGTCGGTGCGCACGACCGAGACGTCGCCGGCGCCGGTGGCCGCGTCGACCTTGTAGCCCTTGCCCGCCAGGTAGTTGAGCAGGGCGACGTCCTGGGTGTTGCCGAGCTGCGGGGTGGCGATCTTCTTGCCCTTGAGGTCGTCCAGGGTGGCGATCTTCTCCGGGTTGGCGACCAGCTTGACGCCGCCGGAGGCCGAACCGCCGATGATCTTCAGGGACTTGCCGTCGGACTTGGTGTAGCCGTTGATCGCGGGGGAGGGGCCGATCCAGCCGATGTCGATGGAGCCGGCGTTCAGCGCCTCGATCTCGGCCGGGCCGGCGTTGAAGACCTGGGTCTTGACCTGGGTGGCGCCGAGCTCCTTCTGGAAGAAGCCCTCCTGGAGGCCGACCAGCGGGGTGCCGTGGGTGAGGTTGGCGAAGTAGCCGATCTTCACCGTGTCCGCGGACAGCTTCGCGCCGGAACTCCCGGCGGTGGCAGCGGCGTTGGCCTTGGCGTCGGAGGACTTGTCGTCCGCCTTGGAGCCGTAGCTGCAGGACGACAGCAGGGCCGCCACGGTCAGGCCGGCCGCGGCGGCGGCCGCGGAGCGTCTGATCCGCCCGGCGTCGGGGCGGGTGCGGGTATGCGGGAGGGCCGGGTTCGGTGCCATGGCGAGAGTCCTGTTCGCGGACGGACCGTCAGGAGGCGGTCTCGGACGGACGGTTGGAAGGTGGTGCGCGCGGCAGCGGTGTGCCGGGGGCAAGCCGGGCGGCTGTGGGGGGAGACAGCCCGGTGACAGGGCGTTCTCAGCCCCGTCGGCCCGCACATCGGGTCAGGCCGCCCTGGCCGCTGCCGAGGACGCCGCTGCCGATGCGGCCGCCTTCCTTGTCCATGCCCGAGAACGCCTCGCTGGGCATCAGACCCAGTCCTCCTCGTCGGGTGTGCCGGTGGTGGGTACGGTGGCGAAGGCCTCGCCCGCCATGCCGGCGGTGAGGGTGGTGCCGTCGGCCGGGTCGATGAGCAGGAACGACCCGGTGCGGCGGTTGTCGGAGTAGCCGTCCAGGGCCAGCGGCTCGGCGGTGCGCAGGACGACCCGGCCGATGTCGTTGACGTTCAGCCCGTCGGGGGCGGGGCGCTGTTCCAAAGTGTCGATGTCGATCCGGTAGGCGACGTCCTTGACCAGCGCCCGCACGGTGCGGGTGGTGTGCTTGAGGAGGACCTTGTCGCCGGCGCGCAGCGGCCGTTCGCTGAGGTGGCTGACGGTGGCCTCGATGTCCTTGGTGGGGACGGGCACGGGCCCGGCGGCGATGAGGTCGCCGCGGGAGACGTCCAGGTCGTCGGCGAGGCGGACGGTCACCGACTGCGGGGCCCAGGCGGCGTCGGCCTGGCGGCCGAGGGCGTCGATCCCGGCGACGGTGGTGGTGTGGCCGGACGGCAGGACCGTGACGGTGTCGCCGACGCGCAGCACGCCGGACGCCAACTGGCCCGCGTAGCCGCGGTAGTCGGGGTGCTCCTCGGTCTGCGGGCGGATGACGTACTGGACCGGGAAGCGGGCCGGCTCGGCACCCGGGTCGCTGCCGACCGGCACCGTCTCCAGGTGCTCCAGCAGGGTCGGGCCGCCGTACCAGTCCATGTGCGCGGACGGCTCGACGACGTTGTCCCCGGCGAGGGCGGAGATCGGGACCGCCAGCACGTCCTTGACGCCGAGCGAGGCGGCGTAGGCGGTGAACTCGGCGGCGATGGCGGCGAACACGGGCTCGGCGTAGTCGACCAGGTCCATCTTGTTGACGGCGAGGACGACGTGCGGCACGCGCAGCAGGGCGGCGACGGCGGCGTGCCGGCGGGTCTGCTCGACGACGCCGTTGCGGGCGTCGACGAGGACGACGGCGAGTTCGGCCGTGGAGGCGCCGGTGACCATGTTGCGGGTGTACTGCACGTGCCCGGGGGTGTCGGCGAGGATGAACCGCCGGCGGGGCGTGGCGAAGTAGCGGTAGGCCACGTCGATGGTGATGCCCTGTTCGCGCTCCGCGCGCAGGCCGTCGGTGAGCAGGGCGAGGTCGGGCGCCTCCTGGCCGCGGCTGCGGGAGGCGTGCTCGACGGCCTCCAGCTGGTCGGCGAGCACCGACTTGGAGTCGTGCAGCAGCCGGCCGACGAGGGTGGACTTGCCGTCGTCGACGGAGCCGGCGGTGGCGAAGCGCAGCAGCGAGGTGGCGTTGGTGGCGGTGCTCATTAGAAGTATCCCTCGCGCTTGCGGTCTTCCATCGCGGCCTCGGAGAGCTTGTCGTCGGCCCGCGTCGCACCGCGCTCGGTGAGGCGCGAGGCGGCGATCTCGGCGATGACGGCCTCGATGGTGGTGGCGTCGGAGTCGACGGCGCCGGTGCAGGACATGTCGCCGACGGTGCGGTAGCGGATCAGCCGCCGCTCGACCGGCTCGTGCTCCTTGGGGCCGCCCCAGTCGCCGGCGGTCAGCCACATGCCGCTGCGGGCGAAGACGTCCCGCTCGTGGGCGTAGTAGATCTCCGGCAGCTCGATGCCCTCGCGCTCGATGTACTGCCACACGTCGAGCTCGGTCCAGTTGGACAGCGGGAAGACCCGCACGTGCTCGCCCACCGCGTGGCGGCCGTTGTAGAGCGACCACAGCTCGGGGCGCTGGCGGCGCGGGTCCCAGGCGCCGAACTCGTCGCGCAGCGAGAAGACGCGCTCCTTGGCGCGGGCCTTCTCCTCGTCGCGGCGCCCGCCGCCGAACACCGCGTCGAAGCGGTTCGCCTCGATGGCGTCCAGCAGCGGCACGGTCTGCAGCGGGTTGCGGGTGCCGTCGGGGCGCTCGCGCAGGACGCCGCGGTCGATGAAGTCCTGGACGTGGGCGACGTGCAGGCGCAGGCCGTGCCGCGCGGCGACGCGGTCGCGGTAGTCGATGACCTCGGGGAAGTTGTGCCCGGTGTCGACGTGCAGCAGCGAGAAGGGGACGGCGGCGGGCGCGAAGGCCTTGAGCGCCAGGTGCAGCATGACGATGGAGTCCTTGCCGCCGGAGAACAGGATCACCGGGCGTTCGAACTCCCCCGCGACCTCGCGGAAGATGTGCACCGACTCGGCCTCCAGCGCGTCCAGGTGGGACAGCGCGAAGGGCCCCCCTGAATTCTGGTTGGGGTCGCCGGCGGTGCGGACCGGGCTGTCGGTCTCGGTGGTCATGCCAGACCCCTCTCGGTCAGGAAGGCGTGCAGCTCGGCGGCGGACTCGGCGACCGCGCGGCCCCGGGTCTGGAGGCGCAGCTCCGGCCGCTCCGGGGCCTCGTACGGGTCGTCCACGCCGGTCAGGCCGGAGATCTCGCCGGCCGCCTGCTTGGCGTACAGGCCCTTGACGTCCCGTTCGGCGCACAGCTCGACCGGGGTGGCGACGTGGATCTCCAGGAACTCGGTGCCGGCCGCCGCGTGCCGCTCGCGCACCGCGGCGCGGGAGTCCGCGAACGGGGCGATCACCGGGGCGAGCACCTTGACGCCGTTGGCCGCCAGCTTCTCGGCGACGAAGCCGATCCGGGTGACGTTGGTGTGCCGGTCCTCGCGGGAGAAGCCGAGGCCCTTGGAGAGGAACTCGCGGATCTCGTCGCCGTCCAGGACCTCGACCTTGTGGCCCTCGGCGCGCAGCCGCTCGGCGAGGGCGAAGGCCAGGGTGGTCTTGCCCGCGCTCGGCAGCCCGGTCAGCCACACGGTGGCGCCGCGCTCGCACGGGGCGGCCGTGCGGGCCGCCTCTGCGGCTCCGTCGGCGGCCAGGGTGTCAGCTGTCACGGTTCTTTCCTTACACGAGGATGGACGGACGATCAGAACGGATCGAATCAGAGGTGGATGCCGCACTCGGTCTTGCCGGAGCCGGACCAGCGGCCGGCCCGGGCGTCCTCACCCTCGCCCGGCTTGCGGGTGCAGGACAACGGGGAGCAGCCGATCGAGGCGTAGCCCTCCCACAGCAGCGGGTTGAGCAGCACGCCGTGGGCGGCGACGTAGGCGTCCACGTCCTCCTGGGTCCAGCGGGCGATCGGGGCGATCTTGACCTTGCGGCGCTTCGGGTCCCAGGACACCACGGGGGTGTTCGCCCGGGTCGGCGACTCGTCGCGGCGCAGCCCGGTCGCCCAGGCGTCGTAGCCGGCCAGGCCCCGGTTGAGCGGCTCGACCTTGCGCAGCGAGCAGCACAGGTCCGGGTCGCGGTCGTGCAGGGCCGGCCCGTGCTCGGCGTCCTGCTCGGCCACCGTCCGCAGCGGGGTGAGCGTGATGACGTTGACCGGCATGGTCGCGGCCACCGCGTCGCGCGTCCCGAGGGTCTCCGGGAAGTGGTAGCCGGTGTCCAGGAACACCACGTCCACCCCCGGGAACACCGAGGACGCCAGGTGGGCCACCACCGCGTCCTCCATCGAGGAGGTGACGCAGAACCGCGCGCCGAAGGTGTCCGCGGCCCACCGCAGGACCTCCTGCGCGGTGGCCTCCTCCAGCTCGCGGCCGGCCCGGACGGCTATCGCCTCGTGGTCAGTCGCGGTGCTGCTCATGTGACGTACCCCCGTGGTTGGTCGGTGACAGCAGGCCGAGGAACTTCAGCTGGAAGGCGCGGCGGCACCCGTGGCACTCCCAGGCGCCGTGCCCGGCCTCGGAGGGGCGCAGGTCCTCGTCCCCGCAGTAGGGGCAGAAGAAAGGGGCAGCGCGCTCACTCACGAGAGCTGCTCCTCGGTCGCCCGGGCCGCCCACTGGGCGAAGCGCTCGCCCTCGGTGCGGTCGGCCTGGTAGCGGGTCAGCACGCGCTCGACGTAGTCGGGCAGGCCCGCGCTGGTGACCTTGAGGCCGCGGACCTTGCGGCCGAAGCCGGCCTCCAGGCCGAGTGCGCCGCCGAGGTGGACCTGGTAGCCCTCGACCTGCTCGCCGTGCTCGTCGGTGACCAGCTGGCCCTTGAGGCCGATGTCGGCGACCTGGATGCGGGCGCAGGCGTTCGGGCAGCCGTTGATGTTGATGGTCAGCGGCTCGGCGAACTCCGGCAGGCGCTGCTCCAGCTCGTCGATGAGCGTGCGGCCGCGCTCCTTGGTCTCGACGATGGCGAGCTTGCAGTACTCGATGCCGGTGCAGGCCATGGTGCCGCGGCGGAACGGCGAGGGGGTGACTCGCAGGTCGAGCGCCTCCAGGCCGGCCACCACGGAGTCGACGTGCTCCTCGGCGATGTCGAGGACGATCATCTTCTGCTCGGCGGTGGTGCGCACCCGGTCGCTGCCGTGGGCGGCGGCGAGGTCGGCGATCCGGCCGAGCAGCTTGCCGTCGACCCGGCCGACGCGCGGGGCGAAGCCGATGTAGTAGCGGCCGTCCTTCTGCCGGTGGACGCCGACGTGGTCGCGCCAGCGGGCGGCGGGCTCGGCCGGGGCGGGGCCGTCGAGCAGCGGGCGCTCGAGGTACTCCTCCTCCAGGACCCGGCGGAACTTCTCCACGCCCCAGTCGGCGACCAGGAACTTCAGCCGGGCGCGGTTGCGCAGGCGCCGGTAGCCGTAGTCGCGGAAGATGCCGATGACGCCGCCGTAGACGTCCGCGACCTCGTCCAGCGGGACCCACGCGCCCAGCCGCACGCCCAGCTTGGGGTTGGTGGACAGGCCGCCGCCGACCCACAGGTCGAAGCCGGGCCCGTGCTCGGGGTGGACCACGCCGACGAAGGAGACGTCGTTGATCTCGTGCGCGACGTCCAGCAGCGGGGAGCCGGAGACCGCGCTCTTGAACTTGCGCGGCAGGTTGGAGAAGTCCGGGTTGCCGATGAAGCGGCGCTGGATCTCCTCGATGGCGGGCGTGCCGTCGATGATCTCGTCCTCGGCGATGCCGGCCACCGGGGAGCCGAGGATGACGCGCGGGGTGTCGCCGCAGGCCTCGGTGGTGGACAGGCCGACGGCCTCCAGCTTCTGCCAGATCGCCGGGACGTCCTCGATCCGGATCCAGTGGTACTGGATGTTCTGGCGGTCGGTCAGGTCGGCGGTGCCGCGCGCGTACTGCTCGGAGACCTCGGCGACCGCCCGCAGCTGGGGGACGGTCAGCCGGCCGCCGTCGATGCGGACCCGGAGCATGAAGAACTCGGCGTCCAGCTCGTGCGGGTCCAGGATCGCGGTCTTGCCGCCGTCGATGCCCTCCTTGCGCTGGGTGTAGAGCCCCCACCAGCGCATCCGGCCGCGCAGGTCGGCGGGGTCGATGGAGTCGAAGCCCCGGTGCGCGTAGATCGTCTCAATACGTGTCCGCACATTGAGACCGTCGTCGTCCTTCTTGAACTGCTCGTTGGCGTTCAGCGGGGTGTAGTGGCCCATGCCCCACTGGCCCTCGCCGCGGTGGCGGGTCACCTTGCGGGCCGCTGCGGGGCGCCGCTCGGCGGCGCGGTCGGCCGTGGGCTCGACGGTCTCGGGGGAGGTGGCCATGGTGAAGTCCTTCTGGGCGGATGGCGCTGCTGCCGAATGGGTCGCGGGGCGTGTCCGGCCGTGCGGTACCGCTCTGACCTGCGGATTTCAAGGTCTTGAGGGCGGTGGCCGGGACCGGGCGGGCGCCTGCGCATCCGCTGCGGCGGGGATGGCGGGAAGGTCGGCGCCGGGTGCGGTGGTGCGGCGGAGACGGGGGGCTCAGGTCACCGGACAGATGGCGCTGGACACGCGAAGGAGATCGACGTGGAGTCGACCTACTAGGGTGGTTCCGGCGCTAGGCATGGCAAGAGATTCGCACGGCGCGGGACTCGCGGTCCACTAACATCCAGATACTGGACTCTGAGGTTTCGTCATGTGGGACATCCGGATGTTCCCGCCGCTCCCCGCCCGGACGTCCGGCGACGCGCCCCCACCCCGCCCGGCCACGCGCCCGTACCCCCGGGGAGATCAACCGCCGGGCCCCGGCCCGATACGGTTGGCCCTGTGCAAGCAGCAGGCGATACGAGCAGAGCGAACGCCGAGCGGCCCTCCCGGCGGCGGGGCAAGGGCTCCCGGCGCGCGGCCAAACAGGCCACCTGGCGCCGCACGGCGTGGGAACTGATCAGGGACACCACCAACACCTGCGTCGAGTACCGGGTCACCGGGCTCGCCGCGGAGGCGGCCTTCTTCACCCTGCTGTCGATCCCGCCGCTGCTGCTCGGGCTGGCCGGCACCCTCGGCTACCTCGACGAGTTCGTCGGCGCGGGCACCATCGCCGGGCTCAAGAAGAGCATCCTCTCGGCCTCCGGGACGGTGCTGTCGGACTCCTCCGTCAACGAGGTCGTGGTCCCGCTGCTGGACGGGGTGTTCGACCGCACCCGGCCCGACCTCGTCTCGATCGGCTTCCTGCTGTCCCTGTGGTCCGGCTCCAGGGCCCTCTACATCTTCATCGACACCATCACCGTCATGTACGGGCTCGACGGCAAGCGGGGCATCGTCAAGACCCGGCTGATGTCGCTCAGCCTCTACTTCGGCGCCCTGGTGATCGGCTCGCTGGTGCTGCCGCTGCTGATGGTCGGTCCGGGACTGCTGGAGAATGCCGTACCGGGGGTGTCCGGGCTGGTCGGCGCGCTCTACTGGCCGGTCGCCATCGTGCTGCTGACCGTCTCGCTGACCACCCTCTACCACCTGGCCGTCCCGGTCTCGACCCCGTGGCGCGAGGACATCCCCGGCGCCCTGGTCGCCCTGGTGGTGCTGGTCTTCTGCAGCGTCGGCCTGCGGGTCTACCTGGTCAGCTCGGTCGAGGGCCCCTCGGTGTACGGCTCGCTGGCGGCGCCGGTGGCCGTCCTGCTGTGGATCTTCGTGGTGGCGCTCGCGGTGCTCATCGGCGCCGCGATGAACGCCGCGATAGACCGCCGCTGGCCCACCCTGGAGACCGCCGACGCGCGCGCCGAGAACGAGCGCGCCCACGAGGAGGCCGCCGCCGCCGTGGTCCGCGAGGTCGCCGCCCGGCGGGCCGCCGAACGGGCCCGGCGCGCCCGCGAACTCGGGCTCGCCGAGGGCGTCGAGGAGGAGTGGGGCGAGGACGAGGGCGAGGACGTGCCCTCCGAGTACCCGGAGCGGTGGGCCGACGTGCTGGCCGCCGACAACGTGCGCGGCCGGCTCACCGCCCGCGGCGGGCCGCACCACCGGCCCGGGCCGCCGCCGCCGGACAGCGACCGGCCGGCCGGGCCGCCGCAGGCGGGCGGGGCGGGGGCGGGGGCAGGGCAGCCGGGGTCGGGCGCTGGGCCTGGACCTGGGCCTGGGCCTGGGCCGGGTTCGGGGCCGGGGGCGCCGTCCGGGCCGGGGCTGGGGCCGGTGCCGCCTGGGCAGCAGGTGCCGGGGTACCCGCCGAGGCCGCCCCGGCCGCCGTGGGAACAGCGGTAGGCGGGGCGGACGGACGGTGACGGCAGGGCCTCTCCCGCGGGTGCGGGGGAGGCCCTGGTGCGTCGGGGCGTGGGGTGCGCCGCGGGTGCGTCGTGGGTCGGCGGTAGGTCGGGCGGTGGGTCAGGGGGCGGACGGGTTCGGCGGGTGGCCGTACGCGGGGCGCAGCTCGGTCGGGGCGGAGGGGTCGGCGGCGCCGGGGGTGGAGGAGAGCGGTCCCGCCGGGGTCGGGTCCGTCGGGCGCTGGGCTGACGGGTCGTGCGGGGTGTCGGGGCCGGTGGGGCCGTACGGGCCGGGCGCGGACGGTTCGGCCCGTACGGACGGCTCGGCCGGGCGGGCCTGGGCCGGGAGCGGCTCGGGGGAGGGCTGGGCCGGGTCCAGGGCGGTGCGCCCGGAGGAGTCGCTCAGCTTGATCAGCAGCGCCACCATCAGCCAGTTCGCCAGCAGCGACGAACCGCCGGCGGCCAGGAACGGCAACGCCTTGCCGGTCAGCGGGACCAGCCCGCTCACCCCGCCGACCACCACGAACACCTGGAGCGCCAGCGCCGCCGACAGACCGGTGGCCAGCAGCTTGCCGAACGGGTCGGTCAGGCCGATCGCGGTGCGCAGGCCGCGCTGGACCAGCAGCACGTAGACCAGCAGGATCGCCGTCACCCCGGCCAGGCCCAGCTCCTCGCCGATGGTGGTGAAGATGAAGTCGCTGCGCCCGGCGAAGCCGATCAGCCAGGGCCGTCCCGAGCCCAGGCCGGTCCCGGTCATGCCCCCGGTGCCCAGGCTGAACAGCGCCTCGGCGGGCTGCTCGGAGATCGCCATGTCGTGCACCGGCTTGTAGTAGTCGAGCGGGTGCAGCCAGGCCTCGACGCGGCCGTGCACATGGGGCTCCACCGTCCCGACCACCGCCGCACCGCCGACCGCCATCAGCAGGCCGAGCACCACCCAGCTGGTGCGCTCGGTCGCCACGTACAGCATGACGATGAAGACGCCGAAGAAGATCAGCGAGGTGCCCAGGTCGCGCTCGAAGATCAGCACCAGCAGGCTGACCACCCAGATCGCCAGCACCGGGCCGGCGTGCCGGCCGCGCGGCAGGGTCAGCCCCCAGACCTTCCGCCCGGCCAGCGCCAGCGCGTCCCGGGAGGCCATCAGGTACCCCGCGAAGAAGATCGTGATCGCGACCTTCACGAACTCGTCCGGCTCGAAGGAGAGCCCGAACAGCCGGATCCAGCGCTTGGCGCCGAAGCTGTCGCCGGGGGAGAGCACCGGCGCGGCCAGCAGGATCAGCGCACCCGCCATCAGCAGGTAGACGTAGCGCTGGAAGAAGCGGTGGTGCTTGACGAAGACGATCAGCGCGAGCGCCGCCGCCACCGAGATGAACACCCACATCAGCTGGGAGGGTGCCGCCGGGAGCTTCTGGTAGTCGCCCTTGGCGGCGTGCGCGGCCTTGTAGCTGAAGTCCAGCCGGTCCAGCAGCACCAGCCCGAAGCCGGTCAGGAAGACGCCCAGCGGCAGGATCAGCGGATCGGCGTACGGCGCGAACCGCCGCACCGCCAGGTGGGCCGCCCCGGCCAGCGCGCCCAGCGACAGGCCGTGCACCAGCAGCCCGGGCGGCATCCTGCCGGTGAGCGCCAGGTCGGCGTCGATGTGTCCCGCCAGACAGACGGCCACCGCGAGGGCCAGAAGGCCCAGTTCGATGTTGCGGTGGCGCGCCGCCAGCCGGCGGCCGTCGCCGCGTGCAGTGGTTCGCACCCTTGTCATCCCCTTGTCGGCCACGTGGCGGGTCTCGCCGACGGGGCATCCTGCCAGACGTTTGTGTCTTCGCCCGCGGTTGCGGAAAAGAGGGGACGGAGGGCAGAACTTTGCCTGGGCAAAGCTTTGTTGGGGCTTGGTAAAGCTTTGTTCAGGCCCGGGTATAGAGGCGGGCCCCGGGTGCGGCGGGGGCGCGGCCGAGGGACATCATGGCCGGGCGCCGGGGTGCTCCGGTGTCGGGGTTCCCGATCGGCGGGTTCCCAGCCGATGGGTTCCCGACCGATGGGATTCGCGACAGGCGGGGACCACCGGGACGAGCGAGGTGAGCGGGCGGATGGGCGCGGTGCTGGACGGCGCGATGGGTGCTCCGGCGGGTGGCCTGATGGGCGGCCCGGCGGGCGGTCCGGTGGGCGGCCCCGCCTCGGTGCTCGCCTACAGTGGCCCGCCGCCGTGGCAGTGGTCCGACCTGGCGACCTCCTGGACGGCCGAGCCGCTGGTGCTCGCGCTGTCGGTGCTGCTCGGCGCCTGGTACCTGGCGGCGGTGCGCCGCGTCAACCGGGCCGGCGGGGCCGGGAGCGGGGGTGGGGCTGGTTCCGGGGTCGGGGGCGGGGCCGGGTCCGCCGGCGGGCGCTGGCAGCCCACCCGTACCGTCGCGTTCCTCGGCGGGCTGCTGCTGTGGATCTGGTGCACCTGCTCCGGCCTCGGCGTGTACGACCGGATCCTCTTCACCGACCGGGCCGTGCAGGTCGTGCTGCTGCTGATGGTCGTCCCGCTGCTGCTGGCGCTCGGCGCGCCGGTCTCGCTGCTGGTCGAGGCGGCGCCGGCGGCCCGGCGGGAGCGCGTCCTGCGGGCGCTGCGCAGCCGGCCGTCCAAGGTGCTGATGTTCCCGGCGGTCTCCACCGCGCTGCTGATGGCGCCGCCGTGGCTGCTCTACTTCACGCCCTGGTACGAGTGGTCGGTGTCCAGCGGGCTCGGGAACGTGGTGCTGCACCTGGCGCTGGTGCTGCTCGGCCTCGCGTACTTCTGGCCGCGCCTGCAGCTCGACCCGGTCGGGCACGAGTACCCGCACCTGGTCGGGCTGTTCATCACCTTCGCCGAGGTGATCTTCGACGCGGGGCTCGGGATCGTGCTGATCTACGGCGGGCACCTGGTCGCCGAGCACTACTACCTGGCGCTCGGGCGGCCGTGGGGGCCGAGCCTGGCGCAGGACCAGACCTGGGGCGGCAACGCGTTCTGGGTGCTGGGGGACCTGGTCGGGCTGCCGTTCCTGGCCGCGCTGGTGCGGCGGATGGTGGTGCAGGGGCGGGAGGAGACCGAGGCGGTGGACGCCGAGCTGGACGCCCGCTTCGCGGCGGCGGCCGAGCGGGCGCGGGAGACGGGGCAGCCGGAGGAAGAGGAGACCGGGATGCGGCCGTGGTGGCTGGACGACCCGAACCTCAAGCACCGGTACGGGGGGTAGGGCGCGGCGGGGGCGGGTGTCTGGTGGCGGGGTGGCCGGGCAGCCGGGTGGCCGGGTCTGGCAGGGGTGGCCGAGCGGCTCTTTGCGGCGGGCCAATTGTGGCCCTTCGATGCCTTCCCGACGGCCTCTTTCCCGCATTTCCGCAGGTCAAAAATAGGTTGGCCGGGATCCCCCGCTCCGCTAGCGTGTGACACATCCGGTTCGGGGGCCATTGGGCCGCCCGAGGAGTAGAGAGCAGGAGGTGAACCCCGTGGTCGTTGTCGCCCCGATAGCTGCCCAGGGCAGCACTCGCGTTCACCTCCTTTTCCCGGCCGCCGGCTGAGCCCTTCGCGCCAGCCGTAGCCCGCCGGGACATCTCCTCCCGAAGGGCCACTGCGTTGTTCAACGCTGCCTCCGTTCCGTCGTTCTCTTCTTCTTCCTCCTCTTCCTCGACCTCCGCTGACGCCTCCGGGCTGACCGGCTACGGCTGGACGGCCGAGCTCGCGGAGCTGTTCACCCCGTTCGGCGAGGCCGGGCTGCTCCCGGCGCGGATCGTCCGGGTCGACCGCGGCCAGTGCGATGCCGTCATCGCCGACCCGGAGACGGGCGAGCCGCGCACCGTCCGGTTCGACACCCGGCCGGTGGGCGACGCCGACATGATCAACTGCCCGTGCACGGGCGACTGGGCGGCCGTCGACCTGTACGCCCAGCCGATGGCCTCCGTCGCCGCGCTGCTGCCGCGCTCCACCGCGATCATCCGCAAGGTGGCCGGCAAGCGCTCCGACGGCCAGGTGCTGGCCGCCAACGTCGACACCGTGCTGATCGCCTCCTCCCTCGCGACCGATCCCGACCTCGGCCGGATCGAGCGCTTCCTCGCCCTGGCCTGGGAGTCCGGCGCCGATCCGCTGGTCGTCCTCACCAAGGCCGACCTCGTCGACGACGCCGACTTCATCCGGGCCGACGTCGAGGCGGTCGCCCCCGGGGTCACGGTGGTCGTGGTGAGCGCCGAGACCGGCGAGGGCATGGACGTGCTCCGCGCCTGCACCCCCGGCACCACCGCGGTGATCGGCCAGTCCGGTGTCGGCAAGTCCACGCTCACCAACGCCCTGGCCGGCTCCGTGGTGATGACCGTCCAGGAGGCCCGCGAGGTCGACCAGAAGGGCCGCCACACCACGACCACCCGCGAGCTGATCCCGCTGCCCGGCGGGGGCGTGCTGATCGACACCCCCGGGCTGCGCGAAGTCGGCCTCTACGGTGGCGAGGGCGTGGACCTGGCCTTCGCCGACATAGCCGAGCTGGCCGAGGACTGCCGCTTCCACGACTGCGGCCACCACACCGAGCCCGGCTGCGCGGTGCGGGCGGCGCTGGCCGACGGCACCCTGCCGCAGCGCCGGATGGACAGCTACCTCAAGCTCCAGCGCGAGAACGAGTGGATCGCCTCGCGGTCGGACGCCCGGGTGGCCAAGGCGCGGCTGAAGAAGTGGAAGACGATCAACAAGTCGATGCGAGCCGCGGGAGGTCCGGTGAAGCGCTGAACCCCGGCACCGGCCGGCCGCCGGCCTCCGCCGGGCCCACCCGGTTCAGCGGAGGTCGGCCGCCAGGCGGAAGCTCTGCAGGACCACCGGAGTGCTGTCGTCCACGGTGAAACCCGGGTCGTCGAGGGCGTCGAGCATCTCCGGACTGCGCCAGAACCGCTCGTGCACCGCACGCCACTCGGCCACGCTGGTGCACCCCTCGCCCTCGTCCAGGGCGTGCTGGAGGTCGACCTCCGCGAGCGGGACCACCCGGACGTCCGTGGTCTCGATCACGGCGACCCTGCGGCCGTCCGAGGCGAGGACCGCGGAGAGCTCACCGGGCAGCGGCAGGGGCTCGCCCTCGTGGTCGTAGTCGGCGACCAGGCCGGTGGTGCTGGTCTTGGCGCCGTCGAGGATCGCCGCGACCAGCTGGTCCCGCAGCGGGCCGGGGAACGCGAACTCGGCCGGAGGCAGGGCGACGACGCGCGGGTCGTCCGGACCGGTGTAGGAGTGCTGCTCGCTCATGCCGCGAGGGTAACGGCGGGACGGCTGGCGGGCCCGCGAATTTCGGGCCCGGGGCTCTCGGCGCCCGGTGTCCGGCCGCTGACGCCCGGTGCCCGGTGCCCAGGCTCCTGCTGCCCGGTGTCCGGCCGCTGACGCCCGGTGCCTGGCGCCCGGAGCTCAGGTGTCAGGTGCCCAGGCCCAGGCCCGGGGCGTGCAGGGGTGCCGTGCGGGTGGTCTCGGGCGCGGGCCGGCGAATGGGCGGCCGGGCAGCCCTCCGGGCCAAGGCGCCATGGGCCGCTGGGCCGCTGGGCCGATGGGCCGATGGGCCATGGGGTGAGGTGGTGGGTGGGTGGTGGGGAGGGTGGGGGCGGGGGGAGGGGGAGGGCCCCCCGAAGCAGGGAACGGCGACGATCAACGGTGATGTCCGATTCCCGCCAGTCACCCCCCGCCCAGTGCCGCAAACTGGACAACGTGATCGACGACGACATCCGGTACCGAGCCGTGGACAGCCGCGACTCCCGCTTCGACGGGGTCTTCTTCACGGCGGTCACCTCCACCGGCATCTACTGCCGTCCGAGCTGCCCCGCCGTGACCCCCAAGCGGGTCAACTGCGTCTTCTACCCCAGCGCCGCGGCCGCCCAGGGGGCGGGCTTCCGCGCCTGCCGCCGCTGCCGCCCCGACTCCGTGCCGGGCTCGCCCGAGTGGAACCAGCGCGCCGACCTGGTCGGCCGGGCGATGCGCCTGATCGGCGACGGTGTGGTGGACCGCGAGGGCGTCGCTGGCCTGGCCGACCGCCTCGGCTACAGCTCCCGCCAGCTGCAGCGCCAGCTGACCGCCGAGCTGGGCGCCGGCCCGATCGCGCTGGCCCGCGCCCGTCGCGCGCAGACCGCCCGCCTGCTCCTCCAGACCACCGAACTGCCCGTCACCGACATCGCGTTCGCGGCCGGCTTCGCCTCCGTCCGCCAGTTCAACGACACCGTGCGCGAGGTCTACGACCGCACCCCCAGCGGCCTGCGCGCCGAGGTCGCCGCCGGTCGCCGCATCGCGACTCCGGCCGGCGGTCTCACCCTGCGCCTGGCCTACCGCGGTGCGCTGGACAGCGAGCACCTGATCGACTTCCTCGCCCTGCGCGCCGTCCCCGGCGTGGAGGAGGTCGTCCCCGGCGCGCGCCCCGGCGTGCGCGTGTACCGTCGCACCCTCGCGCTCCCGTACGGCCACGGCATCGCCGAGGTCGAGGGCCTGGCGCCGGGCGAGCCGCCCACCCGGGGCTGGCTGGACTGCCGCCTGCTCCTCGCCGACCTGCGCGACCTGCCGACCGCCGTCCAGCGCCTGCGCATCCTCTTCGACCTGGACGCCGACCCGCTCGCGGTCGACGAGCAGCTCGGCGCCGACCCGTTGCTCGGCCCGCTGGTCCGCGAGCGCCCCGGGCTGCGCTCGCCCGGTCACGTGGACCCGCACGAGCTCGCCGTCCGCGCCGTCCTCGGCCAGCAGATCACCGTCGTCGCCGCCCGTACCCTGGCGGGACGGCTCGCGGAGAAGTACGGCACCGCGCTGCCCGAGCCCAGCGGCGGTCTGCGCCTGCTCTTCCCGACCGCGGCGGCCCTGGCCGCCGCCGATCCGGAGGACTTCGCGATGCCCGCCGCCCGCCGTCGCGCGCTCATCGGCCTGTGCGGCGCGCTGGCCGAGGGCACGGTCCGGCTCGACAGCGGGGTCGACCGCGAGGAGGCCGCGGCCGGCCTGCTGGACCTGCCCGGCATCGGCCCCTGGACGGTCGGCTACCTGCGGATGCGGGCCCTGGCCGACCCCGATGTCTTCCTCCCGAGCGACGTGGGCGTCAAGCACGGCCTGCTCCGCCTCGGCGCCGCCGGGGATCCGAAGTCCGCCGCCCGCGCCGCCGAGTCCTGGGCCCCGTGGCGCTCCTACGCCGTCCACCGGCTGTGGGCCGGCCCCGCGACCACCGGCCCCGCAGGCACCGGGACCGATACCGACATGAGCACCAGCATCAGTACCAGCGACACCAGTAGCACCAGCACCGGAACGGAGATCGGACGAGCATGAGCACCACCGTCTACACCACCATGGAGAGCCCCTTCGGCCGGCTGCTGCTCAGCGGGGTGCTGCCGGAGGACGGCGGACCGGCCGCGCTGGCCACCGTCACCGTGCCCGGCCAGAAGTACGCGCTGGCCGAGCCCGCCGACGACTGGGTGCGCGACCCCGAGGCGCTCGCCGAGCCGGTCGCCCAGCTGACCGACTACTTCGCCGGCAAGCGCACCGGCTTCGACCTCCCGCTCGCGCCCGAGGGCACCGAGTTCCGCCGCAGGATCTGGGCCGCGCTGGACGAGATCCCGTACGGCACCACCGTCACCTACGGCGAACTCGCCGAGCTGGCCGGGCAGGAGCCGCGCATGGTCCGCGCGGTCGGCGGCGCGGTGGGCGCCAACCCGCTGCTGATCGTCCGGCCCTGCCACCGGGTGCTCGGCGCCGGCGGCGCGCTCACCGGCTTCGCCGCCGGCGTGGACCGCAAGCGCTGGCTGCTGGACCTGGAGGGCGGCACCCTGTTCTGACCGCCGAGGCCCACGGCAACCTCGAACGCCGACCGCGAGCGATCAACTCCGAAGGTCCACCCGCCAGTTGTTGCTCCGCATGAACCGCCCGGGCGGGAACTCGAAGTCCGTCTCGCCGAGCAGTGTGAACCCCGCCTTCGCGCAGACCGCGTTGGAGGCGGGGTTGTCCACCGAGGGGAAGGCGTGGAGGTGGGGGTGCGCGGCCTCGCGGCGGGCGGCCGCGACCGCCGCGCGGGTGGCGGCAACCGCGATGCCCCGGCTCTGGAAGCCGGGCAGCACGTTCCACCCCATCTCGTGGACGGTCCGGCCCTCCCAGGTCCGGGTGCCGTAGCCGACCGTTCCGACCGCCTCGCCCTCGGGCAGCAGCACGATCCGGTACATGCAGCCGAGCCCGGACGGGACGAAGTCCAGGTAGCGCCGGTGCCGTACGAGCAGCCGCTCCTCGCTCTCCGGCCCGCCGACGTGCTTCTTCATCTCCGGTGTGTTGACCCGGCGCAGCAGTGCGAGGTCGTCGTCCGTCCAGGGCTCGATGCGTACGTCCGCGGTGGTCATGCCGGGGACGGTAGCGCCGGACGGGCCCCGGCGACCAGTGATTTCCGGCCGGCCGGCTTCCCGCAGGGCGGTTTCCCGCAGGCCGGTTTCCCGTCGGTGGCTTCCTAGCCGGCGGCGGGCCCCTGCTCGGGCCCGGTGCCCGGCTGGGCGAGGGCGCGGGCGAGCTGTTCCAGCGCGGGCAGCGCGTCGACGACCGCCGTGCGGTCGGCCGGGTCGAGGGTGCCGAGCGCGGCGGCGATCCGGCGTTCGTGGGCGTGCTGCCAGTCGTCCAGCTGTCGGCGCCCGGCCGGGGTGAGGGCGATCCGGGCGGTGCGGCGGTCGCCGGGGTCGGCCTGGCGGTCGACGAAGCCGGCGTCGAGCAGCTTGCCGACCAGTCCGCTGACGGTGTTGGGCGCGAGCCGCTGTCGCGCGGCCAGTTCGCCGACCCGCAGCGGTGCGGCGGCCAGGGTCTGGAGGAGTTCGACCTGCGCCATCGGCAGGGACTCCCACGGGTAGTCGGTGCGGATGCTGCTGCGCAGCGCGCGGCGCAGCCGGGTGACGGTGTCGGTCAGCCGCCGGGCGTGCTCGACCGCCGGGTCGGGACTTCCGGTGGCGGGGTCGGGAACGTGTGGTGACGACGGCATGGCGGACAGCGTATCGCCTGGTACGGGGCGGTTCGGCGGCCGGTTCGGGCCTCGGGGCCGCACTGTGTTGCGGCTCTGTTGCGGGCCTCGCGGCGGGGGTCCCTCCGGCACCGTCCGTACCGTGGGACGTCTCCTGTCGCAGAGCGAGCTGCTCGTAGAAAGAACATATCTGTATCCGATATATTCGTGTCATGAATGCCACTGCCCTTGCCACGAGGCTGCTCACCGAGCGGCCCCGGCCGCGTGGCATAGCCGGCTGGCGCCACGCCCACTGGCTCGCCGTCGGCACGGTCTGTCTCGGAGCCTTCCTCGGCCAGCTCGACGCCAGCGTCATCGCCCTGGTCTTCCCCGCCCTCGGCCGCCACTTCGGCGCGGGCTTCGCCGCCGTCGAGTGGGTCGCCCTGGCCTACCTGCTGGTCCTGGTCGCCCTGCTCGCCCCGATCGGCTGGCTCTCCGACCTGGTCGGCCGCAAGACGATGTACATCGGCGGCTTCGCGGTCTTCGGCCTCTCCTCGCTGGGCGCCGGATTCGCCGGCGGCCTCTGGGTCCTGGTCGGCCTCCGCGCCGTCCAGGCGGTCGGGGCCGCGATGATGCAGGCCAACAGCGTCGCCCTGGTCGCGCGCGGCGTCCCCGGGCACGCGATGCGGCGCGCGCTCGGCATCCAGGCCTCCGCCCAGGGCCTCGGCCTGGCGCTCGGGCCCATCCTCGGCGGGATGCTGGTCGAACACGCCTCGTGGCGCTGGGTTTTCTGGGTCAACGTGCCGATCGCGGTGTTCGGCATCCTGGCCGGCTGGTACCTGCTGCCCCGCACCCGGACGGCCGGTGCCCCGACCGATGCCCCGGCCGCCGTACCGGGCCCCCGCGAGGGCCGGACCGGCACCCACCGGACAGCCACCCACCGGACCGCCCCCCGCGAGGCCGCCCGCTTCGACCTGCCCGGCCTGCTGCTGCTCACCGGGGCGACCACCACGCTGCTGCTCGCCCTGTCCACCGCCTCCGGACTGCCCCTGCCCGGCTGGGCGGTGGCCGCTCTGCTGCTCGCCTCCGCCGTCCTGGCCCTGGCGCTGGTGCGCCAGGAGCGGCGGGCCGCCCGGCCGATCCTGGCGCCCGGGCTGGTCAACACCCCGGGCGTGCGCTCCGGCCTGGTGGTGGCGCTGATCGGCTACCTGCTGCTGTTCTGCCCGCTGGTGCTGGGCCCGGTGCTGCTCACCGGCGCGGGCGTGTCGACGGCCCACGCGGGCCTGGTGGTCACCCTGCTGCCCGCCGCGTTCGCCTTCGCCGCGACGGTCGGCGGCGGGTGGCTGCCCCGGGGCTGGTCGGACGTGACCAGGTGCCGCTTCGGCGCGCTGCTCACGGCCGTCGGACTGCTGCTGTTCGCCCTGCTGCCGGCCTCGGACGCGGTGGCGTTCCCGCTGCTGGTCGCCGGTTACGGGCTGGGCCTGCTGCTGCCCGCCAACAACGCCCTGGTGATGCGGGCGATCCCGGCCCAGTGCTCGGCGGTCGGCGGCGGCATGGTCAACATGGCCCGCAGCCTCGGTACGGCGCTCGGCATGGCGCTGTCCGTCCTCGGTGTCCACCTGGCGGGCGCCGCGTCCGGTGGGCGGACGGTGCTGCTCGCCCTCGCCGCCGTCGCGGCCGCCGCCGCGCTGCTCACCCGGCCCGTCCGCACCCGAAGGACCGGACCCTAGGCGTCCGTACGGGCGTTCAGGGTGTCCTGGGCGCGGTTGAGGCCGCGCCGGACCAGGGTCTCCAGGGCGTCCGCGCAGCGGTCCAACTCGCCGGGCATGGCGGCCAGTTCCTCCTCCGAGAACTTCTTCAGCACGAAGTCCCCGACGCTCCGGCCCTTCGGGGGGCGGCCGATGCCGAAGCGCAGCCGGACGAAGTCCCGGGTGCCGAGCACCTCGCCCACCGAGCGCACGCCGTTGTGGCCGCCGGGGCCGCCGCCGCGCTTGAGGCGGGCGGAGCCGAAGGGGAAGTCCAGGTCGTCCTGCACGACCACCAGCCGTTCGACCGGGACGCCGTGGCGGCGCAGCAGCGCGGCCACCGGGCGTCCGGACAGGTTGATGGACCACCACAGCGGCTTGGCCAGCAGCACCCGGTGGCCGTCGATGCCGATCTCGGCGGTCAGGCCGGCGAGCCCGCTCCGGCGGAAGCGGGCGCCGTGCCGTTCGGCGAGCCGGTCCACGGCGAGGAAGCCCGCGTTGTGGCGGGTGAGCCGGAACCAGGGGCCGGGGTTGCCGAGTCCGGCGATCAGCCAGGGGGCGTCGGGGGTCATGCGGGGGTGCTCCGAAGGGGGTTCTGAAGGGGGCGGGGAAGAACGGCGGACGGCCGGGGCGCGGCCGGGACGGTACGGGACCGTCCCCGCCGGCGCCCCGGCCGTCCGGGGAACGCGCGGAACGCGGAACAGGCGGAACAGGCGGAACAGGTGGAAGAGACCGGACAGGCCGAGCGGGGCGACCGCTCAGGAGGCGGGCACGCCGGGTTCGGCGCCGCGCTCCTTGAGCATGTCGGTCATCAGCTGGAGCTCGGAGGTCTGGGCGACCACCATCGACTGCGCCAGCCGCTTCTCGGTGTCGTTCCGGGCCTTGTCGACATAGCCCTGGGCCATCTCGACGCCGCCCTTGTGGTGCTCGATCATCAGCTGGAGGTAGAACACCTCGGCGTCCCGCCCGCTGAGCGTGCGCAGCTTCGCGATCTGGGTGTTGGTGGCCATGCCGGGCATCAGCGAACCGTCGTGGGCCTGGTAGTCGTGGCCCATCTTCATCCACGCCATCGGCGTGGCGGTCGAGTGCTGGGACAGCCCCCACTGGTCCAGCCAGCCCATCATCATCCCGCGCTGGTTGGCCTGGGTGTTGATGATGTCGAAGGCAAGGGTGCGGGTCGGCTCGTCGGCGGTGCGGTCCCGGACGACGAACGACAGGTCCACCGCCTGCTGGTGGTGGGTCGCCATGTCGCGGGCGAACCCGGCCTCGGGGGAGTCGTCCGCCGGGACGGACAGCGTGGAGGAGCCGGACGCCGAGGTCCCGCTCGCCACCAGGGCCGGCACCCCGAGCGCCAGCGCCACGGCGGCGGCCAGCGCGGCCGGCCACCACAGGCGACGGCGGCGCGGGGCCGCGCCGTCCTCCGTACCGTCCAGGTCGTCCGGGCGATCCGGGCGGTCCGCGTCGGCGGTCACATCTGCCCCATGGTGCAGGAGGCGCCCGGCTCCTGGGTCTGCTTGCCCTGGACGTACTTGGTGAAGAACTCCTCCACCCGCGGGTCGCTGGCGCTGTCCACGGTCAGCTGGGTGCTCCAGGCGTTCAGGGTGATGGTGCCCTGCTCGTCCGGGTACGGGCTCATCATCGAGTACGGGGTCTTCTTGACCTTGTCGGAGAGGGTCTTGATGTCGTCCGGGGTGGCCTTGCCGTTGTACGTCACCCAGACCGCGCCGTGCTCCAGCGAGTGGACGGCGCGCTCGTTCTCGAGCGGCTGGTCGTAGACGTGGGCCATGCAGTCCGCCCAGATGGCGTTGTGGTCGCCGCCGACCGGCGGGGTCATCGGGTAGGTGACCTTGTCCTTGACGTGGGTGCGGCTCAGCTCGCCGAAGGTCTTCACGCCCGGGATGTCCGCGTTGGCGGCGGCCTGCTTGTCCTTCTTCTTCTGGTTCTGGTCCATGACGACCCAGGTGCCGGTGGCGATCGCACCGACCACCAGCACACCGGCCACCACCGAGGCGACGATCTTGTTGCGGCGGTCGCGGCGCTGCTCGGCGGCGCGCAGCTCGGCGATCCGGGCACGGCGGTCGAGGCCGTCCTGCTTGCCGCCGGGCTTGTTGGACTGCTTGGAGGAGGAACCCATGGTGGTCGTCCTTGTCCCCGCCGCACCGGTCGGTGGCGGCGGTCAGGTGGAGTGAGAGGAGGGACGGATCCGTCGGCGGCTGCGCCGGCGGTGGGTTCCGCTCAGGACCGGTGGACCTGGAGTTCGTGCAGGTCGGGAACCGGGTGCGCGCCGTCCAGCAGGCCGGCGGGCACCACCCGGGGCTGCGCGTCGGGCGCGGTCGGGGTCAGCGGTGACACGGCGGGCTGCGGCTGCGGCGGCGGGTTCGGCAGCTGGGCGTCCTGCGGGCAGTACGGGTGGCTGGAGCAGCCGTTGTTGCGCGGCGGCTGGCCGTCGGCGGTGCAGAGGATCCAGTGCCCCTGCTCCTCGGCCGTCCGGTGGTGGTCCGAGGGGTTCGCGGACTTGGCGACCTTCGCGGCACGGCCGGTGTAGGAGGCGTGCCCGGTGGCGACCTGGACGCTGACCACGCTGACCACCGTGACGGAGCCGGCCGGGGCCGCGGCCGCCGTCGGATGGCCGGAGCCGTCCACCGCCTTCGCCTGGCCCGCGCACGGCAGCAGCGTCAGCAGCGCGACGAGCAGCAGGACCAACAGCCCACCTGCCGGGCGGCCCGCGGATGCGGCCCTCCCCGGTCGGGGCGAACTGGGGGCCGACGCGGTCATGCGCACATTTAATCAGCCGAACGAGTGATGCGATGCCCCCCACCGGCCCCCATTTTCGGCGGCCCGTACGCCCGGATGACCAGGAAACACCCTGCTCCGGACACATCCGGCAAGCACGGACGGAACGGAAGCGGACGAACGGATGACGCGCCCGGGACCGGGCTCGCGAACCGGCAGGTGAGCGCGGTGGCCGGGACTTTCCGGTGGGTGACCGGTTGTCGCCGAAACCCGGACAGGGTCCTCGCGGGTGGAGAACAATGTCGTCAGCCCGGCCCGCCCGGGGGCGGCGCGACCACGGAACGACCAGGAGCCGCCAGATGAGCAAGCAGGGTGCACCGGCACAGCCGCACCGGCCGGACGACGGCTGGTGGGACGCCGTCTACGACGGTCCGGCGGGCACCCTCCCGGACACCCCGCACGCCGACCCGGGGGACGGCAGCGTGGACGACTGGTTCGACACGGCGGTCGGGCTCATCGGGCAGCAGCGGTCGGCGGAGCCGGAGGTGCGGCCGGATCCGGAGCCGGAGGTGGCGGTTGCGGCGGCTGAGCCTGAGGTCGAGGTCGGGGCTCCCGCGGAGCCTGACGGTTCGGAGGGCGCGGACAACCGGGACAGCATCGACGACTGGTTCGACACCGCGGTCGGCGTGATCGGCGGGGCGGAGGGGATCGGGCGACAGCGGACCTCCTCCGAGACCCACCACGTCCCGGCCCCCGCCTTCGCCGAGGACGCGCCGGAGCCCGCGCCGGAGCCGGAGGTACAGCCGGAGCCGGTACCTGAGCCCGAGCCGGTACCTGAGCCGGAGGCCGTACCGGTCCCGGACCCGGTCTCGCTGGAGAAGCCCACCCCGCCGCCCGCCCCCGAGCCGGAGCCCGAGCCGGAGCCTGAGCCCGAGCCCGCTGCCGAGGCGCCGGCCGAGCCGGAGACGGCGGAGGAGCCGGAAGCCCCCGCGCCCGTCCCCGATCCCCGCCTGGCCATCCGCGCACCGCTTGCCGACGGCGGCGCCGCCGTCCCGCACGTCGGCGAACGCCCGCCGACCTACGGACCCGAGCCGACGGCCGTACCCGAGGCGGACCCGGGCGCACTGCGCGCGCTCGTACCGGACACCGTGCTGGACGGCGCCCAGTACGGGCCGTCCGTGCTGCGCGCCGCCTCCGTCCGGGGTGACTCCGCGCGCTACCGGGGCGAGCCGCGCCGCGACGCCCTGCTGGTCACCCGGTTCGGCGAGGGCCCCGACGGCCTGCTGCTCGCCGTCCTCGGCGGCTTCGACCGTACGGGCGGCGCCGAGGAGGAGGCGCTCACCGCCGAGGCGGTCGCGGCCGCCACCGGGGAGGCGTGCCACCAGCTCGCGGCCGCGATCGGGCGCAGCCGGGCCGGGCTGGCCGCCGACCTGCGCGCCGGCGCCCGCGACCGGCTCCGCTACGGTCTCCAGCGCCTGGCCACCGGTGCCGCCGCCCCGCTGCGCGCCCTGGTGCCCCGGGAGGAGGAGGACGCGCCGTCCCCGGCGCTGCTGCACTGCCTGCTGGTGTCGCTGGACCCGGAGGCCGGCTACCGGGCGGCCTTCGGCGTCGGCCCGGGCGGGCTCTACCTGCTGCGCTCCGGCCACTGGATCGACGCCTACGCGGCCCGCCTGCTGCACCACCCGGACGGCCAGCCGCCGGTCCCCGAGGCCCCGGTGCCCGGTCCGCGCCCGTTCCGCTTCCGGCTCGTCCCCGTGACGCCGGGCGACATCCTCCTGCTCTGCACCCCCGGTCTCGCCCGCCCCATCGCCGACGAGCCGGCCGTCGCCCACTTCCTCTCCACCCACTGGACCCACCCGCACCCCCCGGGCACCGTCGACTTCCTCCGCCAGGTCCAGGTCCGCGCCAAGGGCTACGCCGACGACCGCACCGCCGCCGCCGTCTGGACCGAGTGACCGGGGAGGGCGGCGGCGGGATGCGGAGCGGCGGGGTGCGGTCCCGGGCCGGTCAGGCCGGCAGCCGGCCGTCGAGGAGGAAGGCGGTGAGCGGGTCGCGGATCCGGGGGTCGGTGAAGTCGACGCCGTGCCCGGTGGCGTCCACCGTGACCATCGCCGCCCGGTGGCCGAAGGCCGACCGGACCTGACGGGCCCCGGAGTACGGCGTCGAGGCGTCGTAGCGGTTCTGGAGCATCAGGATGTTCCGCGGCCCGTCCGGGTTCGGGCGCACCGGCGGTTCCTCGGGGCGGTAGTGCCAGAACGCGCAGGGCCAGACGTTGCCGGACATGCCGGCGGTGAGCGGGTAGCGCTGCCGGTCGGCCGCGGTGCGGGCGGCGTAGACGGCGGGGTCGCGGGGCCAGGCGGAGTCGCCGCAGATCACCGCGGACTGGGCGGCGACGAAGTTGTCCGGGATGACCGACGGGAGGCCGCTGCCGGGGGAGCCTCCCGGCGGCGGGGCGGTGCGGGTGGCGGCCATCCGCAGCACCGTGGCGGCCAGCGGGTAGTAGCGAGGTTTGGTGAGCGAGGCGTAGACGACGGCCCGAAGGGTGTTGCCGGTGAGGGTCCGGCCGTCGGGCAGGCCGAACGGCGCGCGGTCGAGCTCCTCGGCGAGCCGCAGGTAGGCGGCCCGTACGGCTTCGGGGGTGGCGCCCAGGTGGAGGGTGTCGTCGCGGGCGGCGAGGTACCGGGCGAGGGCCGGGAAGGCCTCCTCGGTGCCCTCGCTGAACAGGCCGATCGCCTGCTGCTCCCCGCCGGGGGCGACCGTGCTGTCCAGCACCAGGTGCTCGGCACGGGTGGGGAAGAGGCTCGCGTAGACCTGGCCGAGGTAGGTGGCGTAGGAGGAGCCCAGGTAGGAGATCCGGTGGACGCCGAGGGCGGCCCGGATCCGGTCGAGGTCCCGGGCGGAGTCGGCGGTGGTGATGTCGGCGAGGTACGGGCCGCTCGCGGCGGCGCAGGCGTCGGCGATCCGCCGGGCCAGGTCGAGGTTGGCGGTGATCGAGCCGTCGGGGGCGGGGAAGGGGTAGTTGAGTTCGGCGGCGCGCTCCTCGGCGGGCAGGTCGCAGTGCACGGGGGTGCTGTTGCCGACGCCGCGCTCGTCGAAGCCGATCAGGTCGTAGGAGCGCAGGACGTCGGGCGGCAGGAAGGCGGTGGCCTCCCCGGGGTAGTCGAGGCCGGAGCCGCCCGGTCCGCCGGGGACCACCACGAGGTCGCCGCGGCGGTGGGCCGGGTCGGCGGTGCGGATCCGGGAGACGGTGAGCGTGAGGGTCCCGGCGCCGGGGTGGCGGTAGTCGCGGGGGACGCGCAGCGTCGTGCACCGCTGGCGCGGGTCGCGGGGAAAGGGCGTGCCGTTGGCGTTGGGGGTCGGGGCCGGGCAGGGCCCCCAACGGAGGGCGGTGGGCGCGGCGTCGGCGTCGGCCGTCGGCGGGGCGACGGCCGCGGGCAGGAGCAGGAGGGAGAGCAGCAGGCCACCGGTCGCGGCCGTGCGGCGCAGGATCGCGGTCATGCTCTGACGGTAGGTCGGCTCGGCGGCCCCGGCTTCGGAGCGGGGGTGGAGGTCGGCGGCCGGTTCTCCACCCGCCGTTCTCCACCCGGTGGTTGAGCCGAAGCCAAAGCCGAAGCCGGACCCGGATCCGGGGCCGGAACCGGAGCCGGTCAGGCCGCGGGGCCGCTCAGGTGCGCAGGAGGATGCCGGTGACGGCGGTGGCCTGGGTGAGGGCGGTGTCGCGGTGGGCGTCGGGGAGGCCGATGGCGACGGGGACGGCGAGGCCGTCGAGCAGGGCGCGGATCTGGGCCGCGCGGTCGGCGGCGGGGCCGGGGGTGAAGCGGCCGGTGGCGGTGCCCTCCTCGATGAGGGCGACCAGGTCGGCCTGCCAGGGGGCCTCGATCTCCTGCTGGCCCTGGCGGATCTCGGCGCTCGCGGGGGAGCGGCCCCACACCTCGACCCAGAGGATCCAGCGCGGGTCGCCCGCGCCCTCCGGCAGGTAGAGGCGCAGGTAGGCGTCGAGGCGCTGCCAGGCGTCGAGGGTGTGGTCGGCGAGGGCCTCGCGGCGGCGGGCGCCGAGCTGGTCCTCGCTCCAGCGGAGGGTCTCCAGCAGCAGCTGGTCCTTGCTGCCGAAGTAGTAGAGCAGGTGTCCGGCGCTCATCTGGAGCTGTTTGCCGAGCCCGGCCATGGTGAGCTTGGCGAGCCCGTGTTCGGCGATCGCGGCCCGGGCGGTGGCGAAGACCTCCTCGCGGGGGCGGGCCGGCCGGCGCGGGCGGGGGTCGGCCATGTGGGGTTCTCCTCGGTGGGCCTGAGCGCGGGAAGGCGGCGCGGAACGCGGGAAGGCGGCCCGGGCGGGGGCGTACGGCCCCCGCCCGGGCGGGGCGTCAGAGCGCCTTCGGCTGCTGCTGGGTGATGCAGTGGATGCCGCCGCCGTTGGCGAAGATCTCGCGGGCGTCGACGAGTTCGACGGTGCGGCCCGGGTAGGCCTCGGCGAGGATCGCGGCGGCCTCCTGGTCGCGCGGGTCGTCGAAGGCGCACAGGACGACGGCGCCGTTGGCCACGTAGTGGTTGATGTAGGAGTAGTCGACCGGCTCGCCGTCCTCGTCCAGCAGGACGGTGGGGGCGGGCAGTTCGAGGACCTCCAGCGGCCGGCCCTGGGCGTCGGTGGAGGCGCGCAGCACGGCGACCAGTTCGCGGCAGACCTCGTGGTCCGGGTGCGAGGGGTCGGGCTGGACGTGGGCGACCACGACGCCGGGGCGCACGAAGGAGGCGACGATGTCGATGTGCCCGCGGGTGCCGAACTCGTCGTAGTCGCGGGTGAGTCCGCGCGGCAGCCAGATCGCCTTGGTGGTGCCGAGGAAGGCGTGCAGCTCGGCCTCGACCTCCTCCTTGGTCCAGGTCGCGTTGCGGCCCTCGCCGAGCTGGACGGTCTCGGTGACGAGCACCGTGCCCTCGCCGTCGACGTGGATGCCGCCGCCCTCGTTGATCAGCCGGGAGGCGAAGCGCCGGACGTCCGTCAGTTCGCTGATGTGCTCGGCGATGTGCTGGTCCTTGTCCCAGCGGGCCCAGGACTGGGCGCCCCAGCCGTTGAAGATCCAGTCGGTGGCGGCCAGCGAGCCCTTGCCGTCGATCAGGAAGGAGGGGCCGATGTCGCGCATCCACGCGTCGTTCAGCGGGCGCTCGACGATCTCGACCTTCTCGGAGACGTACGTGCGCGCCTGCTCGGTCTCGCCGGTGTTGACGATCAGCGTCACCGGCTCGTACCGGACGATGGTGTCGGCGACGGCGGCCCAGGCCTGGCGGGCGGCGTGCAGCTGCTCGGGGCCGTCGAAGGTGGGGTTGGTGGTGGGGAAGGCCATCCAGGTGCGGTCGTGCGGGTGCCACTCGGCGGGCATCCGGTAGCCGAGGGAGGCGGGCGTGGCTGTGGTCATCGTGAAGTCCTAAGCGGTCAGAGGAAGTAGAGGCGGCTGAGGGAGACGCTGTCGGCGGGCTCGGAGCGCAGCGGCGAGCCGTCCAGGGAGACCAGGCCGGTCTCCGTGACCTCGACGTGGCCGATGCGGGCGTTGCGCACCATGTCGCGCGGTCCGATGCCGCGGGTGTTCCGCACGCCGACCCGGCGGCGGCGGGTGGGCAGCCCGTCGGCGGCCTGGTCGAGGTAGGCGCCGTCGGCGGCGGCCTGGGCGACGAAGGCCACCGAGATGTCGGCGGCGGTCGCGCCGTGGGCGCCGAACTGCGGTCCCAGGACGAGCGGTTCGCAGCGGTCGGTGGAGGCGTTGGGGTCGCCGACCACGCCGTAGGCGGGGAAGCCGGCCTTGAGGACCAGTTGCGGCTTGGCGCCGAAGTGGTCGGGGCGCCACAGCACGATGTCGGCGAGCTTGCCGATCTCGATGGAGCCGACCTCGTGGGAGAGGCCGTGGGCGATGGCCGGGTTGATGGTGAGCTTGGCGATGTAGCGCAGCACGCGCTCGTTGTCGTCGCCGCTCTCCGTCGTCCCGTACGAGCCGGCGCCGTCGAGCGGGCCGAGTTCGGCCTTCATCTTCCCGGCCATGGCGAAGGTGCGGCGCACGGTCTCGCCGGCCCGGCCCATGCCCTGGGCGTCGGAGGAGGTGATGCCGATGACTCCGAGGTCGTGCAGCACGTCCTCGGCGCCCATGGTGCCGGCCCGGATGCGGTCGCGGGCCATCGCGGCGTCGCCGGGCAGGTCGGGCTTGAGGTCGTGGGCGGAGACGATCATGTCGTAGTGCTCGCCGAGCGCGTCCCGCCCGAACGGCAGCGTCGGGTTGGTGGAGGAGCCGATGACGTTCGGCACGCCCGCCATCTTGAGGACGTTGGGGACGTGTCCGCCGCCGCAGCCCTCGATGTGGAAGGCGTGGATGGTCCGGCCGTCGAGCACCTTGAGGGTGTCCTCGACGGAGAGGCACTCGTTCAACCCGTCGGTGTGCAGGGCGACCTGGACGTCGTACTCCTCGGCGACCCGCAGCGCGGTGTCCAGGGCGCGGGTGTGCGCGCCCATGTCCTCGTGCACCTTGAAGCCGGACGCGCCGCCCTCGGCCAGCGCCTCGATCAGCGGGGCCTCGTCGGAGGACGAACCGCGGCCCAGGAAGCCGATGTTGACGGGCCAGGCGTCGAAGGAGTTGAAGGCGTGCCGCAGCGCCCAGGGCGAGTTGACGCCGACGCCCCAGACCGGGCCGAACTCCTGGCCGATGATGGTGGTGACGCCGGAGGCCAGCGAGGCCTCCATGATCCGCGGCGAGAGCAGGTGGACGTGGGTGTCGACGGCGCCGGCGGTGGCGATCAGGCCCTCGCCGGAGACGATCGTGGTGCCGGTGCCGACGACCACGTCGACGCCGTCGAGGGTGTCGGGGTTGCCGGCCCGCCCGATCGAGGCGATCCGGCCGCCGATCAGGCCGATCGAGGTTTTGCGGACGCCCTGGACCGCGTCGATCACCAGGACGTTGCTGATCACCACGTCGCAGGTGTCGCGGACGGCGGCGGGCTTGAGGTGCAGGCCGTCCCGGGCGGTCTTGCCGAAGCCGGCCAGGAACTCGTCGCCGGGCGCCTGGGAGTCGGACTCGACCCGGACGATCAGTCCGCTGTCGCCGAGCCGGACCCGGTCCCCGGCGCGCGGGCCGTGCACGGCGATGTAGTCGTGCGGGGTGATCGCGCTCACGAGGGCACCTCCGCGTCGTCGAAGCCGGTCAGGTAGCCGGTCGCGCGGGCCTTCGCCAGGGCGGCCTCCTTCGCGCCGGGCGCGTCCAGCGGCCCGTCCACGAGCCCCGCGAAGCCGATCGCGACCCGCTCGCCGCCGATCGGCACCAGGCCGACCTCGACGGTGGCGCCCGGGTCGAAGCGCACCGAGGAGCCGGCCGGCACGGCCAGGTGGGTGCCGTAGGCGGCGGCCCGGTCGAAGGCCAGCCGGGGGTTGGCCTCGAAGAAGTGGAAGTGCGAGGTGACCGAGATCGGCACCCCGGAGGTGTTGTGCACGGGGAGCAGCAGCGTCTCCTCGACCGGGTCGTAGCCGGCGCCGTCGCCGATCAGCGCGCCGCCGGGGGCGTCGTCGCCGAGCGAGCCGGCGCCCTTGAACGGGTCGGTGACGACGGCGAGGCGGGTGCCGTCCTCGAAGACCGCCTCGACCTGGACGACGGTGACCACGTCCGGTACGCCGGGCAGCACCTCGTCGGCGGTGAGCACGGAGCGGCCGGCCTCGATGGCCTCGGCCAGGCGGCGGCCGTCGCGGGCGGCCTCGCAGACGGTGTCCGCGATCAGGGCGGTGGCCTCGGGGATGTTGAGGCGCACGCCCCGGGCGCGGCGGGCGCGGGCCAGTTCGGCTGCCGTGAAGATCAGCAGCCGGTCCCGCTCGGTGGGGGTCAGTCGCACGGTTCCTCGCTCGCGGTCGCCGGGGACGGGGGTCTGCTCGGGGCCTCGGGGCTGTCGGGGTCGATGTTAGAACGGCGTTCAAACATCTCGGGGTCATTGAACCCGCAGCGGGCCGCCCTGTCCAGCGTTGCCGCTCCGCGGGCGTTCGGCCCGCCGGGCGGGGGACGGGGGTGAGCGGGCGGGAGCGGGGGACGGGGGCGAAGAGGACCGGGTGGGCCGGTGCCCGGACCCCGGCGCGCGGCGGGAGCGGGGCGGGGGGCGCGTGGTCGGGCGCACGGTCGGTACGGGCGCCGGGTGTGCGCGGGATCGGGTGGGGGCTTCTTCGAAAACAGCCTCTGCGCTTCGCAAACCTGTCCGGCGCGGGCAGTTGGATCACGCGAACCACCCCGTGCCCCTTTCACCCCACGTGATCGGACGCACACTGTTGCAAACGCCGTCAACTGGGCATGAGGATGAGTGGTCAGAACGAGGGGGCCACCCGGCCGGCGGGGGATCCGGAGGCGGGGGCCCGGATTTCAGGGCGGGGGCATGTGTTGATGGACGGTCAGTCGCGATTCCCGCGGCAGCGGACGAGTTCCGGCGACGCCTACCGGTCCGGGCCGGTCCAGGCGCCGGTCGCCGGCACCGGGACGACCCTGCCGGGTGCGCCGGCACCGGGGTGTGCCGTGCACCGGAGACTGCACCTCACGCTCGATCCGGCGGATCTCGTCGGGGTGGGCGCGGTGCGGCGGCGGTTGCGCTCGGCGCTGAGCCACTGGGGGGTGCCGGAGCTGTCCGACACCGCCGAGCTGCTCTCCTCCGAGCTGGTCACCAACGCGCTGCTGCACACGGGCAAGGGCGCGGTGTTCGACGCGGAGCTCGGCTCGGACCACCGGCTGCGCATCGAGGTGCAGGACGGCACCAGCAGACTGCCCGGGCGGCGGCGCGATCCGGAGGGCGAGTACGCGACCTCGGGGCGCGGCCTGCTGCTGGTGGAGGCGCTCGCGGACTCCTGGGGCGTGCAGCTGCGCGGCGACGGCAAGGTCACCTGGTTCGAGCTCGCCATGCCCTGAGTCCGCCTCCGGGCGGCGTGCTCCGGGCCGTGCGTTCCGGGCTGTGTGTTCCGGGGCGGCGGCAGGACGTACGATTGTTCGCCGTCGATTGATTCGCTGTCGAAGGAAGCCCAGAACAGAAGGCGGAACGGAAGATTTCCGGCCCGTTGGCATTGCCGCTCGGCCGAACATTGGCCAGGATGGTGGGAATGTGTGTCCACGTGCGGGAAGCAGCGGGGAGACCGAACCTCGACTGGCGACCGTCCGTCGCACCGTCCTATCCAGCACGACCCATCACAACGCCACGCGGCCCGTCCGGACGGTCGGCGCGGTCCGCCACGGCAGCGGCAGGAGCAGCATGCCCACTGAGCCCGAGTCGCCGGGGCCGGCGCTTCCTCCCGGCGCGGCGCCCGTCGTCGAGCCGCGGACGGTGGCGCCGCGAGCCGTAGAGCCGAGGACCGTGGAGCCGCGCACCGCCCGGCCGAGAGCCGTCGAGCCGCGTGTCGCCGAGCAGCCGGGCGCCCCGGAGCCGCGCACCTCCGGGCAGCCCGCCGCCGGCCCCACCACCACCGGGACGGGCCGGGCCCGGCCGCCCGCCCAGTCCTCGCGCCGCGGCTCCGCGGTGCGCCCGTCCCCGAGCCTCGCCGCCGCCCGGCTGGCGCCCGTGCTGTCGGGCGGCCTGCCGCCGTCCTCCGCGGACACCATGCCGGACTGGCTGGAGCCCGCGATGGCGGCCAATGGCATCGGCTCCTTCGACTGGGACATCCGCCGCGACGTCCTGGAGGGCGACCAGCGGGCCTGTGCGATCGTCGGCCTGGACGCCCTGGGGCAGAGCCGCTTCGACCGTACGGCCGCCTCCTTCCTGGCCATGCTGCACCCCGAGGACGCGCCCGTGGTGCGCCGCCGGGTCGAGCGCGCGGTGTCCGAGCTGGGCCAGTGCGGCGCCTACTACCGGACGGTCGGGGCGAACGGCGGCATGCGCGCGGTGCGCTTCCGCGGCCGGGTGCTCGCCGACGCCTTCGGCCGGGCCTCCCGGATGGTCGGCTTCGTCTGGGACGCCACCGTCGAGCTGCACAAGCGGGACCACGCCGACCGGATGGCCCTGCTGCGCGAGGAGCGCTCCCGGTTCATCAAGGAGGCGGCGCGCGCCCTCTCCGAAGCCGTCACCGTGCGTGACGTGGCCCGGGTGTTCACCGAACTGCCGCTGCCCGGACTGCCGCCGGACGGCCTGGTACTGGCCTCCTTCGAGGCCGGACGGGCGCAGATCCTCGGCGCCTCCGGCTACCGCTCCGACTCGCTGGCGGTCTGGGACCGCACCGTGCTGCCGCCCGGCCACCCGGCCGCCGAGGCGCTGCGCCACCGCGCGCCGGTCTTCGTCTCGACCCGCGAGGACTTCCGCGACGGCTACCCCGAGGTGTGGGAGCAGACCAGCCGCACCGGCCGGGGCTCCTGGGCGTACCTGCCGCTGGTGGCCAGCGGCCGGGCGATCGGCGTCTGCGTGGTCAGCTTCGACGACGAGCGCGAGCTGGACGCCGACGAGCGCACCCTGCTGACCACCCTGGGCGGGCTGGTCGCCCAGTCGCTGGCCCGGGCCCGGCTGCACGACGCCGAGCACGAGCTCGCGGCCGGCCTCCAGCGGGTGATGCTGCCGCGCACCGTCCCGTCCGTCCCGGGCGTGACCACCGCCGTGCGCTACATCGCGGCCGGCTCCGGCCTCCAGATCGGCGGCGACTGGTACGACGTGGTGCCGCTGCCCGGCGGACACGTCGGCCTGGTGATCGGCGACGTCCAGGGCCACGACGTGCACGCCGCCGGGATCATGGGCCAGCTGCGGATCGCGCTGCGCGCCTACGCGGCCGAGGGCCACCCGCCCGCCGCCGTGATGGCCCGCGCCTCCCGCTTCCTCGCCGACCTGGACACCGACCACTTCGCGACCTGCACCTACGCCGAGGTCAACGTGGACTACGGCGTGGTCTACGCCGTCCGGGCCGGTCACCTCGACCCGCTGGTGCGCCGCGCGGACGGCACCGCCGCCGTGGTGCCGGTGGCCGGCGGGCTGCCGCTGGGCATCGACCCGGACCAGGAGTACCGGGTCACCCGGTTCAGCCTGGACCCGGGCGAGACCGTGCTGCTCTGCACCGACGGCCTGGTCGAGGCGCGCGGCATGGACCTGGACGAGGGCATCGCCCGGCTCGCCCGGGCGCTCGCCCGCCCGCTGCCGGACGCCGGGCAGGCCGCCCGCGACCCGCTGGAGGAGCTGGCCGAGCGGATCGCCTCCCAGGCCGCCGACTCCAGCGAGCGCGAGGACGACATAGCGCTGCTGCTCCTGCGCTGGGACGGCCCGGCCGGCGGGCTGGCCGCCCAGCAGCTGCGCCGCCGGATCGGCCAGGCCGACCTGGCGCGGGTCGCCGAGGTCCGGGCCGAGCTGCGCGACGCGCTGCGCCGCTGGGGCGTGGCCGAGTTCATCGACACCGCCGAGCTGCTCTCCTCCGAGCTGGTCACCAACGCCATCCGGCACACCGACCGGGACGCCATGTTCACCGCCCGGCTCTACCGGGAGCCGGAGGCGGACGGTGGCCGGGCCCGGCTGCGGGTCGAGGTGGAGGACGAGTCGGACCTCTGGCCGACCCGCCGGACGCCGGGGGAGCAGGCCTCCTCCGGGCGGGGTCTGATGCTGGTCGAGGCACTCGCGGACTCCTGGGGCGTGGAGCCGCGCGGCTCCGGCAAGCGGATGTGGTTCGAGCTCAGCGGGACGTCGGCGGCCTGAGCGCCGGCCCGGGGCCTGGGCTCCCGGGGCGCCGACGGGGGAGCGGTCAGCCGAACTGCTGCTCCAGGTCCTTCAGTTTGCGTTCCATCTCGTCCAGCCGGGGCAGCGTGACGGTGTCCTCCTCCAGGGTGAGGTCGATGGTGCGCCGCTCCGGACGGGCCGGCAGGCCCGGCTGGACGACCGTGCCCTCGGCCGGTTCCACCTCGCGCGGACCGGCGGGGCGCTCCACCTCGGGACGCTCGGCCCCGACGCGCTCCGCCGACACCCGCTCCGTCGACACCCGTTCAGCCGACACCCGCTTCGTCGAGACGCGTTCCACCCCGGGGCGGTCCGCCGCAGCGGCCGTCGCGGGCTCCGCGCCGGACCCCAGCCGCCGCGCCGTGCCACCACCGCGCCGCCAGGCGCTGTGGGAGCGGTTGATCGCCCGGATCTCGGCCCGTTCCCGGCGCCCGGCCAGCTTGCGGCGCTGCTTCTCGTCGGCGCGCTCCCGCTTGTCGTCGCGCACCTCCTCGACCGCCTCGTCAAGGCTGCGGACGTTCTCCAGCAGCATCAGCGACCAGGCCGCGTAGGTCTCGCGCGGGGCGCGCAGCCAGCGGACGATGCGGATCTGCGGCAGCGGGCGCGGCACCAGGCCCTGCTCGCGCAGCGCGGCCCGGCGGGTCTGCTTGAGCGCCCGGTCGAACAGGATCGCCGCGGAGAGGGACATGCCGGAGAAGAACTGCGGGGCGCCGGCGTGGGTCAGGCCGCGCGGGGCGTGCACCCAGTTGAACCAGGCCGAGGCGCCGGCGAAGAGCCAGACCAGCAGCCGGGAGCCGAGCGCGGCGTCGCCGTGGCTGGCCTCGCGGACGGCGAGCACCGAGCAGAACATGGCGGCGCCGTCCAGGCCGAACGGGACGAGGTACTCCCAGCCGCCGGACAGGCCGAGGTTCTGCACGCCGAAGCCGACCAGGCCGTGGAAGGAGAGGGCGGCCGCGACGCCCGCGCAGCAGAACAACAGGGTGTAGGAGGCGCCGCCGTACAGGGATTCCTTGCGGCGGCGCCGTTCCTCGGAGCGCTCCCAGGAATCCGTGCCGGCGGTGGAGGAGGCGGACCCCCGGCTGCGGAGCAGGGCCACCAGGAGTGCGCTGACCAGCAGCCCCACGACCACGGTGATCGCCCATCCGAGCGGTATGTCGGACAATTTCATCGCCGAAACCAGCCTCGCTTTCCTGCGTCGCTTTTCTGCGTCGTGACGGCGGGGACCATCATGGCGGACGCGCGGCGAGGAAATGGCCGATTCGCCGTCAATGCGCTGAGGAGAGGGATTTCTGACCCGGTTACCATCGCATTGTCATGCGAATTTGAAGCGGGCTTTTCCCGGAATCGCGGGCTTTTCGGACCTGATATCGGACAGGTTTTCGTCAACGCCGCGTGACGCGCGGACAGCCGCCGCACATGTCCTTCGGATCGGCGGTGTAGACGAGGCAGCAGCTGGCCCGGGACCGCTCCAGGGCCGGAGTGCCACCCCCGCCGGGCGCCGGGGGCGTGAATCCGGCGCCCGGGATGAAGGGGGCCGGGGCCGGAGCGAGGCGGTCGCCCGCGCCGGGCGTGCGCGCGGGGTCGGGGGGCCCGCCGGGCGCCAGCAGCGCGGACAGTTCGGCGCGCGCCCGCTCCTGCTCCCCGAGCAGCCCGCCCGCGTAGCAGAGCCCCTCCACCACCGCGTCGGTGGCCATCGCCCACAGCACCCGGGGCCCGCGCCGCGCCTCCGGGCCGAAGGCGGTGAGCACCGGGGCCAGGAAGGCGCCCAGCGCGGACCGCAGGGCGGCGGCCAGCGCCGCCTCGTCCGGCACCGTCCGGGCCCACTCGGAGCCGACGGCCGTCCCGGGCTTCGAACCCGCCCCCGACCCGGCCGCCGGGTCGTCCGGAAGGCAGGCGAACTCCGCCGGGCGGACGGTCAGTTCGACCGCGTCGGGGCGTCGGCGCAGCGCGACGTCCCCGAGGCCGAGCAGCGGGACGCGCCGCTCCAGGAACCACGGCAGCGTGAACAGCAGCGAGACCGGCCAGACGAAGCGGTGCAGCCCGAAGCCGGCCGCGACGTCCGGGCGCAGCGGCTGCCCGTAGCGGGCGAGGCCCTGCCGGGCGTCGTGGGCGATCAGCTCGCGCACCGCCTCGGGGCGGGCGGCGAGGTCGGCGACGGGCAGCCAGCCGCCGCCGCGCCGGGGCGGGGCGCAGCGCACCGTCAGGACGGGGGTGAGTCCGGACAGCCGGTGGTACGAGGGGGCGCCCGGGGTGGTGGGGGCGGGGGTGCGCGCCCCGGTGGCGCGGGGGACGCGCGGCCTGGGGCCGGGCCGGGTGCTGCTCGCGGTCATGGACGGCCCCATCGGGTCGACCGGGGCGCCCATGGTCCGCCCGGCGGTGCCCGGCCGGGTGGTGGCGGCGCCGGACGCGGCCGGACCGGGGCATGGCGGTGCCCGGGGAACGGCAAGGCGACCTGGCCGGGGTACTGCTCCCCCCGGCCAGGTTAGCCTCACCTTAGCTGATCGTCCCCCCGGTCTCGCTGGTGATGCGCCCGTCCGGGGGAGCACCGGTTGTGCGGAGGGCGTTCAGCTGGCGCGCGAGCCAGACCGGCACGCCGCCCAGGGCGTCCACCAGCCGGGTCGCCTCGGCCCGCAGCCGCGCGGCCTCGGGCGGCTCGGACACCTCGGCGAGCGCCGCGAGCGCCGGCGCCACCCCCACCGTGAAGCCGAGTTGCTCGCGCAGCCGCAGGGAGGCGTCGAAGCCCTCCCGGGCGTTCCCGCGCTCCCCGCGCGAGAGCGCCAGCGCGGCCAGGTGCCGCCAGGTGTACGAGCGCAGCAGTTCGTCCCCGCGTTCGCCGGCGCCCTCGTGCGCCCGCCGGTAGGCGATCCAGGCGGCGCTGCGGTCGCGCAGCAGGTTCTCGGCGACCAGTCCGCGCCGGAAGTCCAGCAGCGGGCGGCCCGGGGCGTCCGGCGGCAGCAGGGCCGAGGTGCGGCCGAGCGCCGCCTGTGCCTCGTCCAGCCGGTCGCGCGGGCCGAGGACGCTCGCCACGTACGCGAGGAAGCCGCGGGCGCAGGCGGCGGCCGCGCGCTGCTCGGTGCCGGAGGCCAGGGCCTCCGCCAGGCGCAGCGCCTGTTCCGCCTGGGTCCAGTTCGCGGCGGTGAACAGGCATTGCTCGATGAGGAGTTCGGCCCGCCCCAGGGCCGCGTCCGGGTCGTGCTCGGCGGTCGGTCGCAATAGTTCGGCGGCCTCCTGCCAGCACCCCCGGGACCTCAGCCGCCACACGGTGTCACCCGGCTCCTCCGCTGCCGCCCGCCCCCGCCCCTCCGGGTTGCTCGGGTCCCATCCGTGCTCCGACAACGCCACCTCCTTGTGTGCGCCATCCGGCATGGGCACGGACCTGCCCCTGAGGCCCTGTCGCCACGACCCGCACGCATGGCGACGACAGGGCGAAAGGCCCGCGCTGTGGCGGCAATTCAACACGGGGGTGAGCTTGTGCACCAGATCACGAGCGAAGGTTGTTGCTTTTGGAAGAGAAATGATCTAGGGGTGCGCGAGGGAAAGGGGCCCGGAGGGGGCCGGTGGGGCGGCCCGGCGGGGCCGCCCGGTGGGTCAGGAGGTCCAGCCGGTCTCCATCAGGGCCTCGGCGGCGCCGTTCGCGGGCTGCGGCACGCCCGCCAGGTCCAGGCTGAACAGGGCCACCAGCAGCTGTTCGCCGCGCACGGTGGCCTGGTGCGAATAGCCCGCGAGGGTGAACATCGCGGCGGCCATCTCCTCGGCGTGCAGGGTCTGGAGCCAGAGGCACTCGACCGACTTCACGTCGGCGGGCTCGGTCCAGGTGTCCACCTGGGCGACCATCCGGCCGCCCAGCAGGGTGACCCCGTCGCGCTCCTGGGACTCGGTGAGCTCCAGGTCGTCGAAGCCGAGCCACTCCAGGTAGCGGGCGGCGGTGAACACCGCGTCCTGCGAGGTGCGCACCGGGTGCGGGCGGAACGGCGCGCGGTGGCGGAACGGGCGGGAGCGGCCGGTCGGGGACGGTGCGGGCGGGGCCGGGGCGGGGGCGTTCGCCGGGTGGGCCGGGAGCGGGCGGGCGGCCTGCGGGCCGGGGGCGGCGAGCGGGGCGGCGGTGCCGGTGCCCAGGCGGGTGGCGCGGTCCACCGGCAGCCGGACGGTGGCGCCGCAGTTGCAGGTGAACTCGGGCTGCGGCCACTGGTCGGAGCGGCCGCAGTGCGGGCAGCGCATGCTCAGCCAGGAGTCCTCCCAGGACCGGAAGCGCACCTGCACCGGCACTCCGCCGCGCAGCAGCGGCACCTTGAGCGAGGCCCCGCACGGACAGGGGAGGGAGGGCGGTTCGTAGAGGTGCTCGCGGCGGCAGGCGGGGCAGCGGATCGCCCGGGCGCCACCGCCGGGCCCCGTCCGAGCGGGGTCGTGTCCGGTGAAGTCGTCGGGCAGTCCGGCCATCGCGGGCTCCGTCCGTCGGTGTCGGGTGGGTGGGACGTCTCCCATGCTCCCCGAAATGTCCGGCGCAGGGCGCGGAATGGGGCAATCCTCAGGGACGGATCAGGGGATCCTGCCTGCTCGGGTAGGGAAGGAATCCTTCCGGAGGGGGATGCCCGGCGGGGCGGACCGGGACGTTCAGCCGGCGGACCAGCGGGCCAGGTCGGCGGGGGTGTCGAGGTCGTCCGGGGCGGCGACGTCGGCGCACTCGACCAGGACGAGCTCCGCCGCGTGCGCCGCCAGCAGGGCGCGGGCCCCGGCGTCGCCGCAGGCGCCCGCCGCCGCCTCGGCGAAGTGCCGGGCGCCGATCAGCACCGGGTGTCCGCGCCGCCCCTCGTAGGCCGCGGCGGCCAGTTCGGCGCCCGCCCGGTGGGCGGCCAGCAGCCGGGCCACCGCGGCCGGGGTGACGCCGGGGGTGTCCACCAGCATCACCAGTGCCGCCGAGGCCTGCGGCGGCAGCGCGGCCAGGCCGGCCCGCAGCGAGGAGCCCATGCCCTGCGCCCAGTCCGGGTTGCCGACCAGTCGGCAGCCCGGCAGGTGCGCGGTGGCCCGGACCCGTTCGCCCGCCGCGCCCAGCACGACCGTGACCTCCGTGCAGCCGCCGGCCCGGACCACCGCCACCGCGTGCTCCACCAGCGGCCGGCCCCGGTACCGGAGCAGCGCCTTGGGCCGCCCGCCGAGGCGCCGCCCGCCGCCGGCGGCGAGGACCAGGGCGGCGACCGGGCCCGGTCCGGCGGGTGTCGGCGCTGTCTGCATGGGGCCAGCCTGCCCGGTCGGGGCCGGGGCGCGCATTGTGGGAAGCCACAAGCGGAGGCGGTGCGCGGTGGCCGCGCCCCGGCGGTTCGGCCGCTGGCCGGGGCGGGCCCGGCCCGCCTGTACTGGGCCGATGAACACCGCCCCGTACAACCCCGCCCCGCACAACCCCGCCCCGCACAGCCCCGCCCCGCGCACCGCGCCTCCGTACGACACGCGACCGCACGACACCGAGGCCCGCGACCCCGCCCCGCCCCCGCTGGTGGACCGCTTCGGCCGGGTCCACACCGATCTGCGGGTCTCGCTGACCGACCGCTGCAACCTGCGCTGCACCTACTGCATGCCGGCGGAGGGGCTGCCCTGGCTGGGGCGCGCCGGGCTGCTGGGGGACGACGAGGTGGTCCGGCTGGTGCGGATCGCGGTGGAGCGGCTGGGGGTGCGGTCGGTCCGGCTGACGGGCGGGGAGCCGTTGCTGCGGCGGGGGTTGGCGGGGCTGGTCGGGCGGATCGCCCCGCTGGGGGCCGAGGTGTCGTTGACCACGAACGGGATCGGGCTGGCGCGCGCGGCGGCCGGGCTGGCGGCGGCGGGGCTGGGGCGGGTGAACGTCAGCCTGGACACGCTGCGTCCGGAGCGCTTCGCCGCGATCACCCGCCGGGACCGCATCGGTGACGTGCTCGCGGGGCTGGCGGCGGCGAGGGCGGCCGGGCTGGGGCCGGTGAAGGTGAACGCGGTACCGGTGCGCGGGGTCAACGACGACGAGATCGTGGAGCTGGTGGAGTTCGCCGTCGGGCACGGGTACCGGATGCGGTTCATCGAGTCCATGCCGCTGGACGCGCAAGGGGCGTGGGACCGTTCGGCGATGGTGACGGCGGCGGAGGTCCTGGCGGCGCTGGGGGAGCGGTTCGACCTCGTCCCCGTCGGCCGGTCCGGCAACGCCCCGGCGGAGGAGTGGCGGATCGCCGGTACGGACGCGGTCGTCGGCGTGATCGCCTCCGTCACCCGGCCGTTCTGCGGCGGCTGCGACCGGGTGCGGCTGACGGCGGACGGGCAGCTGCGCGCCTGTCTGTTCGCGACGGAGGAGTCGGACCTGCGGGCGCTGCTGCGCGGCGGGGCGGACGACGCGGCGATCGAGGCGGCCTGGCGGGCCGCGGTGGCGGGCAAGGGGCCCGGACACGCCGTCGGCAGCGCGGAGTTCGTCCGGCCCGACCGCCCGATGTCCGCCATCGGCGGCTGACGGCGCGGCCGGGGCTGGGGCCCGGACCAGGGCATGAGCGGGTGTGAGCTTCGACATGCTCGGCGGGATCGCGTGGCGTCGGCTTGACCTCCCCCCGGGCGGCTGGTCTGCTGGCTTGCCGTCAACCCGCCCCTGACCTCCGGAGTTCCCCGTGCCCGCCCGCCGCTCCACCCTGTCCGCCGCCACCGTGTTCCTGATATGCGCGCTCGCGCTGGTCGGCTGGCTGATCGGCGGCCGCGACCACAAGTCGACCGGCCCCAAGGCCAACGGCGGCACCGCCGCCGCCGGGGCCACCGGCACCAGCCCGCTGCAGAACCCGGACGGCACCAAGCCCGGCCTGGCGCCGCTGACCACCCCCGAGGAGCAGAAGGCCGGCCGGGACGTCATCGCCAAGGTGACCACCGCCGCCGTCGGCACCAAGGACGGCTACGACCGCAACGAGTTCGGCCCCGCCTGGACGGACAACGTCGAGGGCGTCCCGTTCGGCGGCAACAAGTGCGACACCCGCAACGACCTGCTGGCCCGCGACGGCACCGCCGTCGAGCACAAGGACGGCTCGGACTGCACGGTCACCGCGATGACCATCTGGGACCCGTACACCGGCAAGAGCGTCCAGTGGACCAAGCAGCAGGCCTCCAAGATCCAGATCGACCACGTGATGCCGCTCTCCTATGACTGGCAGATGGGCGCCAGCAAGTGGGACAAGGCCAAGCGCGTCCAGATCGCCAACGACCCGCTGAACCTGATCCCCGCCGACGGCTCGCAGAACGCCTCCAAGGGCGACTCCGGCCCGGCCTCCTGGCTGCCCGCCAACACCGAGATCCGCTGCTCCTACGCGGTGCGCTTCGCCCAGGTCTCGCTGAAGTACCAGCTGCCCGTCACCGAGGCCGACAAGAAGACCATGCTCCAGCTGTGCGGCGGCTGACGAAACGTCAATCCCCGCCGTCGAAGGACGGGCGCGGTGTGCCCCCGGTGACGGCCGGGCGCGGGCCGGGTGGTATTCGTGGGCGGTGGCCCCGATGATCTCCCCGCTCCCCCGGTCGGCCGGGCGCGCCGTGCCCGCCCTCGCCGCCGCCCTCGCCCTCGCGCTGTCGAGCGGCTGCACGGGCTCCGCCCGTCCGGCCGTCCGCCCGCCGCTGGACGAACGGGTCGCCGCCACCGCGGCCCCCGCCCTGCGCGCGCTCTACGACCAGCGGATCGACTGGCGGAGCTGCCCCGGCGAGGACGACGGCGACCAGGGCGCGGCCGCCGTGCGGTGCGCCACCCTCAAGGTCCCGTTGGACTACGCCGACCCGGGCGGCCGCACCGTCGACGTCGCCCTCGCCAAGGTGCCCGCCGCCGACCCGAAGCGGCGGCTCGGCGCCCTGCTGCTCAACCCCGGCGGACCCGGCAACTCCGGTGTCGACATGGTCCGTTGGGGCTGGCAGAGCTACCAGGGGCCGCTGCACGACCGGTACGACCTGGTCGGCTTCGACCCGCGCGGCGCCGGCGACACCACCCCCGTCCGCTGCCTGGACGACCGCACCCGCGACCAGTGGAACGCCACCGACGACCCGGCCTACGACCACGCCCGGATCCTCGCCGAGGCCTGCCGTGCCCGGCACGCCGACCTGCTCCCGCACCTCGGCACCCGCGACACCGCCCGCGACCTCGACGTGCTGCGCGGCGCCCTCGGCGAGCGCCGGCTGGACTTCCTCGGCTTCTCCTACGGCACCCACCTCGGCGCCCGCTACGCCGAGGAGTTCCCCGAGCGCACCGGCCGGCTCGTCCTCGACGGCGCCGTCGACCACAGCGCCCCCGCGGCGCGGCTCGGCATCGAAGCCGCCGTCGCCGCCGAGACCGGGCTCCGGGCCTTCGCCGCCGCCTGCGCCACCGAGGACGGGCCGGCCTGCCCGCTCGGCGCCGACCCGGCCGCCGCCCCGCAGCGCCTCGCCCGCTTCCTCGACGGCCTGCGCGACCACCCGCTGCGCGCCGCCGACGGCCGGACCCTCACCGCCGCGCTCGGCTGGGTCGCCGCCCTGGACGTGCTCTCCGACGGCCGCCGCTCCTGGCCCCGGCTGCGCGAGGCCCTCGAACCGGCCGTCACCCGGGGCGACGCCGACGGCCTGCTCGCCCTCGCCGACGGCGCCGACGGCCGCGGCGAGGACGGCCGCTACCGGACCCCGGCCGACGCCTTCGCCGCCATCTCCTGCGCGGACGGCCCGCCGCCGCCCACCGAGGCGGAGCTGCGCCCGGCCCTCGCCGAACTCGCCGCCCGCGCCCCGCTGACCAGCGGGCACGACCCGGTCGGCACCCTGCTCGAAGCGGATTGCCGCTCCTGGCCGTACCGTCCGGCCGAGCCGCCGCGACCGGTCCGGGCGCCGGGCAGCGCCCCGCTCCTGGTGATCGGCTCCACCGCCGACCCGGTCACCCCGTACGCCTGGGCCGAGCGGCTCTCCGCCGGGCTGGAGCACGGCGTGCTGCTCACCCGGGAGGGCGACGGGCACACCGCGTACGACAAGAGCGGCTGCGTCCGGGCGGCCGTGACGGCGTTCCTGGTGGACGGGCGGCTGCCGGCGGCGGGCACCCACTGCGGGTCGGACTGAGGGCGGCGGGGGCCGGGCCGAGGACGGCGGAGGGGCGACCGGGGACAGCGCGGAGGGGGCGTGCCGCTTTCGCGCGGCACGCCCCCTCCGGGGTCGCGGACCCCCGGTCAGGAGGTGGGGGCCGTCAGGTCGTAGAAGGTGGTCGAGCCGATGGGCTTCGCGGTGAAGTGGGCGGTCACCCAGGACTCGATCTGGGCGGACTCGCTCTGCTGCCCGCCCTCGCCGCCCGCGCCGCCGCCGAAGCCGCGGCGGGAGCCGCCCGCACCGATGAACCAGTGCACCTTGCCCTCCTGGACGTACTTCTGGAAGCCGGCCAGGGTCAGCGAGGGGTCGGTGCCGTTGAAGCCGCCGAGGGCCATCACCGGTTCGCCGGTGGCGAGTTGGTAGCCGGCCGCGGTCTGCGAGCCGATCGCGGCGGCCGCCCAGGTGTAGTGGTCGGCGTTCTCCTTGAGCATGGCGGCGACCTCGTCGGTCACCTTGGGGCCGTCGAGCAGGCCGCCCATGCCGCCGGGGGGCGGGCCGCCGGCCGTGCCGCCGGTGCTGTTCGTGCCGTCGGTGCCGGTGCCCTCGGGGTCCTGGGTGCCGGGGAGGCCGGTGCCGCCGCCGGTGCCGCGCTCGTGGCGGCCGTTGGCGCGGTCGCCGCCGTTGCCGGTGCCGCCGCCCGGGAAGCCCTGCCCGGGCGCGAAGCCCTGCTGACCGCCCTGACCGCCCTGACCGCCCTGACCGCCCGCGAAGGCCCCCTGGCCACCCGGAGCACCCGGGCCGCCCTGGCCGAACCAGTGCCCGTTGCCGTTGCCGGTGCCGCCCGGGAAGCCCTTGCCGCCTCGGTGCCCCATGCCGCCCGGCCCGGACCCGCCCTTCACGCCCGGCCCGGCGGTCACGATCGAGCCGGTGTGCGGGGAGTCCACGGTGTCCACCGCGTACGCGGCCGGACCGCCGAGCGCCGCCGCCAGGCCCAGCAGGCCCGCCACCGAGGCGATCCGCGCGCCGGCCCGGCCGGAGACCCGCCCGACGAACGGCCCGGCCGCCAGCGCGGCCGCCGCGAGCAGTCCACCGGCCAGCACCGCCCAGCGCAGCCACGGCAGGAAGCCGGAGCTGCGGCCGAGCAGCACGAACGCCCAGACCGCCGTCACCGCGAGCGTCCCGGCCAGCACCAGCGCCCAGGGCACCCGGTGCCGCGCCCGCCACAGCCCGTCCACGCCCATGCCGACCAGTGCCGCGACGGCCGGGGCCAGCGCCACCGTGTAGTACTGGTGGAAGATCCCGGACATGAAGCTGAAGACCAGCGCGGTGGAGAGCAGCCAGCCGCCCCAGACCAGGAAGGCCGCGCGGGCGGTGTCGGCGCGGCCGTAGCGGCGGGTCGCCCAGAGGCCGGCCAGCAGCAGGATCAGCGCGGCCGGCAGCAGCCAGGCGATCTGCCCGCCGATGTCGGTGCCGAACATCCGGGTCAGGCCGGTCTGGCCCCAGCCGCGACCGCCGCCGGGAGCCGCGCCGCCCGGCAGGTCGACCCCGGCCGGCATCCGGGCGCCGCCGCCCACGCTGCCGCGCTCGTTGCCGTCGACCCGGCCGAGGCCGTTGTAGCCGAAGGTGAGCGAGAGGAAGCTGTTGTCCTGCGAGCCGCCGATGTACGGGCGGGCCGAGGCGGGCATCAGCTCGACGACCGCCACCCACCAGCCGCCCGAGACCAGCAGTGCCGCGCCCGCGAGCAGGGTCTGCCGCACCCGCCGCCAGAGGCCGGTGGGCGCCACCACCAGGTAGATCACCGCGAAGGCGGGCAGCACCAGGAAGGCCGCCAGGGTCTTGGTGAGGAAGGCGAGGCCGAACATCACCCCGGTGAACACCAGCCACCGGGTGCCCGCCGCCTCGACGGCCCGGACCATCCCGTACGCGGCCAGCGTCAGCAGCAGCACCAGCAGCGCGTCCGGGTTGTTGAAGCGGAACATCAGCGCCGCGACCGGGGTGAGAGCCAGCGCGGCGCCCGCCAGCAGGCCGCCGAGCGGGGAGAAGCGCCGGCGCACCGTCGCGTACAGCACGCCGACGGTGGCCGCGCCCATCAGCGCCTGCGGGGCCAGCACCGACCAGGAGGAGAGGCCGAAGATCCGCGCCGAGAGCGCCATCGGCCACAGCGAGGCCGGGGGCTTGTCGACGGTGATGAAGTTCGCCGCGTCCGAGGAGCCGAAGAAGAAGGCCTTCCAGCTCTGCGAGCCGGCCTGCACGGCGGCCGAGTAGAAGGAGTTGGCCCAGCCGGAGGCGCTCAGGCCCCACAGGTAGAGGACGGCGGTCGCGGCCAGCAGCGCCAGCAGGGCCGGGCGCACCCAGCGCGGGTCGTCAGCGCGCCCGCGCCAGGCGCGGGCGGGGAGGGTGCGCAGCCGGTCGGGCCAGCTGGCGAACCCCTTGGGGCCGGCGGGCGGCAGGGGCTGTTCGGGGAAGAGCGGCGCCGGGTCCGACCGGACCGGGTCCGGCCCCGGCACCTCCGGCGGCGGGTAGTGCGCGGCCTCGGGCCACGGTTCGCCGGCCGGAGGGGAGTAGCTGCTCGTGGTCATGCGCCATACCGTCGGTGGCGTGCCTGAGAGAACCGTGAGACGGGAGTGTGAGGCGCGTGTGATCTGGAACGTCAGGCGGATGGCGGTACGGCGAGGTGCTTGCCCAGCCACTCCAGGGCCGGGGGGATCTCCCTGGTCCAGGTGTGGAAGTTGTGGCCGGCGGTGTCCAGGGTGATGGAGGACATCGTGGTGGGGGCCTTGAAGGCCGCGATCATGGCCTTGGTCTCGTCGTAGTTGTTCTCGTCGTACGCGGTGGTCAGCAGCAGGTTGACCGGGGCGGGCGGCTGGTTCTTCAGCCGCCACAGCAGGTCGTTCTCCTGCTTCAGCCGGTCGTTGCCGCCGAACAGGTCGCCGGTGGTCGCGTCGTGGGCCGCGTCGTAGTAGCCGGAGAGCGCGACCGCCGAGCGGTAGGCGTCGGGCTTGCGCAGCGCGAACTTGAGCGCGCAGTAGCCGCCGGTGGAGTTGCCGATCACCGCCCGGCTGGCCGGGTCGGTGCCGATCCGGTAGGTGGTGGCGAGGGCCTTGGGCAGGTCGCTGGTGAAGAAGGTCTCCACCTGGGGGCCGTTCGGCACGTCCACGCACTCGGTGTCCCGGTCGCCGACCAGGGTGGGGCGGGTCATCACCAGGACGGTCGGCGGCAGCTTCTTCTGCTCGATCGCGTTCAGCGTGGACGCCGGGTACTGCATCAGCGAGATCAGCTTCTCCGGGGTGCCCGGGTAGCCGGTGAGCACCAGGGCCATCGGGAAGCGCTGCTTGGCGTAGTCCGGCTGGAAGTACTGCGGCGGCAGGTAGACGTACGCCTCGGTGGTCAGGCCGCTGCCGGCTCCTTTGACGTCGACCTTCTGGATCAGGCCGGAGCGCTCCGGGTCCGAGCCCTGCGCGGAGTAGAACTTCTGCTCGCCGGTGACGGCGACCCCGGAGGCGTTGGGCTGGTGGTCGACCACCGTGCCGAGCCCGCCGCTGGTGCCGAGCAGGTCCGTCCAGGAGCTGTAGAAGCCGAAGTAGCTGTTGGCGATCAGGCCCATCGCGGCCAGCACCGACACCTGGGTGGCCAGGAACGCCCCGAGCCGGCCCAGCCACGCCTTCCAGCCCTTCCCGCCGAACCGCGGCCAGAGCCACATGGTGGCGGCGAAGACGGCGATCGCGAGGAGCGAGGCGATGATCTGGAGGGGGAGTCCGGTGAGACTGAGCACGGGCCCGATCGTAGTTGACCTCCGGAGACGGCCTCGGAGGGCCCCTCGGAGGTGACCGCCGGGTAATGGGTTGACGGGGTCGTTCGTGCTCGGGACCATGTGTGACCGCACGGCTGCGCGGTGTGCGCGCGGTCCGGCTACCCGGGGGTGGGGCATGAGGTTCACGGGGTCCGAGAGGTTCGTGGGGAAGGCCGCTCTGGCCGTCGGCACGGCGCTGGTGCTGGCGGCCTGCTCCGGTGGCGGGGGCGGTGGTTCGGCGGGCGGCTCGTCCGCGCCCGGGGCGGCGGGGACGGGGGTCTCGGCGAAGCCGACCGCGACGCCGACGCCGACCCCGACCCGGGCGCCGTACGGCCCGGTGCTCAGCGCGAGCGTCGACCCGGTCACCGTCGCGCTCGCCCAGGTGGCCGGCGCCAAGGACCTGGGCGACCTCGACACCGTGCTCGGCGGCATCGTCACCAGCGCGCAGGGCGCCGCCAAGTCCCTGAGCGTGGCGGACGAGCCGCCCGGGGTGACGGCGGCGCGGAAGGAACTGGTGGCGGCGCTGACCTCGCTCGCCACCGACGCCGGCAAGGTCCGCAGCGACATCAAGTTCCACGACGTCTGCGCGCTGAGCTCGGCCGAGGCCGAACTGGGCGCCTCCCAGGGGCTGGCGGCGGTGTCGGCGGCCCTCGTCACGATGACCGCGGCCGGCTACCAGACCACCTTCGCCGTCCCGCCGCTGCCCCAGCAGCAGTCCCGCGCGCTGGACAACGGCACCATGGTCCGCAAGGGGAAGCTGCGCGGCGAGGGCGTGTTCAAGGTCGAGAACGGCGGCAAGGTGGACGCCGTGGTGTCGCTCGCGCTGAACGGCAAGGCCGTGCACTCGGTGTTCGTCGGCAAGGGGCAGCACGCCAGTGTCGACGGCGTGGAGGACGGGACGTACGAGGTCTACGTCTCCGGCGGCGCGGACTGGGACTCCGACGCCAAGGGCTTCACCCAGAACTGCCAGTTCACCAAGTTCGAGGACACCTTCCCGTTCGAGACCGGCCGGACCGCGACCTCCTGGGAGATCACCCTCCAGCCGGTGGCCGACGGCAACGCCAAGACCAACGACGTGGACCCGAACGCCTTCCCGCAGCCGTAGCCGTAGCCGCAACCGCGACCGCAGCCGCAGCCGTATCCACTGCCCCGGCCCGTAACGGGCATACCGGGACGGGTCGTTGCCGTCGGATGGCACGGCCCGTGCCGGGCAGTGGCGAGTTCGGTCACACTCCTTGACCTCTTGAAGTGGCCATGGCACTTTCATGCGGCGCGGGCGTCGGCGACCAGTCGTACACCCCGCGATCCCCCACAAGGAGAGCCATGTTCAAGAGACTTGTCGCGGTGGCCGGTACGAGTGCCGTCGTCGCGGGCGGGCTGGCCTTCGCCGCCGCCCCCGCGCACGCCGTCCAGGCGGCCGACCTGACGTCCACCATCGCCCTGAGCAACTGCTCGGCCTCGCTGGTCCGTTACCCCACCTCGGCGGCCGGCGACCGGGCGCTGATGCTCACCAACGGACACTGCCTGCCGACCATGCCCTCGGCCGGCCAGGTCATCCAGAACACCACCGCCAGCCGCAGCGGCACCCTGCTGGACGGCGCGGGCAACAGCCTGGGCACCGTCCAGGCCGACAAGCTGCTCTACGCGACCATGACCGGCACCGACGTCGCCCTCTACCAACTCACCGACACCTACGGGTCGATCAGCTCGAAGTACGGCGCCACCGCGCTGACGATCAGCGACGCCCACCCGACCGACGGCGCGTCGATGTACATACCCTCGTCGTACTGGAAGCAGGTCTGGAACTGCTCCGTCAACGGCTTCGTGCCGACCCTGCGCGAGGACGCCTGGACCTGGCACGACTCGCTGCGCTACAGCTCCGGCTGCAACACCACGCACGGCACCTCCGGCTCGCCGATCGTCGACTCCGCCAGCGGGCGGATCGTCGGCATCAACAACACCGGCAACGACGACGGCGGCATGTGCACCCTCAACAACCCGTGCGAGGTGGCCGCCGACGGCACCACCAAGGCCTACAAGGGCCAGAGTTACGGCGAGGAGACGTACTGGTTCACCACCTGCCTGAACTCCTCGACCCGGGCCATCGACCTCAACGTGGCCGGCTGCCTGCTCACCAAGCCGGCCGGCAGCGCCGTCTCGGTGACCAACCCGGGCAACCAGTCCACCGCCGTCGGCGGCGCGGTCAACCTCCAGATCAACGCCTCCGGTGGCACCGCCCCGCTGTCCTACGCCGCGAGCGGCCTGCCCGCCGGGCTGTCGATCAACTCCTCCACCGGCGCGATCACCGGCACCGTCTCCACGGCGGGCAGCTCCACCGTCACCGTCACCGTGACGGACGCCGCCGGCAAGTCGGCCTCCACCAGCTTCACCTGGGCCGTCTCCACCGGTGGCGGCGGCTGCACCCCGGCCCAGCTGCTGGGCAACGAGGGCTTCGAGTCGGGCACGGCCACGCCGTGGACGACGTCGAGCGGCGTGGTGGACAGCAGCGCCTCGCAGGCGGCCCACAGCGGCTCCTGGAAGGCGTGGCTGAACGGCTACGGCTCCACCCACTCGGACTCGCTGTCGCAGACGGTGAGCATCCCGGCCGGCTGCAAGGCGACGCTGAGCTTCTGGCTGCACATCGACACCGCCGAGTCGGGCACCACCGCGTACGACAAGCTGACCGTCTCGGTGAACGGCACCGCGCTGAAGACCTACTCCAACGTGGACGCCGCGGCCGGCTACCAGCAGCGCACCTTCGACCTGTCGGCCTACGCGGGCCAGACGGTCACCGTGAAGTTCGCCGGGACCGAGGACGCCTCGCTCCAGACCAGCTTCGTGATCGACGACACCTCCATCCAGACCAGCTGAGGTCAACGCCCGGGCGCCGGTGGCCAGTTCGACGGCCACCGGCCCCCGGGCGCGGGCACCGGCCTATGCTGGTGGGATGATCAAGCCGATTGAGCTGGTGATTTTCGACTGCGACGGCGTCCTGGTGGACAGCGAGGTGATCGCCGTCCGGGTGCTGGTGCGGCTCGGCGAGGAGTACGGCTGGCCGTTGACCGAGGCGGAGGCGATCGAGCTCTTCGTCGGACGGTCCGAGGCGGCCAACCGGGCCACGGTCACCGAACGGCTCGGCGGCGAGACGGCGACGGTGTGGAGCAAGCGCTTCGTCGAACTGCACGCCGAGGCGGTGGACGCCGGACTGACCCCCGTGGACGGCCTGCCGGAGGCGCTGGCCGCGATCACCCTGCCCACCTGCGTGGCCTCCAGCGGCACTCACGAGAAGATGCGCCACACCCTGGGCCGGACCGGCCTCCACGACCACTTCGCCGGGCGGATCTTCAGCGCCACCGAGGTCGAGCGCGGCAAGCCCGCACCGGACCTCTTCCTGCACGCCGCCCGCTCGATGGGCGTCGACCCGGCCGCCTGTGTGGTGGTCGAGGACAGCCGCCCCGGCGTCGAGGCCGCCCGCGCCGCCGGGATGCGCGCACTCGGCTACGCGGGCGGCGTCACCGCCGCGGAACGGCTGGCCGGACCGGGCACCGTGGTCTTCGACGACATGCGCGAGCTGCCCGCCCTGATCGCGGCGGGCGCGGTCCGCCAGGGCTAGCCGCCGCCCTCCGGGCGGCCGTCGGTCCGGCGGCAAATCGGTTGCCCGGCGCGGCCCGCGGCTGGCAGGGTCGGGCGCTATGGCCACCTCCCACAAGTTGCACGCCGACGAACTGGACATCGACGAGGCGCTGGTGCGCCGGATGGTCGCAGAGCACTTCCCGCACTGGGCCGGTCTGTCGGTCGAGCCGGTGGAACCGGCCGGGACCAGCAACGCGATGTACCGGCTCGGGGCGGAGCTGGTGGTGCGCGTCCCGCGGATCCCCGGGGTGGTCGAGGAGATCGCCAAGGAGGACGTCTGGCTGCGGCGGCTGGCCCCGCGGCTGCCGGTCCCGGTGCCGGTCCCGCTGGCCGTGGGCGGACCGGTCGACGGCTGCCCCTGGCCCTGGTCGGTGCTGCGCTGGCTCGACGGCGCCACACCGGTGCCCGGCCGGATCGCCGAACCCGGGGCGCTGGCCGGGGACTTGGCCGACTTCGTGACGGCCATCCGCCGGATCGACCCGACCGGTGCCCCGGCCGCCCACCGCAGCGAGTCGCTGGCCTCGCGGGACGCCGGGACCAGGACCTCGATCGCGGCCGTGGCGGACCTCGTCGACGCCCCCGCCGCGACCGCCGCCTGGGAGCGGGCCCTGGCCGCCCCGGCTCCCGACGGCCCGCCGGTCTGGCTCCACGGGGACCTCCAGCCCGGCAACCTGCTGGTGTCCCCGGACGGCCGGCTGAGTGCCGTCATCGACTTCGGCTGCGCGGGCCTCGGCGAACCGGCCGTCGACCTGATCCCCGCCTGGTACGTCCTGCCCGCCGCCGCCCGCCCCGCTTTCCGTACGGCCGTGGCGGCCGACGACGCGGCCTGGGACCGCGCCCGCGGCTGGGCCCTGTCCGTCGCGCTGATGGAAGTCTCCTACTACCGGGACAGCGACCCGCGGATGACCGCCATCGCCCGCCACGTCATCGCCGAGGTGCTGGCCGACCACGCGTAGGCGTACGGGCCGCTCCCCGCCCGCGAGACGACGGGCGGGGAGCGGCCGGGCCGTCGGCAGGTCAGCCGATCGACAGCCAGCCCGAGTACGTGTCGGTCAGCACCAACAGCCCGGTGTCGCCGTCGTAGAGGGCGTTGTTCAGCTGGATGTGCCCCGTCTCGCGCATGTCGTAGTTGCACTCCGCCCAGTGGCCGACGCCGAGGGCGTTGCGGCACGCGCCGGTGCGGCCGTAGTCGGTGCTCCACCGGCCGACGGCGGAGAAGCCGTCCTTTGCGGTGTCGAGCACGAGCACCTTGTCGCCGGCCTTGTCGAAGCAGGTCTTGACCCCGGGGCTGGTGATGCACGGCAGGCTGGCCGCCGTGATCGCGGACTCCGACATGGTGACGGGCGTCCCGATCGTGCGCGGGTCGTCCTGCGGCGCGGCGACGGCCTGACCGCCGCCGAGGCCGGTGAGCCCGAGCGCCAGGGCGGCGAGGCCGACGGCGGCGGCGGAGCGCGGGTTCCTGCGGAGTCCGTTGCTGGACATGGATGGTCCCCCTTCGAGGGTGTCGGTGGGTTCGCGTCCACCACCTGGTTCCCCGTGGTGGACACAGCATCAGCTTGCCGAGACACCAAGGGAGTTGTCGTTAGCAGCCGGTCCACGTCCGCTTCGCTCAGCGTCCACCCGCGGCCGTCGCGGCGGCGCCGTGCCGGAAGTCGCGGGGCGGCAGCCCGTACGCGCCGCGGAAGGCGCGGCTGAAGTCGGCGGCGCGGGGGAACCCGCAGCGGGCCGCGATGACGTGGACGGGGGTGGCGGCCAGGGCCGGGTCGGCGAGGTCGCGGCGGGCCCGTTCGAGGCGCTGGTGGCGGATCCAGGCGGCGACGGTCTCCTCTTCGCCCTCGAAGAGGCGGTGCAGGTAGCTGACCGAGATGTGGTGCGCGGCGGCGACGGCGCCGGGGTCGAGGTCCGGCTCGTGCAGGTGGGAGCGGATGAAGGCCCGGATCCGTTGGACCAGCGCCCGGCGCCGGCTCTCCGGCGGTACGGCGTCCTCGGCGTCGAGGTGGTGGGCGAGCAGCGCCGACACCAGGTCGAGGGCGACGGTGCCCAGTCGGGGTGCGTCGCCGGCCCGGTAGGCGCCGGGGTCGGCGGCGATGCCGGCGAGCAGTTGGACGAGCAGGGCGCCCACGCCCGTGCCCCCGGGCATCCGGCGGGCCGTGAGCGTGCCGATCCGGTCCGGCGACAGCGGCAGCGCCTGCCGGGGCACGGTCAGCCAGCCCCCGCGGACCCGCTGGCGCGGATCGTCGGTGCTCGCCTGGAGGAGGAGGGGCCGGGCGCTGTCCTGCAGGACCACGTCGTGCGGGCGGTAGGCGCCGAGGCCGTCGGAGCGGACCGCGGTGGCGGAGTCGCCGAACGGGAGCGAGAACAGGTACAGCTCTGGGTCGGTGGACGAGCGGATCAGGCGTGGTGACCGCCTCGCGGCGAGCGGCGGGTGCTCCATCGTCCAGAGCGCCACGTCGCCGAGCGGCAGGATGTGCACCTCGGACCGGAAGTCGGCCCTGTGCTCGGTGCGGACGTCGAACGGCGCGATCAGCCGGACGAGTTGCTGCTGCCAGTACTCGAAACGGTCCCGCGGTTCCACGTCCTCGGTCCGGTACACCGACTCGGTCAGCATGCTCGCCCTCCCCTGGCTCGCCTTCCCGTCCCGGCATTCTCACACCGCCGACGGATCCAGCCCGGGGAAGGAGGGGGGCGGCCGGCGGGGCCACCCGAAGAGAGCAGGCCGGAAGAGCGGCAACAGCCGGCGGCCAACTCCCGTACGGCCTGCGGTATCTCGGCGACGGTGACGGTCGACATCGGCAGGTCGGCAGCCGAGCAGCGCTTCACTCCACCATCCGGCGCCGCTATCGCTGCGCAGGAAGTCGGCCCCACCGACTTCCTGCGCAGACGATGAGCGAACCAAGTCGAGGCCGAGGGCGGAACCTCGGCGAACATGAGAAATCGCCAGAATCGATGATCTGACCGGAGTTCAGTGAAATCCAGAGTCGGCGGCATGCATGCGGGATCGCTTCGCTACGGGATGACCAGCTGAGCCCGTTGCCGCTTCGGCCTTTCCGAAGCGGCAACGGCACCACCACACCTGCGTAGGAAGTCGGCGGGGCCGAAGTCAACCGTGGCTTTCAGGACTCCGCCGGAACTCGGCGCTCCGGGGCCAGTACCTGCCACCGTCGGACGGCCATGCCTCTCAGCGGCAGCATTCCGAGCTTCTCGTAATACGCGCGCAGCGGCTCGTCGCAGGTCAGGTCCACGGAGTACAGATGTTCCGCCTCGGCGAGGACCCGCCGGACCAACTGCCCGCCGATGCCTTTCCCCTGGTATTCGGGCAAGACCTCCAGCCACGGGATGAAGCCCGTGAGGACCCCGTCGCTGATCATGTTGACGAAGCCCACGACGCGCCCCGTCCCGGCATCCAGAGCAACCACGACCCGGTAACTGCCCTTGAGTACGGCAAGGTGCTGCGCGGCCGTCGGCGGTGCGGGCCAGCCTACGAAGAACCCGGAAAGGTCCTGCTCCGCAAGATCGGAGAGATCGGTGCTGTAGTTGATCACCGGCGCATCCTGTCAGAGCGAAGCACGCGCTCTGGAGGAGACCGTCAGCCACGGCTGTCCGCGACCGCGATTTCAGCGATGCTCCGTACCGGGGCGTGGAGAGCCGGTCTTCGAGAAATCGTCGACAGTCAGGCCGTGTTGGGCCTGATCGCGAGACTCGGCATGACGCACAACGCGCCGCCCGGATCACCATCCGGACGGCGCGTCACCCAGGGCGGACGCTGCTTGATGCGGCACTGGGCCGACGACGGTTCGGGTGATGTACGCCCCCGTGGACTTCTCCCCGGTTTCCGACATAACGTCGGAAACCGGGCATGTTCGATGCGGGTAGCATGCGGCCAACGCTTCGTCTGATGCTTGGAGTTGGCTTATGAGCACACTGGTGGTGGGGTCGCGGGCCAGTCACCTGGCGCGGGCTCAGGTCAGGGAGTTCCTGGCGCCGCTGCGGGGGCGCTTCCCCGGCGTGGTGTTCCGCCGGCGAGTGATCACGGAGGCCGGTGACCAGGACCGCAGGTCGGCCCTGAGGGACGTCTCGGAGCGTGGCGGCGGCTCGGCGTTCTCGGTGAACCAGGTGAACGCGCTGGTATCCGGTGAGGTCGACGTGATCGTGCACTCGCTCAAGGACCTGCCCACCGCGAACCCGCCCGGCCTGATCCTCCTGCCCCCACCCACCCGTGCGGACGTGCACGACGCCCTGTGCGGCTCGACGCTGGCGGACCTTCCGTACGGGGGCAGGATCGGGACGTCGGCGTCGCGCCGGATCGCCCAGCTGCTGCACGTCCGTCCGGACTTGGTGCCGGTGGAGATCCGGGGGAACGTCCCGACCAGGCTCGGCAAGCTCAGGACGCAGCAGCTGGACGCTGTCGTCCTGGCGGCCGCCGGGATCAAGCGGCTCGGCCGCGGCGAGGAGATCAGCGAGATCCTGCCGGTCGGGCTGTTTCCGCCGTCTCCCGGGCAGGGCGCGCTGGGCATCCAGATCCGGGAGGACAACGAGTGGGCCCGCGAGGTCCTGGCCGGTTCCGGTGACCCGGTGACCGACGCGGAGGTCCGGGCCGAGCGGGCGATGCTGGGGGAGCTCCACGGCGGATGCTCGGTGCCGGTCGGTGCGTTCGGCAAGGCCGACGGCGACGTGCTGACCCTGCACGGGCAGGTCACCTCCGTGGACGGCGGGCGGCAGGTGGAGGCCCGGCTCTCCGGCCCGGTGAGCGAGCCGGAGAAGCTGGGCGCGCTGGTGGCAGGCCTCCTGCTGGACCAGGGCGCGGAGGGCATCCTGGCGGAGGTCCGGCCCACTGCCGCGTAGGTGACGATCCGGTCCGCTCCGGCCCGTTTGAGCATGGTGAACAGTTCCGCGAGCGGGTGGAAGTCCCGCCGTCCGGTGGCCGGGTCGGGCGGGGCGAGGCGAGGCGGGTGTACTCGCCGGAGACGGAGAACGGCATCAGCGGGGCTGCCGTCCTGACCCTGAGGCTGGCGAGCACGTCCACTGACGGCATCCCCGGCTCCAGCAGCAGCATGTCCGCCCCCTCGTCGAGGAAGGCGAGTCCGGTGTCGACGGCGGTCTCCGGACTGCGAGGGCTGATCCGGAACGGGCGGCGGGCGGCGGGGGTGGGGACGGCCCGCATGGTGGTGCGGTAGCCCTCGTAGAGGGCGGAGTCGACGATCAGGTGCGGCATGGTCGCCACGTCCCGGTGACCGGCCTCGTCCAGCGCCTGCCGCACGGCCCGGGTGGTACCCCGGGTCATCGCGGCAAGGCCGACGATGTCGGCGCCGGCCCCGGCCTGGATGACGGCCTGGGCGGCGGTCAGCGCGGCCGTCGTTTCCAGATTGATCCGGGCGCCGACGGTCAGGTGGCACTCGCCGGTGTCGGTGTGGCCGCACAGGCAGTTCTCCGTCATCACGGCCATGCCGGGCTCGGTGTCCTTGACGGCGCGGATTGCCCGCACCATCAGGCTGTCCGACGCGACGGCACCGGCGGCCCGCTCGTCACGGCGCGGACTGTTGGCGAACACCTTCACCGAGCGGATGCCGACGGCGGTCAAGTTCCGCACGGCCTGCGGGATCTCGGGGACGGTGATGGTCGACAGCCGAATAGCGCTTCACCCCACCAGGCAGCGCCGCTGCGGCTGCGTAGGAAGTCGGCCGGGCCGACTTCCTGTGCGCGGCGAGGCGATCCGCCGGGCGGGTCCGGCGGCCGATCAATGTCGTCGGGCGGGCCCGCCCGACGACAAGAAAAGGCGAGGGAAGCACCCCGCATTCCGTCCCTTTCAGGAACCCGCAAGAGCAACGGCAGCCCCGGCCACGCATGGCCGGGGCCGCCGAAACCACCGCCGAGCAGCACTTGCTTCACCCCATCATCCGTCGCCGCTTCGGCCTGGCCGAAGCGGCGACGGGCCGCTCCTGCGCAGGAAGTCGGCGGGGCGACTCTGCTGGCAAAGTCGATTTGCCGGGTATGTCGCAGCGAGCACTTCGTGACAAAACAGCTGGAAGCACCCATCCCGTGGTCTCATATCGTGAGACAAACCTGTCGCAGTACCACAGAACCAGCCCTCGACTTTGCCAGCAGAGTCGCGGGGCCGACTTCCTGCGCTTACGGGCGGGTTGCCCGGGTGCGGCAGTGGGTGAGGGCGTAGGTGATGCGGCGGTCGGAGGGGAGGATGGTGGCGAGGAGTTCGCCGGCGGTGACGAGGGTGGTCCAGTAGAGGGCGGGGTCGCCGGTGCGGGGGAGGGGGTGGGCGGCGGCGAGGGAGAGGTAGGCGGTGGCGAGGTTGCCGGTGGTGAACCAGCGTTGGAGGCCGTGCCGGTGACCGGGGCGGAGGCTGCCGTGGGCGTCGATGGCGGTGAGGAGGTGTTCGACGACGGCGAGTTCGGTGTCGGTGAGTGACTTGGGGACGTCGAAGACGCCGAGGGCTTCGAGGAGTTCGCCGGTGTCGGTCTCGGTGTCGGGCCGTGGGTCGGCGAGGAGGGCGTCGTAGCACTCGGCCAGGCGGCGGGTGGTTTCGGCGTGGGGGATGTCGAGGGCGAGGCAGACGGCGCGTGCGACGGGCAGGGGCGGGTGGCCGAGGCGGGCGATGAGGGCATAGGTGGCGGCGGGTGTGGTGCCACGGGAGAGGGTGTGCCGGGCGAGGGTTGTGAGGTGCATGGGGAGTCGGGCTTTCAGGCGGTGGCGGGGGCGATGTGGGCCCAGACGAACTTGCCGATGCCGTACGGGCGGGAGGCGCAGCCCCAGCGCTCGGCCAGCTCGTTGACGAGGTAGAGGCCGCGCCCGTGCTCGTCGTCAGGCGCGGCGGTACGGACCGAGGGGCGGCTGCTACCGGCGTCGTGTACCTCCAGTCGCAGCCGGGAGCCGGTGAGGGCGAAGCGGACTTCGATGTGGCAGTCGTCGGGTCCGTCGGAGTGCTGGACGGCGTTGGCGAACAGCTCGCCGAGGAGTAGTTCGGCGGTGTCGCGGTAGCGGTCCCCGGAGGGCAGACCGGAGAGGTAGGCCCGGATCAAGTACCGGGCCAGGGGCGCGGATTCGGCCCGGGAGGAGAGCCGGGCGACGAAAGCCCGGGGGCGACGGGAAGTGGGCATGAGGGAGCACCTTGGAAGCAAAAGGAGAGGGGGTCATCCACGTCATCGTTGGCGATCTGCCAGCGATAGACGGTCAATTGCCCATGGCAGTAGTAGGTTCGCCACCGGGCGGTTGTCTGATCTGCTCGTGTCCCGGTTCGGTCGATCCGAGGGCGTAGGTCTTGAAGCCGGCGCGCTCGCCGGTCGGGATGAACCCCGTCTTGCGGAGGACGTGACCGGAGGCGGGATTGTATGGGTGCGCGGCCCAGGTACTTCGTCGACTCCGCGCTGTAGATCCGGAGCAGGGCTCCTTCGTCGCCGGGGCGCAGCTCCCGCAGCTCGATCATCCGTCCACCGCTTCGATGATCTCGGCCAGTTCGGCGGCGGTGGGCCGCTCGTCGGGGGCGGCCAGCAGGACGCAGCGCAGCCGGGCTTGGAGGGCGGGCCAGGGCATCGCGGTGGACATGGGGACGGCTCGGTGGGCGATGGCCTTGCGGATCTCCTCCACGGGCGTGCCCTTGGGGAGGCCTGCGGTGTCGTAGTCCAGCGGCCACGTGCCGGTGGTGCAGGTCCACAGGGTTCCGGCGAGGGCGTAGATGTCGGCGGTCTGGGTCGTGGCGACGGGCTGGGGGCCGTTGATGATCCGGGCGGCGAGTTCGGGCGCGGTGAGGTGGATCATCGTGCCCTCGAACGTCGGCCACGGGGTGCTGTCGAGCCTGCGGGACCAGGCGAAGTCGAGGAGGCGCACCGTCCCGTCCTCGCTGTGGATGCCGTGCGCGGGCTGGAGGTCCCCGTGCACCCAGCCGTCGGCGTGGAAGTCCGCGACGGCGCGGCACAGTCCGACGGCGGCGGCGAGGGCTTCGTCCTTCCCGCCGTCGCCCTTGCGCACGGGGCGGAAGACCTGCCAGGTGGAGGGGCCGGCGAGCCACGGGGTGACGTACCAGATGCCGTCGGCGAAGCGGCCGGCGGTCACGGTGTAGCCGGGGAGCTGGTCCAGCACGGAGGCTTCGCGAGCGGTGACCTCGGCGGCCCCGCCGGTGCCGAGCTTGATGCTCGCGGAGCCGCGCGGACCGCTGGCCTTCCACACCGCCGAGCCCCGGCGGTTGCTGACCTCCGTCAGCTCGACCGGCCCACAGAAGGCCTCCGCCGCCCTCAGCGCTTCGCGGGCCTCGGCAAGGAACTCGCCCATTCTCGAACTGCCTTCCATTCACAAGGGATGTGCTCGAACACGTCGCGGCCGTCGTCGGCCGAGACCGCCAGCGCCGCCGCGAGGTCCGGGGTGGTCTCCAGAAACTGCGGGTCCAGCGGCCGGACTCCCGCCCGCACCGGGAGGAACGAGAACGGCGGCGGCGGGATCCGCTGCCCGCGCCGACCGGTCTCGACAACGCTCTGGGGGAACTTGCCGAACATGACTCCGACCGGGGCGTACAGGTGCTTCAACGCCCAGTGCGGCCAGGCCATCAGCTCGCGATGGTCGGCGCCTTCGCAGTGCCCGCGCAGCACGACGTTCTCGCATGCGAGGAGACCGAGCGGCCCTGGAGCCAGCCGGTGGTGGCGTGTGCAGTGGCGCGCTGGATCGTGGTCATCTTGGCCTCTCGATGTCTGCTGCGCAGGAAGTCGGCCAGGCCGACTTCCTGCGCTTACGGGTGGGTTGCGCGGGTGCGGCAGTGGGTGATGGTGAGGGTTTCGGTGGTGAACCAGCGGGTGGGGTCGTGGTGGTGGCCGGAGCGGAGGCTGCCATGGGCGTAGGTGGCGGCGGGTGTGGCGCCACGGGAAAGGGTGCGCCGGGCGCGGGTCGCGAGGTGCATAGGAAGTCGGGCTTTCAGGCGGTGGTGGGGGCGATGTGGGCCCAGAGGAACTTGCCGATGCCGTACGGGCGGGAGGCGCAGCCCCAGCGCTCGGCCAGCTCGTTGACGAGGTAGAGGCCGCGTCCGTGCTCGTCGTCAGGCGCGGCGGTGCGGACCGACGGGCGGCTGCTACCGGCGTCGTGTACCTCCAGTCGCAGCCGGGAGCCGGTGAGGGCGAAGCGGACTTCGATGTGGTGGTCGTCGGGCCCGTCGGAGTGCTGGACGGCGTTGGCGAAGAGCTCGCCGAGGAGTAGCTCGGCGGTGTCGCGGTAGCGGTCCCCGGAGGGCAGCCCGGAGAGGTAGGCCTGGAGCAAGTACCGGGCCAGGGGCGCGGATTCGGCCCGGGAGGAGAGCCGGGCGACGAACATGCGAGGACGACGGGACGTGAACATGGGGGTACCTCGGAGGGGCGGGGCGGGAGCATGTGAAGGAAGTGCGACGTACGCCAGGCCTGCCGCCGATCGGGGGTTTGGACACCCGACCGGGGCGGGGCGTGCTGCAAGCGGGGAGAGAGCCGTCTCCGAACTCACGAGGCCCGGCGGGCCCGGGGGTCGGCGGTCGGGGCGAACTCTGCCCAGCCGGCCGCTGCGGTGGCCAGGGCGTTCCGTCGGAGGCGGTCCTCGGCGGATCTGCGCGGCCCGGGTGTCGGCGTCTGGGCAGGACACGAAGGGCGGGGTGCGGCGGCCATCGCGGGCTCCAAGGGATGCGGCAGTGGTGTGTGCGAGCCCGGACCCGACCGGGCTCGCACCCCGAGGCGTCGCTTCTCGGGGTGCTGAGCACCACGATGCCGCTGCTGGAAGGCCTTGAATTTCACCAGAAGTGAAAGATCGTCAGATACCCGTTCGGGTGATCCAGGTTGACAGCCGCAGACTCCGGCGGCTAGCGGAGCGTGACAGTGCGGTCACGGTCTCGCGGGCGAGCGGATGCCGGGATACCTGGTCGGGTGCGACCGCGTACGCGGCGTCGAGCTGGTCGAGTGCGGCCTCCGGTCGGGCCATCCATCGGTAGGCACGGGCCAGGTCGATGTGGTGGTGCCCGATCCTGGTCGGGGCCCATCCGGTGGGGAAGCGCAGCCCCTTCGCGGCGGCCACCGCCCGGTCGTGCTCGCCGGCCTCCACCAGGGTCATCACCCGGTGCACCTGCACGTTGGTGGGCCCGAAGTGCAGCGACAGGTCCGGCTGCTCGCCGGTCCGGGCGGCTACGCGTTCAGCCTCGTCCAGATGGTGCTGCATCAGGTCCTTCTGTCCGGCGCGGGCGGCGACCACGGCCGAGCCGAGGTGCAGTTGCCCGGTGGTGACCAGTGCGCTCGGAGTCTTGGCGTCGGTCCCCTCCAGGTGGCCGCGGCCGGACTCCTGGAGGCGCCGGCAGGCCGCGAGGTCGCCGACGCGCAGGTAGGCGGTGACCCGCAGGTACTCGCGGGCGGCCCGTAGCGCGGGTGCCTGGTCGCCGGCCCGCTCCGCGGCCCAGTCCATCCGGGCCAGTGCGGTCGCGGACAGGTCGCTCAGCCCGATGGCGATCCCGACCGAGTGCCCGCACCGGTAGGCCTCCGCCAGCAGGCCCCACGCCTGCCGCTGCTGCTCACCGGTGAACTCGTGTGCGGCCGTGTGCAGTTCGACCAGCAGGCCCGGCAGCATCGCCACCATCGGCTTGTACTTCGCGGCCTGGGCCAGCGTGTTCACCTGTCGTACCGCTGCCCGAAGCGCGGGCAGGGCGCGAGGCCGAACGGCCTCCTGCGGCGGCAGGTCGTACAGATCGAGCACCGTACGGATCGGGCCCATCAGCGGGACCAACGGGTCATCTGCCGTCCCGTCGCTGTACGGGGGTGGTTGGAGGTCGCCGGGCTCAACTCCCAAAGCCCTGGCCACCGCTGCAACGAACTCCGGCGTCGCCGGCTTGTGCCCGGCCACCACCTTCGTGAGCAGGCTGTACGAGACGTGAGCACGATCAGCGAGTTGCCGATGGCTCAGGCCTCTCACATCTTCGTAGGCGGCGATGCGCTGGCCGGTGCTGATTCCGTCCGGAGGTGCCACGCTGGCCCCATCTCGTGAATTCCTTGAACCCTGCATAGGGGACCGTACCCTCGAACTCGCCTGGTCACAGATCATTCGGTCAAACAACGTTGACGTTGGTCGGCTGGTGCGCGGCCGGGTTCCATGAGATAGCTACTTCCGCCGGCCAGTCGACGGATACGGTGTCAGGACTGATCGACGTGGGGAGCCTCGGCGGCCCAGTCCGTCGCGGCGATGACCGAACGGATCAGGTCCCTGGACGACCAGTTGCGGACGTCCTCACCGGCGTCCGCCCGCAGGTACCGCGAACGGTACGGGAGGCCATGACATGAGCAGCGACGAACCGGGCGTGCCCGTGCAGGCCGCACCCGCTCCCATGGGTGAGGACTACTCGGGGGTCTGGGTCAGCCACTACGAGTTCTTCAGCAGCAGCCGGGAGAACACGTTCACCGGCCTGCACCACGTCGTACTGTCCCAGAGCGGGAACCGGATCACCGGCCGGTCGCTCCCCGGTGCGTCGTCCAATCCCGACTCGCCGCTGTCGTTCGACCTCACCGTCGACCGGAACGTCGTGACGGGCTCGTGGGTGGAGCAGACCGCACAGGACGGCTACTACCAGGGGGCCAGGTACCACGGCGCCATTCAGCTGCTGGTCGATCCGACCGGGCGCCGCATGGCCGGCAAGTGGGTCGGCTTCGGCAAGGAGTTCGACGTCAACACCGGGCCCTGGGAGCTGCGCCTACTGGACAGGTCCACGGCTGACGACGTGTTGGACCGCTACAGCGTGCCGCCAGAGGCGTAGCGCGCCTCACCGCGCTGGCACGGCGAGCCCCCGTGTCGATTTGATGGTGACGGCCTTTCACGGTGGCCCGTCGAGAGCTGGAGTCTGTGCACTACGGTCTGTGGGTAGGCGGTTACCGCAGCAGCCGATCCGGTAGCGAAGGGCAGTCATGACGGACGACAAGCAGGTGAGGGGCACCGCGAGCTACCTGTTCGAGGCGGGCATGCTCAAGCGGGCGAAGCGTCAGGGTTGGTGGATCGCCGGCGTCAAGGATCCCGAGTCGATCGCCGAGCACTCGTTCCGGACGGGTGTCATCGGCGCGGTGCTCGCGATGATGGAGGGTGCCGACCCGGCCAAGGTCGCCCTGCTGTGCCTCTTCCACGACACCCAGGAGACCCGGGTCAGCGATATCCCGCACATCAGTCGGCGCTACCTCACCGCCGCGTCGAACGAGCGGGTGACCGCCGACCAGGTCAGCGCCGCTCACCCGGCCGTCGTTGCCGGACTCCAGGCCCTCGTGGAGGAGTACGAGAACGCCGAGAACCTGGAAGTCACCGTCGCCCACGACGCGGACAAGCTGGAGTGCCTGATCCAGGCCGTGGAGTACCGCGAGCAGGGCTACCGGAACGTGCAGCCGTGGATCGACAGCAGCCTCGGCAGCCTCAAGACCGAATCGGCCCACGCCCTCGCCGAAGCCGCACTGACCATGACGTCCCTGGAGTGGCAGAAGGTCTACCTCGCGTGACGCCACCGACACTCGTCTTCGACCGCTTTTCGGCGCTTGACGGTGCCATCTGACAAAGGAGTTACGCATGTCGACTGATGGGCAGATCTTCCGCGAAGCTTGGATCGCGGGCGTGTCGAAGCACTACCCGGGCGAGCCGAAGGCGGGCTATGTCGCCCCGTGGGAGGAGACCCCCGAGTGGGAGCGGGAGTGCGCCGCTGCCGTGTTCGGCCAGGTCCGGGACTTCATCAGTGTGAGCGGCGGCAACACGTCCAAGCTCACCCGGGAGCAGAAGGGCCGCTTCGTCGCTACGTGCTGGATCGCTCAGATCCACAAGCACATCGAGAATCCGAAGCCGGGCTATGTCGCCGACTGGGTCGATCTGCCGTCGTGGCAGCAGGAGACCGATGCGGACATCTTCGAAGCGATCGAACGCGCCCACTCCTGAACACCGTGCTCTGCGTGGGAAGTCGGCCCCGCCGACTTCCCACGCCAAAGGTAGGGGCGTGCGTGATGTGGGGGTCCGGGCTTTGCGCTCGAACGGTTCGCACTCTTCGTAGTCGCTGTGCTACTTTCCGCATCATCAACAGAACATAGGAGACCCCGGCGGTGCTCGTAACACCCCGGGGTCTGGCACCAGGAGATAGAGCTCCAGATGCGGATTCATCGTAGCGCGCGCACGCGCGCGTTCACCGTTCTTCCGAACGGCCTGTTGCAGGACCGGCGGTTGAGTTACACCGCCCGTGGCCTCCTCGCCGACCTGCTCTCCCGCCCCGACGGGTGGCGGGAGGACGGGCGGCAGATGGCGGACAGCAGTCCACAGGGGCGGGGCGCCGTCCGGCGGGCCCTCAAGGAGCTGACCAGCGCCGGGTACTACCGGGTCGACAGGGTCCGGATGGCCGACGGGACGGTCCGGTCCGAGGCCCACGTCTTCGACGCCCCGCAGCCCGAACCGGCTGTCCCCCGCCCGGCCTCCGGTGGAGGGAGTTCCGGCCGCGCTGTCACCCCTCCCGTAAAGGACCCGGGACAAGAACCCACCCTCCCGGATGAACGGACGCGGGCCGCCGTGGCGACCCTGTTCCGGGTGATCCGGCCCGAACCCCGCCTGCGCCTCGGCGAGGCCGAGGCGCAGGCGCTGGCACCGCTCGTCGCGCAGTGGCTGGAACGGGGCTGCGACGAAGCCGAGTTGGCCCACGCCCTGCTGCCCGGGCTGCCGCAGCCGATGCACTCCCCGGTGGCGATCCTCCGGGACCGCCTGCAACGGAAGCTGCCACCGGAACGAGCCGCGCCTCCACCGACGCCGTACGCCGAGTGCGGCCGCTGCCACGACCCGGTGCCCCGCCCCGGCATCTGCCGCGCCTGCGCGGGCCTCGGCACGAGAACCGTCGCCGTCGGCACCGGCGCGCCCGCCACCCCCGGAGGCGTCGCCCGCGCCCGCGCCGCCCTGCGCGGGTGGCCCGGGCGGCCGGTCGCCGCGAACTCCTAGCTGGCGAAGCCGCCTTCGGGGCGGATGATCTCCAGGTTGGTGCCGTCCGGGTCGTTGAAGTAGGCGACCCGGGTGCCGAGGGCGGCGTCCGGTGTGACCTCGCCCTCGATGAAGGTGTAGTCGTCGCCGAGGAAGTCGTAGCCGGCGTCCTTCATCCGCCGGTACACGGCGTCGAAGTCGTCGACCCGCAGGCACAGGTGCATCGAGCCGGGCCGGTTGGCCATGCCGCCGGTCCGTTCGCCGACCGGCTCCTGGAACTGGATGAGGTCGATGCCGAGGCTGTTGTCCAGGTTGATCGTGGCGTAGCGCAGCTTCGCCACGGGCAGGCCCTGCGACTTCCCGAACGGCACGCTGTGCATGGTGCCTTGCGCGACGGGCTCCCGCCCGGTGAGGGCCGTGTAGAAGGCGATCGACGCGTCCAGGTCGGAGACCGAGATGCCGACGTGGGCGGCGAGGGTGAGGTTGATCGGGGTGCTGGAAACGGCCATGGTCGTCCCTCTCGTTCGCGCCCCGTGGCCCCCGGTTTCGGGGTGGGCGGCGCGGGGCGGAGTGCTGGAGAAACCGGTCCGCTCACCATTGTCCCGGTGCCCGCCGACCGCGCACCTCAGGGCGGCGGTCGGGGTTCAGGGGCCGGCCAGGGCGGCGTCGACCGCCGCTTCGGCGTGCAGCCGGGTGGTGGGGAAGACGGGGACCGGGCTGTCCTCCGGCCGGACGAGCAGTTCGATCTCGGTGCAGCCGAGGACGATGCCTTCCGCGCCCCCGGCCACCAGTTCCCCGATCACCTGCCGGTAGGCCGCCCGGGATTCCTCGCGGACCAGTCCGACGCACAGTTCCTCATAGATCACCCGGTGGATCAGGGCGCGCGAGTCGGCTTGCGGCACCTGGACGTCCAGGCCGCCCGCCGCCAACCGGCCGCGGTAGAAGTCCTGTTCCATCGTGAAGGCCGTCCCGAGCAGTCCGACCCGCCGCAGGCCCGCCGCCCGGACGGCGGCCGCCGTGGTGTCGGCCAGGTGCAGCAGGGGGACGGAGACCGCCGCCGCGACCTGGTCGGCGACCTTGTGCATGGTGTTGGTGCAGATCAGCAGCAGGTCGGCGCCGGCCGCCTCCAGTGACCGGGCCGCGTCGGCGAGGACTTCGCCGGCCTCCTCCCACCGGCCGGCCGTCTGCAGCCGTTCGATCTGCGCGAAGTCGACGGAGTAGAGCACGAGTCGGGCGGAGTGCAGTCCGCCGAGGCGCTCGCGGGTGAGTCGGTTCAGCAGGCGGTAGTACTCGGCGGTGGATTCCCAGCTCATGCCGCCGATCAGGCCGATGGTCTTCATGGGGCCATTTATAAGCCGGAATCGAAATGCGAGGCAAGTGCATAAGTAAATCTTTGATCAGCTCTCCCGGGGCACCCGGTGCTGCCACTCCCGGGCGAACACCTCCGATCCGCCCTCCAGCGCCCGCAGTTGGACGATGCTGAGGAAGTGCCCGGCGTCGCAGCGCAGTTGGGTGCGGGTCTGGACGGTGACGTCCCAGCCGATGTCGGGGCGCTCCAGGCGGACGGTGTGGTCGGTGCGGGCCTGGGCGCTGAGCGGGGCGCCGGTGAGCACGCGGTAGGCGGTGACGGTGTGTTCGTCGCGGACCAGGCCGTCGGGGTGGGTGCGGGTGCCGTCGGTGGCGGGGGAGAACTCGGCGCGCCACTCGTGGCGGCCGATGTCGTGCACGGTGAGGTGCTCGGGCCGGGCGGTGAGCGGTTCGGTGAGGTGGACGGCGAGCGGTTCGGGCAGTATCGGGGGTTCGAAGGTGACGGGCCGGGAGCCGACGTCGGCGGCGAGGTGGCGCACCGGCAGGCTGAGGGTGGAGCGGGACGGGTCGACGCCGTACCCGGTGTCCTCGGCCGGGGGCCACACCCAGGGCCAGTAGACGGAGGAGAGGGCGAGCCGCAGCCGGTGCCCGGCCGGGATGGTCGAGGCGCAGGCCGCGAGTTCGACCTCGGCGTCCGGGCCCCCGGCGGCGAGGACGCCCCGGGTGACCAGGTCCGAGGTGCCGTCCGGGCCGACCGCGCACAGCCGGACGGCCACCTGGGCGGGCGCGTCGTCCTCGCGCAGCCGCAGCCGTACGGTCGGGGTGCCGAGCAGTTCGACCGGTTCGGGCAGCGGCTGGGAGTCGAAGCAGACCGAGCGGCCGTCCTCCTCCCGCTGGTCGGGCGGCTGGTCGGCGGGGCGGCCGTGCGGGACGTAGGCGCCGGCGTTGAGGCCGGTGTGCTGCGGGGAGCGGACCCGGACGTACCGCTCGTCGGAGGCGGTGCCGGCGGTGCGCAGCGGCCCGTCCAGGCCGTAGTGGATCGCGCGGACGTCGGGGGAGGGCCAGGCCTCGTCGCCGGTCCAGCGGGTGGTGAGCCAGCTGCGCAGGGCGGGTTCCTGGAGGGCGTCGGTGTCGACGCCGCGCAGCCAGTGGTCCCACCAGCGCAGGGTGTCGGGCAGGGCGGCCTCGGGCAGGCCGTGCGGCCAGGGGCCGATCAGGGCGCGCGCGGTGGGGGACTCGGCGAGCAGCCGCAGCACGAAGGAGCAGGACGGGTCGCCCCAGCCGGCCACCGCGAGGGTGGGCACGGACACCGGGACGGTGCTCTCGCCGGCCGCGAGCCAGTCGTCGACGGGCGGGTTCAGGGACTCCAGCCGGGCCAGCCAGGCGGCCCGCCAGGCGTCGCCGACGTACCGCGGGTCGGGCGGCAGGGCGGCGTCGGCGACCAGGGCGGTGAGCCGGGTCTGCAGGTCGGCGGCGAGCACGGCGCCGCCGGTCCGGTGCCCGCCCTCGGGGCAGGCGGTGACCACGGCGCCGACGGTCTCGGGGGTCCGGGCGGCGAGCCGCAGCGCGGTGGTGCCGGCCGCGCCGACGCCGAGCAGGCCGAGCCGGCCGTTGCACCAGGGGCGGCGGGCGAGCCAGTGGACCACGGCGGCGCCGTCGGCCAGCTCCTGTTCGCCGCCGGGTTCGCCGGGGACGCCCTCGGAGTTGCCGTGCCCGCGGGTGTCGACCCGGACGGCGGTGTAGCCGTGGCCCGCGTACCAGGGGTGGCGGCGGGCGTCCTCGGCGGCGGTCCGGTCGGTGAGGCGGCCGCCGGAGTACTCCAGCAGCGCGGGGCCGGGCTCGTCGCCGACCGGCCGCCACAGCCGGGCGGCCAGCCGCGTGCCGTCGGGCAGCGGGACGCGCAGGTCCTCGCGGGTGGTGTGGAAGGGGTAGGACGGCATCGGCCGCTCCCGTCGGTCCCGGGCCGGTGGAGCACCGGCGGGCCCGCGGCGCGTACGGACGGGGTGCCGCTCCGTACGAGCGCGCCGCGGGCGTCGGTACTCCGACAGTAGGGGAGGGAGCGGCCCTTTTCCTGGTGAGGGCGCCCGGGTCTCCTGGCGAGGGCGCCCGGGGCGAGCCGCCCGGGCGCGGGGCGCGGCCGGTCAGGCCTTGCTGAGCCAGGCGGTGGCGTTGAGGGCGAGGGCGGCGTCGGTGCCCGCCGGGTCGTCCCAGCCGTTGTACAGGGTGTTGCCGGACTGGCCGGTGCCGTCGTCGATCGGGGAGCTGTCGCCCCAGACCGCGACCCGGCCGGAGCCGAAGGTGCTGGTGACGAAGAAGGCGCCGGTGTTGCCGCTGTAGCCGGTCCGGTAGACCAAGCCCTTGACGTTCGGGTTGTCGGCGGGCTTGAGGGTGAAGGTGGTGCCGTTGCGCAGGATCGAGCCGGTGACGGTGCCGAAGGGGCCGTGCAGCACCGGGTCGGTCGCGTCGTTGACCGCGCGCGGGTTGTCGGTGGTGATGTTGAGCAGGTCGACCGAGAAGCCGAAGGGGTCGTTGTTGTTCACCCCGTTGCTGGTCAGCAGGTCGTTGATGATCTTCGGGGAGTCCCAGCCGTCGTTGTTGCGGTCGCTGTTGACGTGGTCGGAGACCAGGAAGAGCCCGCCGCCGTTCTGGACGAACTTCATGATCGCGGTCTTCTCGCTCGCGCTGAACCGGATGTTGGGCTCCGGGATCACGAAGGTGTCGAAGTTGGCGAGGTCGAGCGCGGCGCCGGTGCCGTAGCTGATGGTGGAGCCGGCCGGGAGCGTCTTCAGGCTGTACTGGCCGGTCTTCTGGAGGGCGACGCCCCAGGCGGAGAGGGCGCCGGTCCAGCTCTTCTCGGTGGTGGGGTTGGCGTTCTGGGTCAGCGGGTCGGGCTGGCTGGTGCTGATGATCCAGTCGGCGTTGCCCGCGGTCTCGGCCTTGCTGTTGTCGAACAGCACCCGGTGCGGGGTGGCGCCGGCCGCGGCGGCTCGGGTGGTGGGGGCGGTGGGGCCCGGCGCGGCGGTGGCGACGGGGGTGGTGAGACCGGCCGCGAGCAGCGCCGCACCGGCCAGGGCCGCGGCGGTTCGAATACGGATCGTCATGAGCCGTTCCTCCGTGGGGAGTTGAGGGGTCGGAGCGCAGGTTTTCGCGCGTAGAACGGGAGTATCCGCGCGTAGAGCGCACGGTGAAAGCCCCGGGAGGTTACGAAGCCTTGTACGGGTGGTGACGATCTCCGGGGGTCGATCGGAAGTCGGGGGAAGCCGGGGGGAAGCGGTGTGAAAGCGGGGCGGAAACGGTGCGGAAGCGGGGGGAGACGAATCCGTAATTGCGCATGACTTGCAACTGCGCGCGTCAAGGCGGAAAGATGGCCCAGCTTCGACCGCCCGACCGAAAGGACACGACGATGACCGCCCCCCGCTGGCGCGACCGGCTCACCCGTGAGGAGTGGATCCGCCTGGCCGGAATGGGCGGATTCATCCTCGCGCTGCACGTCGTCGGCTGGTTCACCCTGCTCGCGCTGGTCGAGCCCGAGCACTACACCGTCGGCGGCCAGGTGTTCGGCGCGGGCATGGGCCTGACCGCCTACACCCTCGGCATGCGGCACGCCTTCGACGCCGACCACATCGCCGCCATCGACAACACCACCCGCAAGCTGATGGGCCAGGGCAAGCGGCCGCTGTCGGTCGGCTTCTGGTTCTCGCTCGGGCACTCCTCGATCGTCTTCGGCCTCTGCGCCCTGCTGGCCTTCGGCATCCGCTCGCTGGCCGGCCAGGTGGAGTCCGACGACTCGACGCTGCACGAGATGACCGGCCTGATCGGCGTCACCGTCTCCGGCACCTTCCTGCTGCTGCTCGGCCTGATCAACCTGGGCGCCTTCAACGGCATCCTCAAGGTCTTCCGCCGGATGCGCCTGGGCGACTACGACGAGGCGGAGCTGGAGCGCCAGCTGGAGCGGCGCGGGCTGATGAACCGCATCCTCGGCAGGGTCACCAGGGCCGTCACCAAGCCCTGGCACATGTACCCGGTGGGCCTGCTGTTCGGCCTGGGCTTCGACACCGCCACCGAGGTGTCCCTGCTGGTGCTGGCGGGCGGCGCGGCGGCCTTCTCGCTGCCCTGGTACGCGCTGCTCACCCTGCCGATCCTGTTCGCGGCCGGGATGAGCCTGCTGGACACCATCGACGGCTCGTTCATGAACTTCGCGTACGAGTGGGCCTTCTCCAAGCCGGTCCGCAAGATCTACTACAACCTGACCGTCACCGGGCTGTCGGTGCTCGTCGCGCTGGTGATCGGCTCGATCGAGCTGATCGGCCTGCTCGGCGAGAAGCTGGACATCACCAGCGGCCCGATCGCCTGGATCGGCGGGCTGGACCTCAACTTCGTCGGTTACGCGATCGTCGGACTGTTCGTGCTCACCTGGGCCGCGGCGATCGCCTACTGGAAGCTCGGCAACGTCGAGGAGAAGTGGTCGGCCGGGCTGGCCGCCGCCTCGGCCACCGGCTCCGGCTCGGCCTCCGGCTCCGCCTCCGCGAAGTCCGAGTAGCGCGCGCACGAGAACCCAGGGGCCGGTGACCGGGGTCTGGTCACCGGCCCCTCGGGGCTTTCCCGGCCGCATCGTCTCCGGCGCCGCGGTGGCACCGCCCCGCCGCTACTTCAGCGCGGCGAGCACCGCCTGCGCCATCACCTGCTCGCCGGTCGCGTTCGGGTGGAACGGCACGGCGGGCGAGCCGGGCAGCGCGCCCTCGATCCAGCGGTCGTCCGAGCAGACGTCGTGCCCGAGGGTCGGCGTCGCGGTGTCCACGTAGGTCGCGCCGTTCGCGGCCGCGGTGGCCTTCAGGGCGGCGTTCAGCTTGTCGAGCACCCCGTGCATGTACTCGACGTCGCCCGGGGTGACGGGCTGGCGCAGCACACAGGTCGAGCCGTCGGCGGGTAGCACGGACGGGTAGCCGACCAGCAGCACCCGGGCCCCGGGCGCCTTGGTGTGGATGCGCTTGAGGGTGTCGGTCAGCTGCGGGGTGATGGTGGTGCGGATCCGCTCGGCGAGGTCGTCGGTGCCGTACTGCCAGGACATGGTGCTCCAGTCCCAGTGGCCGTGGTGGTAGACGTCCTTGCAGGGCGTGCCGAACGGGTTGACGACGGCGCCGGCGATGCAGGTGGCGACCAGTTCGCCGAGCCCGAGGTCGCTGGCGGCGAGGTCGTTGCCGCCGATCCCGAGGGTGACCAGGTCGGTGTCGGCGGTGACCGCGTCCAGCTGCGGGTCGTTGACCCGGATGAAGGCGTCGTACTGGGGCTGCGTCATCGCCTTGATCTTGGCCGCGGCGCAGGTGACGTCGGTGTACCGGCCGGCCTTGAGGGCGCCGGCGACCAGGTGGCCGTAGTTGCGGTCGGAGCGCAGGCACAGGCCGGCCGACTGGCCCGGCACTCCGGCGCCGGCGGCGTAGGAGTCGCCGAGCGCCACGTAGTGCCCGGGCGCCTGGGTGGCGGCCTGGGCGGTGGTGGAGGTGAGCGCGAGCGCGGCGCCGAGGGCGACGGCGGCGAGGGCGGTGGAATTCCGGAGGTGCCGGGATTTCCGGGCAGGACGGAGCACGGTTCCTCCTGGGGGAGAGAAACGACGGGTGGGGGTTCGTGCGGAGCCGGACTACGGCTACTCGCAGGTAAGTTACTGCCGTGTTTCCCGGACGTCCATGGTTCGCGCGGAAATCGCCGACATTCCGTCAGATGTGGTCGAACGGTGTCGAACGGCATTTCGCATTTCGCTCCACCGGGTATCGCTCGGCAATCGCGCGGGTATCGCCCGGCCGTCGACGGCAATTCCGAAACGGCGTGGAGCGGAATTCACGCCGGCGGTTGTTACCCGCCGGTTGACCGGACGTCACCGCAGGCCGCAGTATCGGGCGCACAGCGACGGCGCGTCCCGGGCGCGCCGCCACCGCGAGCCGCCACGGAGGACTGCGCATGGCCCTGGACGCCGACGTCATCGTCATCGGGGCGGGCCTCGCGGGCCTCGCCGCCACCGCCGAACTCGCCGACGCCGGATGGAAGGTGATCCTGCTCGACCAGGAGCCCGCGGCCTCCCTCGGCGGCCAGGCGCACTGGTCCTTCGGCGGACTCTTCCTGGTCGACTCGCCCGAGCAGCGCCGGATGCGGATCCACGACTCGCACGCCCTCGCCCGGCAGGACTGGTTCGGCACGGCCGGCTTCGACCGCCCCGAGGACGCCTGGCCGCGCCGCTGGGCCGAGGCGTACGTGGACTTCGCGGCGGGCGAGAAGCGCTCCTGGCTGCACGGCATGGGCGTGCGGTTCTTCCCGGTGGTCGGCTGGGCCGAGCGCGGCGGTCAACTCGCCGACGGGCCGGGCAACTCGGTGCCGCGCTTCCACATCACCTGGGGCACCGGGCCGGGACTGCTCGCACCCTTCGTCCGGCGGGTCCGCGCGGCCGCCGCCCGCGGCCTGGTGGACCTGCGCTTCCGGCACCGGGTCACCGGGCTGTCCGCCACCGCGGGCGCCGTCGACACCGTCACCGGCGAGGTGCTGGTGCCCAGCCCGGCGGGCCGGGGCGAGGCCAGCTCGCGCGAGGTGGCCGGAAGCTTCGAACTGCGCGCCCAGGCCGTGATCGTCACCTCCGGCGGCATCGGCGGCAACCACGACCTGGTCCGCAAGGCCTGGCCGGCCCGGCTCGGCACCCCGCCCGCCAGGCTGCTCTCCGGGGTGCCCGCGCACGTGGACGGACTGATGCTGGACGTCGTCGGCCGGGCCGGCGGCAGCCTGATCAACGGCGACCGGATGTGGCACTACACCGAGGGCATCGAGAACTGGGACCCGATCTGGGCCCGGCACGGCATCCGCATCCTGCCCGGCCCGTCCTCGCTCTGGCTGGACGCCCGCGGCCGGCGGCTGCCCGTCCCGCTGTTCCCCGGCTTCGACACCCTCGGAACGCTCGAACACATCATGACCACCGGGTACGAGTACACCTGGTTCGTGCTCAACCAGCGCATCGTCGAGAAGGAGTTCACCCTCTCCGGCTCCGAGCAGAACCCCGACCTGACCGGGAAGTCGGTGCGCGGCGTGCTCGGACGCGCGCTGCCCGGCGCCCCCGGCCCGGTCCAGGGACACCTGCGGCACGGACGGGACTTCGTGGTCGCCGGGAACCTCGCCGACCTCGCCCGGGGCATGAACGCCAGGACCGCCGAGCCGCTGATCGACCCGGACGAACTGCGCCGCACCGTCGAGGACCGCGACCGGCAGCTGGCCAACCCCTTCGCCAAGGACCTCCAGGTCACCGCCATCCACGGCGCCCGCCGCCACCTCGGCGACCGGCTCATCCGCACCGCCGCCCCGCACCGCATCCTCGACCCGGGCGCCGCCCCGCTGATCGCCGTCCGGCTGAACATCCTGACCCGCAAGTCGCTGGGTGGCCTGGAGACCGACCTCTCCTCCCGGGTGCTGCGCCCCGACGGCGAGGTGCTGCCCGGGGTGTACGCGGCAGGCGAGGCCGCCGGGTTCGGCGGCGGGGGCGTGCACGGGTACCGCTCGCTGGAGGGCACCTTCCTGGGCGGCTGCCTGTTCTCGGGCCGCACGGCGGGCCGGGCGGCGGCGCGGGCGGTCGGGTAGCGGCGCCGGGGCCGTCGGGTAGCGGCGCCCCCCGGCCCCTGCTACCGGGCCTGCGGCATGTCCCTCGGCCGGACAGGGGAGGGCCCCGGCGGTCGGAAGGCGGTACCGGACCGGCCCCTGGGGGAGGACACTGGTAGCGGTCCCGCCCGCACGAGACGTTCGGAGGAACGGTGAGCGCAGCACCCCTGCACGGTCACCACGACAGCCGCCAGCCCGTCCCCCGCACCCAGGACGGCGTGGCCGCGGCCCTGCCGCCCGCGCAGCGCATGGAGTTCTACCGGGAGATGGGCGAAGCCGACATCGAGACGATCGGCGGCGTACTGAAGCGGTGGTGGCTGCGGGCGGAGCTGTACCGCGACCCGGAGGGCGACCGGATCCACGCCGCCGTCCAGGCCGGCACCGCTCCCGGCGCCTCCGCTTCCGCGGTCCTGCGCCGGCTCGGGGCCCTGTGAGCGGCTACGACGAGTTCCCGGACGACGACGACCCGATCACCGTCTCCCCGGCCGTGGAGGAGTTCCTCGGCGACCCTGGCACGCCGGCCGACGTGTTCTCGGCGGTCGTGGCCTTCCTGGTCGACCTGCGGGAGGATCCGTTCCCGCGCCTGAGCATGCCGGTGCCCGGCCGGCCCGGGATGCACTCGGCCCCGCTGCGCCGGGACCTCGGGCTGGTGGAGTACGCGGTGAACGAGGACGCGGACCCGCCCCGGGTCTACGTCTCCCGTGTCCTGCGAGCGGACTGACCGGCCCGCCGTCGGCGAGACCGAGGGCCGGCCGGTCGGGAACCGGCGGTCAGGGCCTGGCTGCGTAGTGCTGGTCGACCGGGCGCCGACGGGTGGCGACGGCGTCAGAAGGTGGCCGGCGGCTCCAACCCCAGCGGCCGGGCGGCCCGGCCGCGGACGGCGAAGACGATCGCCGCGATCAGGCCTACGAGGGCCAGCAGCAGCCCGAGCGCGGCCACGACGAGCGCGCCGGCGAGCTTGCCGGGCAGGGCCTCGGAGTCGGCGCCGCTGTGCCACACCACCCGCTCGCCGACCTTGGCGAGGTCGACGGTGCCCTGCTGGTCGGCCAGGTTGATCCGGGAGTCGAAGGCGTCGCCGCGGACGTCCCCCATCAGGAAGGCCCGGCCCGGCGGGACGGTGACGTCGAAGTCGAGGTAGCAGGTGTGGACCTGCCGGGCCGGCGGCTCGTCGACCGGCTTCCCGTTGAGGCTGAACTGCCCGTTCACGCAGGCGATGCGGTCGCCGCCCAGGGCCATGGCCCGCTGGATGACGATGCCCTGCAGCGTCCAGGGGGAGTCGACGGCGTAGACCTCGCCGTGGCGCACGTCCGCGGGCTGGACCCGTTCGGTCCAGAGCCCGGTGCCCGACCGCAGCTCCGGCGACATCGTGTCGCCCGTCATGCGGTGGTAGCCGTAGCCGGAGCCGAGCACGGCGAACCCGAGCACGGCGCACAGGACCCCGACCACTCCCACGGCCACCGATATCCATGTACCGCGGCGGCCCCTTCGCTTCGGCATCAGGCCGTCCTCCCCTTGTCGCGCGTGTGTCGTGTGGTGGCCCGTGGGCCGTGCGCATCCTAAGGGTCTGGGATGCCCGCTGGCCTGCGGGTACAGTGCGGGGGCCGGTGCGGAGCGCGCCGCCGACCACGAGGGGGAGCAGAGCCGATGAGCCGCCGAGAGCGCGACGGTGCCCGGGACCGCAAGCGGGGCGCCGGTGCCCCCGTGACCGTGACGGTCTGCCGGGGCTGCTGCTGCGGCACCGAGGCCAAGCACCCGGGGGTGGACCACGCGGGCCAGTACGAGCGGCTGCGGACGGCGGTGGGTTCGGCGGGCCGGGTCCGGGCGGTCAAGTGCCTGGACGTGTGCACCCAGTCGAACGTGGTGGTGGTCGGCCCCTCGGCGGAGGGCCGGGCGGCGGGCGGCCGGCCGGTCTGGCTGGGCTTCGTGCTGATGGACGACATGATCGACGAGATCGGCGCCTGGGTGCGCGCGGGCGGCCCGGGCCTGGCCGATCCGCCGGGGCTGCTGGACCTCCAGCTGATCTCGGTGTCCCGGCGGGTCCGCGAGGGCCTGCCGGAGTGAGGACGGGTCTGCCGGAGTGAGGTCGGGCCCCGGCTGAGGTCGGCCATTGGTCCTACAGGATGATCGTCGGATCATGTCTACCCGGGCCGAACCCGGGTCGGCCCGGGTGCCTTCACCACTACCATGACCGGTGGTGTCGGGCCCTTCCGGACGGCGCCGAGCCGTTTCCGCGCGAGGGAGGAAGCCGATGACGACGGTCTGCCGCATCTGCGCGGGCACCGGCCGGACCGCCGGCCTCAGCTGCCGGACCTGCCAGGGCACCGGCACCACCGAGGTGGGCGGCGGGGGCGGCAACTGCTTCCTCTGCGACGGCACCGGGGTGTACGTGCGCTACCGGGTCGACGCGACCGGCGCCAAGCACGCCTACCGGGACGAGATCTGCCGCACCTGCGACGGCACCGGCAACCGGACCGCCACCCAGTGGGACGAGCGCTCCGGCTGACCAGGCCCGAACGCTGTCCGCGCTTCCGCCGACGCCCGCTCAGGCCACGGGGCGGATGGGGGCCATGATGCGGCGTCGGAACGGTGCGGACACGGCCTTTGCCAAACCATGGTCGAACATTGGCGTTCGAATGGGCGGTACGCTGCGACCCGTTCACCCGGCGTCCGTGCGCGATCAACGCGCCGCTGGAAGAGTCCCGCGCATGGATATCCCCAACATGGGCGTGCCGGCCAAGCTTGCCGACCGCATGAGCATGGCCGAGCAGCACGAGTACCTGCGGGCCCGCTTCTCCCGCCGCCGGATGCTGCGCGCCGGTGCCGTGACCGTGGGCGCCGTCGCCGTCGGTGGCGCGCTGGGCAGCGGCACGGCCTTCGCCGCCCCGGCCGGCCCGCAGCTGCTGACCGGTGGCACGACCAGTGGCATCGACGGCTCGCTGGTCGCGCCGATCGGCCGTCACCTCCAGTTCGGCCCGGAGCCGGACACCCAGTTCCGTATCTCCTGGCAGGTCCCGGCCCCGGTCAAGAAGCCGTTCCTGCGCTTCGGCAAGACCCCGTGGGAGCTGAGCCACAAGGTCCAGGCCGAGGTCCGCGCCCTGCACACCCCGGCGCTGACCCCGAACAGCCAGCCGGTGGACCAGTACTACCTGCACGTGGCGCTGGAGGACCTGCGCCCCGACACCACCTACTACTACGGTGTCGGCCACGAGGGCTTCGACCCGGCCGCGCAGCAGCAGATCTCCACCCTGCACACCTTCCGCACCGCGCCGTCCCGCGACCACCGCTGGGGCAAGGTGTACGAGCCGTTCACCTTCACCGCCTTCGGCGACCAGGGCGTCAGCGCGCACGCGGCGGGCAACGACCACATCATCAAGGCCCAGAACCCGGCCTTCCACCTGCACGCCGGCGACATCTGCTACGCCGACCCGGCCGGCTCCGGCACCGACCCGGACAAGTCCGTCTTCAACGCGAAGACCTGGGACGACTTCCTGGTGCAGACCGAGACGGTCGCCGCCGAGATCCCGTGGATGGTCGCGTACGGCAACCACGACATCGAGGCCTGGTACTCGCCGAACGGCTACGGCGGCGAGAACGCCCGCTTCTTCCTGCCGAACAACGGCCCGGACCCGCGCCAGGTCCCCGGCGTCTACACCTTCCGCTACAAGAACGTCGGCGTCATCTCGCTGGACGCCAACGACGTCTCCTACGAGATCCCGGCCAACCTGGGCATCTCGGCGAACAAGCAGACCAAGTGGCTGGAGCGCACCCTCAAGGACCTGCGCAACGACGAGACCATCGACTTCGTCGTGGTCTTCTTCCACCACTGCGCCTTCTCCACCACCGTCGCGCACGCCTCCGAGGGCGGTGTCCGCGAGGCCTGGGTGCCGCTGTTCGAGAAGTACCGGGTGGACCTGGTCATCAACGGCCACAACCACATCTACGAGCGCACCGACGCGATCCTCGGCAACAAGGTCTCGAAGCAGGTGCCGAGCGGCGCCACCATCGAGCCGGCCAAGGACGGCGTGGTCTACGTCACCGCGGGCGCGGCCGGCCGCAGCCTGTACAAGTTCGACGTGCCGGACACCTACGAGGGGCACGAGAACCACCAGGACGAGGTCAAGACCTACTACTGGAGCAAGGGCAAGGTGAAGACCCCCGAGACCATCCAGTGGTCGCGGGTGCGCTACACCGGCTACTCCTTCATCAAGGTCGACGTCACCCCGAAGCACCTGGGCCAGAAGTCGGTCATGAAGGTCACCGCGCTGGCCGAGGACGGCACGCAGATCGACAACTACACGATCCTGCGCACGGTCGGCGAGGGCTGGGACTCGGACCGGGACGACGACGGCCAGGGCGGCGGCTGGGGCTGGTAGTCCCCGCCGGTCGCGACGGTGCCCCGGCGAGGGTGACGGGGCCCGGTGGTCGTGACGGTGCCCCGGTGTCGGAGATGGGTCCGACACCGGGGCACCGGTGCGTTCAGCGCCGGGGGCCGTACATGATGACGGCGACCCCGGCCAGGCAGATCAGCGCGCCCAGCACGTCGTAGCGGGTCGGCCGGAAGCCGTCCACGGCCATGCCCCACAGCAGCGAGCCGGCCACGAACACCCCGCCGTACGCGGCCAGCACCCGGCCGAAGTGGCTGTCCGGCTGCAGGGCCGCGACGAAGCCGTACGCGCCGAGCACCACCACGCCCACCCCGGCCAGCCACCACGGCCGTTGCTCGCGCACGCTCTGCCAGATCAGCCAGCAGCCGCCGATCTCGGCGAGGGCGGCGAGGACGAACAGGGCGATGGAGCGCAGGACGGTCACGACCCAGAGCCTAGGCGGTCAGCTCTGCCGGTACGTCGCGAGGAAGCGCCCGATCCGGTTGATGGCCGTCTCCAGGTCGTCGGCCCGGGGCAGGGTGACGAAGCGGAAGTGGTCCGGGCGGGGCCAGTTGAAGCCGGTGCCCTGGACGACGTGGATCTTCTCGCGCAGCAGCAGGTCCAGCACGAACCGCTCGTCGTCGACGATCCGGTGCACCGCCGGGTCCAGCCTGGCGAAGGCGTACAGCGCGCCCTTGGGCTTGACGCAGCTGACGCCGGGGATCTCGTTGAGCGCCTTGACCGCGATGTCGCGCTGCTCGGTGAGCCGGCCGCCGGGCAGCACCAGGTCGTTGATGGACTGGTGGCCGCCGAGCGCGGCCTGCACGGCGTACTGGGCGGGCACGTTGGGGCACAGCCGCATGCCGGAGAGCATGGTCAGGCCCTCCAGGTAGTCGGTGGCGTGCTGCCGGGGCCCGGAGACGACCAGCCAGCCGCTGCGGAAGCCGGCCACCCGGTAGGCCTTGGAGAGGCCGTTGAAGGTGAGGGTGAGGACGTCGTCGGCCAGGGCGGCCAGGCAGTGGTGCTCGGTGTCGTCGTAGAGGATCTTGTCGTAGATCTCGTCGGCCAGCACCATCAGGTGGTGGCGGCGGGCCAGGTCGAGGATGCCCTCCAGCAGTTCCTTCGGGTAGACCGCGCCGGTGGGGTTGTTGGGGTTGATGACGACGATCGCCTTGGTGCGGGCGGTGATCTTGGCGGCGATGTCGTCCAGGTCCGGGTACCACTCGGCCTGCTCGTCGCACAGGTAGTGCACGGCCTTGCCGCCGGCCAGCCGGACCACGGCCGTCCAGAGCGGGTAGTCGGGCATCGGCACGAGCACCTCGTCGCCGTCGTCCACGAGCGCGGTGACGGCCATCTGGATCAGCTCGGAGACGCCGTTGCCGAGGTAGACGTCGTTGACGGTGACGCCCTCGACCCCGCGCTGCTGGTAGTACTGCACCACCGCGCGACGGGCCGGCAGGATGCCGCGCGAGTCGCTGTAGCCGTGCGCCTTGGGCAGGTTGCGGATGATGTCCTGGAGGATCTCCTCGGGCGCCTCGAAGCCGAAGGGGGCGGGGTTGCCGGTGTTCAGCCGCAGCACGCTGTGCCCGGCCTCCTCCAGGGCGTTGGCCTGGTCGACCACCGGGCCCCGGATCTCGTAGCACACGTCATTGAGCTTGCTGGACTGTCGAAACTCCATCTGCGGCCTCCCGACCGTCACCACCGCTCCGTTGCTTCAGCTTTGTTCTACCAAGTGAGTACTTGGAAAGTCCAACCTCTTGGCTATGCTGATCCGCATGTCACGCCGAAGCTACGACCAGTACTGCGCCGTCGCCCGCGCCCTGGACGCGGTGGGGGAGCGCTGGAGCCTCCTGATCGTCCGTGAGCTCCTCGGCGGCCCGCGCCGCTACACCGACCTGCACGCCGACCTGCCCGGCGTCTCCACCGACATCCTGGCCGCCCGGCTCAAGCAGCTGGAGGGCGACGGACTGATCGCCCGCCGCCGACTGGAGCGGCCCGCCAACGCGACCGTCTACGAGCTGACCGGACGCGGCCGCGAACTGCGGCCGGTCGTCGAGGCGCTGGGGGAGTGGGGCCTGGCCGCCCTCGGCGAGCAGCGGCCCACCGACGCCGTGCGCGAGCACTGGTTCACGCCCCGGAAGGCGGGCGAGGAGGCCGGCGAGGAGGCGGTGGCCGTGACGGGCTGACCGTCGCGGTGGGCGCGGTGCCTGCGGCGGGCACGGTGGCCTGAATGGGGCGGCGGCAAGGCCCCCGTCGCCGACCGCCGCCCCGTGGACTCAGGATGGCCCGGGCCGATAAACGAACGATCGGCGTGCGATGAGCGCCGAGGTTCGCCGGTGGTCGCCGGGGACCGTCGGGGGTCCGCCGGAGCCGCCGGGGCCCGCTGTGGTTCCGGACGGGCACGCACGTACGATCGTCGGATCGTCGAACCGCCGGAGTCATCCCGGGAGAGCGGAGGCCAGCCCGTGCCCACCCCCTACCGCAGCTACGTCGCCGTCGGCGACTCCTTCACCGAGGGCATGTGCGACGACCTGCTGCCGGACGGCCACTACCGGGGCTGGGCCGACCGGGTCGCCTCGGCACTGGCCGCCGAGCACGCGGAGCACGCCGAACGCTCTGGGCGCGCCGAACGCTCTGAGCACAGCGAAGGCTCTGAGCACGCCGAGCGCGCCGAGCCGGAGTCCGCGGGCACCGGCTTCCGGTACGCCAACCTCGCCGTCCGCGGCAAGCTCATCGGCCAGATCCACGACGAGCAGCTCGCCCCCGCCGCCGCGATGGGCGCCGAGCTGGTCACCCTGGCCGGCGGCCTCAACGACGTGCTGCGCCCCGGCTGCGACATCGACGCCGTCGAGCGGCTGCTCGGCCGCTGCGCCGACGGGCTGCGCGCCACCGGCGCGACCGTCGTGCTGTTCACCAGCACCGACCCGACCCGCCGGATGGCGGGCGGCGCCCGGCTGCTGCCCGCGATCCTCCGGATGAAGGCCTTCGTCCAGGAACTGGGCCGGCAGGACGGCTTCGTCGTGGTCGACCTGTTCTCCGCGCCCTGCTTCGACGACCGCCGGCTGTGGGCCGAGGACCGCCTGCACCTGTCGCCCGAGGGGCACCGCCGGGTCGCCGAGGGCGTGCTGGAGGCGCTCGGCCGCCCCGCCGCCTTCGACTGGCGCGCCCCGCTGCCCGCCGCCGCCCCGGCCGGCCGCGGCGAGCGGCTGCGCGAGGACGCCCGCTGGCTGGGCACCCACGTCGGCCCGTGGATCGGCCGCCGCCTCACCGGCCGCTCCTCGGGCGACGGCCGCCCGGCGAAGCGGCCGGAGCTGCTGCCGTACCGCTGAGGCCCGCCGCCCGGTGCCCAGGCGCCACAGGCCCCGGCCTACTCGGTGTCGTGGACGCCCGGCGCGTCGAGGACCAGGCTCGCCATCGGGGCGTGGGTGGCCCAGCCGAGCGCCGTGTAGAGCGCCTGCCCCTCCGGGGTGCCGACCAGCACGCCGGTGCGCGCGCCCCGCTCGTGCGCGGCGGACTGGAGCGTCCGCATCACCAGGGCGCCCAGGCCCCGGCGGCGGTGCTCCGGCGCGGTGGTGATCTGGTCCGGTACGGCCACGGGGCCGGCCAGGCCCGCCTGGCCGCGGGCGGCGAGGTGCCCGTCCCCGGTGCGCACCAGCACCCGGAGGATCCCGCCCCGCTCCCAGGTGGTCACGGTGTACCCGGCCGGGGCCTCGGACCGCTCGGGGACGAGCGGGACGCTCATCAGGAAGCCCGGCGCGTCCAGCCGCCACCGCTCGTCCAGCCAGGGGCGTACGGTGGCGTCCTCGGCGAACAGCTTCAGCCAGGTGGTCGGCGCGGTGACGGTCTCGCCGAGCTTGCGGACCTCGGCCTCGGTCGGCTCCGGCAGCACGTGCCGGCCGACCTCGCCGACCGGCGCGCCGACGTCGATGCTCCAGCCCCAGGGCTGGTCCACCGGCTCGGCGGAGCCGCGCGAGACGGCCCAGCCCGAGATCCACATCCGGACCAGTTCCCTGATGTCCGGCTCCCGCATGGCACCCACCCCCGTGTGTAATGGTCTCTACTGCGCTGGGCAGCTTACCGGCGTCGAGGGTCGTCTGCCCAGTAGGATTCCGGGGTTCACCGCGCCGACCGGCGCCCCGCTGCTGGAAGGACCCCGGAACGTGCGCGAGACCGAGTCGCCGCAGGACCAGACGGCGGCCGCGCCGACCCCGCCACCGACCCCGCAGCCGACCGCGCTCCGGGCCGACTGCGGCAGCTGCTTCGGGCTCTGCTGCGTCGCCCTGCCGTTCGCCGCCGGGTCCGACTTCGCCATGAACAAGCAGGCCGGCAGTCCCTGCCACAACCTCCAGACCGACTTCAGCTGCGGCATCCACGTGCGGCTGCGCGACAAGGGCTTCCAGGGCTGCACCGTCTACGACTGCTTCGGCGCCGGGCAGCGGGTCTCCCAGGTCACCTTCGGCGGCCGCAGCTGGCGCGAGGAGCCGGACAGCGCCAAGGCGATGTTCGACGTCTTCCCGGTCGTGCGGCAGCTGCACGAGCTGCTCCGGTACCTCACCGAGGCGCTCACCTTCGCCCCTGCCCAGCCCGTCCACGACGAACTGCGGCAGGCGCTGGCGGAGACCGACCGGCTGGCCGGCGGCACCCCCGAGGAGATCCTCGCCGTCGACGTCCCGGCCCACCGGCAGCGGGTCAGCGAGCTGCTGCTGCGGGCCGGCGAACTGGTCCGCGCGGCCGTCCCGCGCCGCCGCGAGCTCCGCGGCGCCGACCTCTTCGGCGCCCGCCTGCGCGGCGCCGACCTGCGGGGCGCCAACCTGCGCGGTGCCCTGCTCGTCGCGGCCGACCTCTCCGGCGCCGACCTGCGCCTCGCCGACCTGGTCGGCGCCGACCTGCGGGACGCCGCCCTGGCCGGCGCCGACCTCAGCACGGCCCTCTTCCTCACCCAGGCCCAGCTCGACGCCGCCCGCGGCGACGCCACCACCCGCCTCCCGGCCGGCCTCACCCGGCCCGCCCACTGGCCCGAGACCGCCCCGGCTCCCGCCGCGGGCGCCGGGGCCGGACCCCGTGCGGGCAAGGGCGGCGGCCGCCCCGGTCGGAGCGGCCGCCGGCGCTGAGGCGCTACTGGCCCACCCGGCCGTCCACGCACTCGCGCAGCAGGTCGGCGTGGCCGCAGTGGCGGGCGTACTCCTCGATCCGGTGCACCTGCAGCTCCCGGATCGAGAGCCGGTCCTTCCCGACCCGCTCGCCCAGGTCCTGGTACCCGGCCAACGCGGCGTCCAGCGCGGCCTGTTCGCGCTCCAGGTCGTGGAACGCTGCGTCCACCACGGCCTGCTCGCCGACGGCCCCGTCGAAGTCCGCGTCCCGCCCGCCGTACAGCTTGGGCAGCGGCTCGCCGTCGGTGATCCAGTTCCGCCAGTCCCGTTCCACCCGGGCCAGGTGCCGGACCAGGCCGAGCAGCGACATCGTGGACGGCGGCACCGAGCGGCGGGCCAGCTGCTCCGGGGCCAGGCCGTCGCACTTCATCCGCAGGGTCAGCCGGTAGTTCGTCAGGTAGTCCTGGAGGGTGGCGAGTTCGCCGTCCGGGCTCGGGCCCTCACTGTTGCGGGGGTCGTCGTCCGGGTCGGCCCACATGTCGGGGTAGACGGTCGCCTCGGTCCATCGCACGGGTTGCTCGGTCATGCCCGGCATCCTCCTTCGCAACCACCCCCGGCCGCCACCGGGTTATCGCACCCCCGACCCCCGGAGCAGCCGCTCGCCCTCCGCCCCGAAGACGGCCCGGAGCACGGTGGCGACGTCGGCCTCCGGCACGGCGGCGCGGACCTCCGCCAGGACGCCCGGGAACCCCTCGTCGTCGATCACGCCCCGGTGCTCCCGGCGCAACCGGTGGACGAGCGCGACGAGTTCGGGGCGCAGCCGCATCCAGGCGCGGACGGCGTCGGCCTCCTCCTCGACCAGCCGCAGGAACCAGCGCATCACCTCGTACGGGATGTCGACGGCCCGCCCCCGCGGGTCGAGGCTGATCGTCGGCTCCCGCGCCGGGTCCTCGTCGGGGACGACCGCGGCGACCAGGGCCCGCGGGTCCGCCCTGAGCCGCAGTTCGAGAAAGTAGGCGTCGTCGGACAGGTCGTACCCGGTGGTGACGCTGTAGTCCGGGTCGGGGCTCGGCGTGGGCATGGCGGCATGCTGCCAGGCGCCGCTCCCGCCGGGCGAGGGCGTTTTCGGGGGTGTCCGCGCACGGGGCGTCGGGCCGGCCGACCTCCCGTGCGGGGTGGCGGGGCTCAGTCGGTCAGCAGGCGGGCGCGCAGGGTGTCGATCTGCGCGCGGTCGATGCCGAGGACGCCGGTGAGGTAGGCCCCGACCGAGCCGTGGCGGTCGGCGAGGTCGGCGAGGGTGAGCCGGATGACGGCCTCCGGGGCGCGCCCGTAGCCGGGCCAGCGCAGGGTACGGCCGGGGTGGGCGGCGTGCCACTCGGCGACGAAGTGCGCGGTGGCGAGCTCGGTGAGGGCGAAGTCGGCGGCGATGTCGTCCTCGCCGACGCCGAGCAGGGTGAGCAGCAGGGCGGCGATCAGCCCGGTGCGGTCCTTGCCGGAGGCGCAGTGGAAGACCACCGGGGCCTCGGCGGCCGTGATCACGTCCAGCGCCTGGCGGATCTCCTTCACCCCGTCCTCGGCGACCTCGGCGAAGCGGTCGGCGAGGTGGCGCCAGGGGTCGACCTCCGGGTCGATCTCGGCCTGGTCGTACGGGCGGTGCTCGATCGAGAGGTTGTGGTACTCCAGGCCCTCGAACCCGGGCACCCGGCCCTTGGCGTCGATCTCCCAGGGGTAGCGGAGGTCGATCACGGTCCGCACGCCGAGCGCCCGGAGCCGGTCCAGATCGGCGGGGGAGCCGAGCTTGCCGAGCGAGTCGGAGCGGTACACCAGCCCCCACCGGACGGACCGCCCGCCGGCGCCCGGGTAGCCGCCCAGGTCGCGGAAGTTGTGCAGGGCCTCGAACTCGATGTGACGTGTGGTCATGCGCGGCACTCTAACCAGCACGTCAAGCGCCGCCGGGCCGGGGGAGCGGCGGCGGCCGGCCCGGGCGCCGCCGTCTGTCAGTGGTGTCGGGCAGGATCGGCACGTCGGTTCTTCGGAGGGACGGAAAGGGCGTCATGGCGATCACGAACGAGCAGGTGACGGAGCAGGAGTTCCTGCGGGAGATGTCCGAGGACCCGTACTTCCCCGACCACCTCGTGGCCAAGGGCAGGGCCATCCTGGTGCGGCTGTGCGAGCGGATCGAGGCCGAGCGGCCGGCGGACCTGCCGACGCTGTACGTGCTCTCCCACGCCGCCGCGGAGGAGTTCAACCGTCTGGACACGGAGTTGAAGGCAGCGGGGAGCGAGATCGAGACGGCGGCGCGGGAGGACATCGCCGAGGCCTTCTGGATCATCGCCTCGGCCTACGGCTTCGAGGACGCGGACGTGGAGGAGATGGTCGAGCCCCGGGAGTGGTGACGGGCACCGCCCTGCCCTACACGCCGCGGTCGGCGAGGACCTCGCGGACGACGTGGCGGGCGTTGGCGGTCAGGGCCTGGTCGGTGTGGCGGTAGTACGGGATCGTCACCAGGGCGAGGGAGAACGCCCAGGCGCGGCCGCGGGCCCACATGGCCTCGTCCGCGTGGAGGGCGGCGCGGAAGGCGGGGCGGGCGGTGGCGGGCAGCAGGTTCCAGGCGGCGATCAGGTCGGCGGTCGGGTCGCCGACGCCCATCAGGGCGAAGTCGATGACGGCGGCGAGCCGGCCGGCGCCGGTGAGCAGCAGGTTGCCGGGGGTGAGGTCGCCGTGCAGCCAGACCGGCGGGCCGGCGTAGTCGGGCAGTCGAAGTGCCTTGTCCCACAGGGCGGTCGCGGCCTCGGTGTCGATCGAGCCGGAGAGCTGGGCGATGGCCGCGCGGGTGGCGCCGTCGCGGGAGGCGAGCGGGACGCTGCGCTGGGAGACGGGGGCGTCGGCCGGGTCGACGGCGCGCAGGGCGTTGATGAAGCCGGCCAGGTCGCGGGCCAGCGCCTGGGGTGCGGCCAGGGCGTGGACGACTGGGTTGGCGCCGTCCAGCCAGTGCAGGACGGACCACTCCCACGGGTAGCCGGCGGCGGGCCGGCCGACCGCGAGCGGTGCCGGGACGGGCAGCGGCAGCCGCGGGGCCAGCCGGGAGAGCCACTGCTGCTCCCGCCGCAGGCCCCCGGCGGCCCACTCCACCCGGGGCAGCCGGACGGCGAGTTCGGGCCCGAGGCGGAACATCGCGTTGTCCGCCCCGGAGGTGGCGGCGGGGGTGACCGGGAGGCGCTCCCACTGCGGGAACTGGGCGGCGATCAGCCGCCGCACCAGGGCCGCGTCGACCACCGGCCCGTCGGGGTGGATCCGGGTGGCAGCGCACATGCCCGGCAGCGTACAGCTCCGGTCGTCGCCGTTCAGCCGGATTGCCGAACTGCTCACATTCCGACGGTCGTTCGAACCGGAACGCGCGATTTCGGCCACCCGGCGACGGCCCTGACGGCCCCGACGGCCCCGACGGTCACCCGAAGGTGACCCGCACCCCGATGGTGCCGCCCTTGCCGAAGCGCAGCACGTTGGCGGTCAGCGCCACCGCGCACAGCAGGCCGTACTTGCGCCGCAGCAGCTTCCGGTAGGCGGGCGCCCGGTCGGGGTCCAGCACCGCGGTGGCCGGCACCTGGGCGCCGAGCAGGTTCCCGCGGATGTCGCTGGGCCCGACCAGCACGTCCGAACGGTTGCGCAGGCGCTTGACCTTGCCGGTCTTGGTGACGGTGGTGAAGACCAGCGCGTCCCCGTCGCGCGCGACCCACACCGGGGTGGCGACCGGAGTGCCGTTCCTCCGGTAGGTGGTGAACAGCAGGTACTTGGCGGCGGCGAGCCGCTCCAACTCGGCGGCGGCATCCAGAGTGTCCATGCCCGCCAGCCTAGGAAGCCGCAACTGGGCCCCGCTCAAGCCTCGGTGGAGCCCCGGGGCCGTCAGCCGGAGGCGCGCGCCACGCCCGGCCGTCCCGGGGGCGGCCGGTCGGTGTCGTCGGCACCTGCCAGAATGCAGGGCGTACGGCGCAAGCACTGATGGAGAAGGTGACCGGCTTCGTGACCACGCCAGTCGAACAGGTGGCCCGGCAGGCCCAGCAGGCGATCGAGCGGCAGATCGCCGAGGAGCTGGGTGTCCGCGAGGGGCAGGTGAAGGCGGCCGTCGATCTGCTCGACGGCGGCTCGACCGTGCCCTTCGTGGCCCGCTACCGCAAGGAGGTCACCGGCTCCCTCGACGACGCCCAGCTGCGTGCCCTGGAGGAACGGCTGCGCTACCTGCGCGAGCTGGAGGACCGCCGGGCGGCCGTGCTGGAGTCGATCGAGGCCCAGGGCAAGCTGGACGACGCGCTGCGCGCCCGGGTGCTCGCCGCGGACTCCAAGGCCCGCCTGGAGGACATCTACCTCCCGTTCAAGCCGAAGCGGCGCACCAAGGCGCAGATCGCCCGCGAGGCCGGCCTGGAGCCGCTGGCGGACACCCTGCTGGCCGACCCGGGGCAGGACCCGGCCGCGCTGGCCGCCCAGTACCTCAACGAGTCGGTGGCGGACGGCGCCGCGGCCCTGGAGGGCGCCCGGGCGATCCTGGTCGAGCGCTTCGGCGAGGACGCCGACCTGGTCGGCTCGCTGCGCGAGCGGATGTGGACCCGCGGCCGGCTGGTCGCGAAGGTCCGCGACGGCAAGGAGGGCGACGGCGCCAAGTTCGCCGACTACTTCGACTTCGCCGAGCCGTACACCCGGCTCCCCTCGCACCGCATCCTGGCGATGCTGCGCGGCGAGAAGGAGGAGGTGCTCGACCTCGACCTCTCCCCGTACGACGGTGAGTCCGAGGGCGACCTTCCGGGCGAGAACGACTACGAGCAGCGGATCGCCGCCCGCTTCGGCATCGCCGACCGCGGCCGCCCGGCCGACAAGTGGCTGGGCGACACCGTCCGCTGGGCCTGGCGCACCCGCGTGCTGGTCCGGCTCGGCATCGACCTGCGCGCCCGGCTGCGCGCCGAGGCCGAGGAGGAGGCGGTGCGGGTCTTCGCCGCGAACCTGCGCGACCTGCTGCTCGCCGCCCCGGCCGGCACCCGCGCCACCATGGGCCTGGACCCGGGCTTCCGCACCGGCGTGAAGGTCGCCGTGGTGGACGCCACCGGCAAGGTCGTCGCGTACGACACGATCTACCCGCACCAGCCCGCCAACAAGTGGGACGCGGCCCTGGCGACGCTGGCGGCCCTGGCGAAGAAGCACGACGTCGACCTGGTGGCGATCGGCAACGGCACTGCCTCCCGGGAGACCGACAAGCTCGCCGAGGACCTGCTGGGGCGCCACCCCGAGCTGAAGCTCACCAAGGCGATGGTCAGCGAGGCCGGCGCCTCGGTCTACTCGGCCTCGGCGTTCGCCTCGCAGGAGCTGCCGGACCTGGACGTGTCGATCCGCGGCGCGGTCTCGATCGCCCGCCGGCTCCAGGACCCGCTGGCCGAGCTGGTCAAGATCGACCCCAAGTCGATCGGCGTCGGCCAGTACCAGCACGACCTGAGCGAGGTGAAGCTCTCCCGCTCGCTGGACGCCGTGGTCGAGGACTGCGTCAACGCCGTCGGCGTGGACGTCAACACCGCCTCGGCGCCGCTGCTCACCCGGGTCTCCGGGGTCACCGGCACGCTGGCCGACAACATCGTCGCGCACCGCGACGCCAACGGCCCGTTCCGCACCCGCCGGCAGCTCAAGGACGTCTCCCGGCTCGGCCCCAAGGCCTTCGAGCAGTGCGCGGGCTTCCTGCGCATCCCCGGCGGCGAGGACCCGCTGGACGCCTCCAGCGTGCACCCGGAGGCCTACCCGGTGGTGCGCCGCATCCTGGCCGCGACCGGCGGGGAGCTGCGCGAGCTGATCGGCAACGGCGAGCGGCTGCGGGCGCTGCGCCCGGCGGACTTCGCCGACGACACCTTCGGCGTCCCGACCGTCACCGACATCCTCGGCGAGCTGGACAAGCCGGGCCGCGACCCGCGCCCGGCCTTCCGCACCGCGACCTTCAAGGAGGGCGTCGACAAGATCGGCGACCTGGAGGTCGGCATGGTGCTGGAGGGCGTGGTCACCAATGTCGCCGCCTTCGGCGCCTTCGTGGACGTGGGCGTCCACCAGGACGGGCTGGTGCACGTCTCGGCGCTGTCGAGGAACTTCGTCAAGGACCCGCGCGAGGTGGTCAAGCCCGGCGACATCGTCAAGGTCCGGGTGCTCACGGTGGACGTGCCGCGCAAGCGGATCGGGCTGACCCTGCGGCTGGACGACGAGGTCGGGCGCGAGCGCGGCGGTGACCGCGGCGACCGCGGCGACCGCCAGGCCCGCCCGCCGCGCCAGGAGCGCCGGGGCGGTGGCCAGGGCGGCCAGGGCGGTCAGGGCCAGGGCGGTCGCGGCGGCCAGGACCGGCGCGGCGGCGGTCAGGGCGGCGGCGGTGACCGCGGCGGCTCCGGCGGCGGTGCGCCGGCCAACAGCGCCATGGCGGACGCGCTGCGCCGCGCGGGCCTGACCGGCGGCGGCGGCGACGGCGGCCGCGGTGACCGGCGCTCCGGGCGGCGCTGAGCGGCTGAGCGGAGCCGAACCGGCACCCGGAACCCGACAGCGGCAGCGGCCGGGGCCGGTGGACGTCACGGTG
>NZ_JBHJSJ010000005.1:257445-302041 GCF_042268845.1 Kitasatospora sp. NPDC056273 | reverse complement strand
CCACTGGACCACCCTCACCAACGCCAAAAACACCTACGACCCCACCCACACCCTCACCCCCGGCCAAAACATCTTCCCCTAACACACAAAAAACACCCGGAATCCACGTCCGGAGAAATAGGAAATCCCCCGTCGCACGCCCCCGTTCGCCGACCGAAAGGCCGAATTCCCCATGCACGCCATTCACCACACCGACCGGGCCATCCTGGACCACCCCACCCACGCCGTCTGGGAGGCCATCGTCGACGAACTCAACGGCAGGACCACCTGGTGGCACCCCCACAACACCCACCAGCCCGGTCCCACCGGCCCCCAGCAGGAGGGCGGCACCACCACGACCACCGTCCACACGGGTGGCGTCGGGAAGCCCGGTCCCAAGCTCCGGTTCACCTCCACGACCACCCACGCGACGCCCGACGCCCGGCTGACCCAGAGCCACACCGGCCACTTCCACGGCACGACGACGTACCAGCTCACGCCCCACAACGACGGCGCCCAGACCCTGCTCACCGTCACCTTCGCCACCACCCCGCACGGCCTCGCCAAGTTCCTCCACAAGCTGACCAACCTCACCGCCAAGCACACCACCGCCACCCAGCGGGCCCTGAGCAACCTCCGCCACCACCTCGACAACCAGAAGTAAGAACCGTCACCGGAAGAGGAAGAGGAGGCCCGCCGTGACCATCACCGAGATCCGCACGCTGCCCACCCGGCACGCCGTCACCACCACCGACCACACCGCGACCACCGACGACCACGCGCGGCTCGCCATCACCGTCCACCAGCCGGGCGAGCCCGACCCGAGCCGGCCGTTGGTGGTGCTCGTCCACGGCTGGGCCGCGTCCCGGACCGTGTGGCACGCCACCGCGAGCCAGTTGGCGGCGGCCGGGCACACGGTGGCCACGTACGACCAGCGCGGTCACGCCTCGTCGACGGCCGGGCGGGAGCCGATCGGCGTCGAGCGGCTGGCGCGGGACCTGGACACCGTGGTCGGGACGCTCACCACGCCGGAGCGGCCGGTCGTGGTGGTGGGGCACTCCGGTGGCGGGTACGCGGCGCTGGCCTGGGCGGCGGGGCTGTCCGCGACCGGGCCGTCCGCGAACGGGCCGTCCGCCGCGAGGGGCGGGGCAAGTGTCAAGCGGTTGGCGGGACTTGTGCTGGTGTCGACGGCTTCGCACGGGCAGAACACGCCGGCGAACGAGGTCAAGATGATGGGGTCGAAGCTGTTCAGCCGGGCCCTGGGGACGCCGTGGCTGGGCCGTCGGCTGCTCGGTGGGACGCACGGGCCGAGTGCCACCCTGGCGGCGCGGGAGGCCAACCGCCGGTTGTTCGCCGCCACGGTGCCGGCGGTCCGGGCCGCCTGTTTCGCGTCGACCCAGGAGATGGACCAGCGCGCGGGCCTGGCCGGGATCACCGCGCCGACGGCGGTCATCACCGGGACCGAGGACAAGATCGTGAAGCCCAGCTTCAGCCAGGAGCTCGCCTCGGCGCTGCCGCACGCCGAGCTGCACCGGATTCCCGGCACCGGCCACATGGTGCCGTTGGAGGCCCCGCAGCACGTCGCGCACCACGTCCACCTGCTGGTCACGGCCGGCCGCTGACGACCGTGACCACCACCGCCCCCGTCGGCGTCCTGGCCGCGCTGCTCCCGCCCCACGTCCACTGTGCCGAGTCCTTCGGTGACCCGTCCGAGGAGCGACTGCTGCCGTTGGAGGCGGCGTACATCCAGGACCGTTCGCCGCGCCGCCGACGGCAGTTCGCCACCGCCCGGGCACTCGCCCGCCAGGCGCTGGGCGCTCTCGGGCACCCGCCGGTGCCGCTGCTGCCGGGGCCCGGCGGGGCGCCCCGGTGGCCGGTGGGTGTCACGGGCAGCATCACCCACACGGACGGGTACACGGCCTGCGCGGTCGCCGGTACCGGGCGGCTCACCTCGCTCGGGATCGATGCCGAGCCCGCCCGGCCGCTTCCCCGGGGCGTGCTGCAGCTGGTCAGCAGCGCGTCCGAACGCGGCGGCCTGGCGGCGCTGCCTGAGGGCCAAGCCCCGTGGGACACCGTCCTGTTCAGCGCCAAGGAGGCCGCCTACAAGGCCGTCCATCCGCTGACCGGCACCTGGGCTCCACTCGCGGCCATCGCCGTCACCGTGCACGCCGACGGCACCTTCACCGCCCGGCACCCGCACCTCCCGGCCGTCCGCACCGGTTCCTGGGGCGTGCACCGCGGCACGGTCGTCACCGCGCTCGCCCTCCCGCCGTCCCGGGCGGCCGCCGCGTGAGACGCCCGCCGCCTGTGGACCACGCCCGCCCCGCTCCTCGTTCGACGCCGGTACGGCTGGTGCCGAACGAGGGGCGGGGCTACGGGGTTTCGCGCTGATCGGTGTGGCGCGCGGCCGGTTCGCCTGCGGCGGGCGCGGCGGGGCTCTAGCGTGGCCCCGACGTTGTCGGCGGACGGAAGGGCGCTGAGGTGGATTTCCCGAGCAGGAAGGCCCTGGACGGGTTGACGGAGGCCGAGCACGGCGCGCTGGCGGCGATGCACGGCACGGTCAGCGGCCTGCACGCGGAGTGGCGCTCGGCGCTCGCCGTGGAGATGCGGTTGAGGTACGCGGCCGACGCCGCCGAGGGCCGCCGCGACGACGGGGACGACGGGGTGGCGCCGCGGCTCGACTACGAGGTCGCGCGGGAACTGAACGGCGCGGCCTTCGAGTTCTCGCAGGCGGTGGAGGTGCTGCTGTGGCGTACGGCCAGCGCGTACGCGGTGCTGGGCATCACCGTGCTGGACCGGCTGGTCGCCGGCAACCCGCCGCTGTCCGAGGGCGTGGTGGGGCAGCTGTGCGAGGAGCCGCTGCTCGGCACGTTCGAAGCCGCGGTCACCATCCCGGTCGAGCAGTTGCTCGTGGCCCGCGACGGCGCCGAGCAGGCGCATGCCCGCAAGGGGCGGCGGAGGATGGCCGCACTCGTGGAGCAGGCGTACGGGTGCCTGGAGGACGAGGCGCTGCCGGCCGCCGCAGGACGGGTCGCCGCGGCTCGGAGCCGTCTGTCGGTGGCGGCTCCGGAGGGCTTCGACGCGCCGTGGCTGGGCTACCTGGAGCCGCTGGTCGGACTCGCGCGGCAGGGGCCGTACGAGATCAGTGCGTTCCTGAGGCGCCGGGCCTGAGGCGACGGACCCGACCCGGCCGGGCCGCCCCGGCGGCGGCACGTGATGCGGCCTCCGGGGGGCCGGCTGCCGGGTGGACGGCCGAACCGACGTGGTCGGGCAGCCGGTCAGGCCGCCGTGCTCGGGGCGCCGGGGCGGTCGTCCTGTCGCGCGACGGCCACCGACCACTGCGGGAACTGCTCCGCGGGTATCGCGGAGGAGGCGGCGGAGTCGGGGCGGAACACGACGCGGCAGCGCCGGCACAGCCAGGTCGCCCGCCACACCTGGTGGAGCTGCTGCCACTGCTCGTAGGTCCGCGGCCACTGGTCCGCCGCGTCGCTCCGCCGGCTCCGGTGGGCGAAGTGGACGGCGAGTCCGATGCCCAGCAGGACCGCGGCGAAGAGGAACGCGCCGTAGTGGTAGCCGAGCTGGTACGCGGCGTCGTCGACGTCGGCGGCCTTGTCGCCGGAGCCCAGTGTGGTCAGTCCCAGCAGGCCCATGAGGCCGGCCAGGACGAAGAGGGCGATCGCGGCCCCGCTCGTGCCCCGGGGCTCGGACGGCATCGTCAGCAGCTCCCGCGTCGGCGGGTCGAGCGGCCGGTCGGAGTCCAGGAGGGCGAGGCGCACGGTGACGGTTTCGTCTGCTGCGGCGCAGGTCGGGCAGGTGGTGCTCATCGAGAGGTGGCTCCGGAAGTGGTGCACGGTGTACGTGGTGTACGGAGGAGCACGTAGTACAGCACAGGGAACTGACTGCTCGTGCGACCGGCCCCGGAGCCGGGAGGCCGCTCCCGGCGGGAGGCGGCCGCGGCGGGTCCCGACGGGTCACGGCTCGTCACGGCGCCAGGGCGCCTCCGGGGGCGAGGGCGAGGTCGGCGAAGCGCTCCGCGATCAGCCGGTGGGCCTCCGGGGAGGGGTGGAGGCCGTCGGGGAGCGGGTGGGCCTCGTGGTCGGGCTCGCCGTAGAGGGCCAGGCCGTCCAGGTGGTGGAGGTGGTGGTCGCCGTCGGCCCGGCGGTCGGCGACGATGCGGGCCAGTTCGGCGCGGATGACGGTGAGGGTGAGCCGGCCGGCGGCGACGTCGGCGGGGTCGCCGGTGGCTCGGAAGCGGAGGGTGCCGCTGCTGAAGTCGGGGGCGAGCGGGCCCGGCACGGTTTCGTGGAGCGGGCAGAGCAGCGGGGAGACGAGCAGCAGTGGCGTGCTCGGGTGGCCGTCCCGGACGGTGTCCAGGAAGCCGTGGACGGCCGGGGTGAAGGCGCGCAGCCGCATCAGGTCGGTGTTCACCAGGTTGATGCCGAGCTTGAGGCTGATCAGGTCCGCGGGGGTGTCGCGGATGGTGCGCGCGGTGAAGGGGTCGAGCAGGGCGCCGCCGCCGAAGCCGAGGTTGGTCAGGTCCAGGCCCGCGCGGTTGGCGACCAGGGCGGGCCAAGTGCCGGTGGGGTGGGCGGCGTTGGAGCCGTGGCTGATCGAACTGCCGTGGTGCAGCCAGCGCTTGCGGGTGCCGGCCGGGACCGGCTCGACCGGGGCGTCGGTGTCGAGGGCGATCAGTTCGGTGGTCTCGGTGTGCGGGAGCCAGATCTCGACGGTCTTGTCCCGCTCCGGCAGGCCGGTGAACCGGGCGCTGCCGGACGGCCCTTCGGTCAGTTCGAAGCGGCCGGTGGCGAGGTCGACGGTGCGCAGGTTGCCGCCGGGGACGCCGGCTTGCGCGGTGAGCCGGCCGTCCACCAGCAGGTCGTAGACGCCGTCCGGGACGTTCGGGACGCCCGGGTAGGCGCGCTTGGTGGGGACGGCGTGCAGCGTGATCGTGGTGGCGCGGGTGCGGAAGGCCAGCCGGACGCCGGAGGGCTGGGACTCGGCCATCGCGAGCTGCTCGTCCGGGATCCGTCGGCGGGCGGCGGCGGGCAGGCGGTGCGGCAGCAGGCCGCGGCGGGTGTGTTCGACGTCGAGGTGGCCGTGGAGGAGGTCCTCGGTGACGGGGGTGGTGATCGTGGTCATGATGCTTCTTCGGTTCGTCGGTTCGTCGGGTCGCCTGGTCGTCAGACCGGGCTCATGGGCGGATGGCCGGACTGGTCGTACGGGAGGCAGGTCAGCCGGTCGTACGGACTCCGCCCGAGCGCAGCAGCGCGTCGAGGGAGTCGATGATCCAGTCCCAGGACTGCCGCGCGTCGACGGCGGTGTGGCTGAAGCCGCCGGCCGCCTCCAGGCTGATGTAGCCGTGGAAGACGCTGCCGAGCATCCGCACCGCGTGGGTCTGCTCCGGTTCGCCCAGGTCGTAGCCGCGCAGGAGCGCCCTGGACATCTGGGCGTGCCGGACGCCCGCGCTGGCGGCGGCCGTCTCGGCGTCCAGGCGCAGGCGGGTGGCGTCGTAGCGGCCGGGGTGGCGGGCCGCGTAGTCGCGGTAGGCGTCCGCGAAGGCGGCGAGCGCGTCGCGGCCCGCCCGGCCGGCGAGGGCGTCGGCGACGAGGTCGGCGAGTTCCTCCAGGGCGTACAGGGCGATCCGGGTCTTGAGGTCCTGGGAGCTCTTGAGGTGGGAGTAGAGGCTGGCCGTCCGGACGCCGAAGCGGCGGGCGACCGCGGCGACGGTCACCTGGTCGAAGCCGACCTCGTCGGCGAGTTCGGCGCCCGCGACGACCAGGCGTTCGACGGTCAGCCCTGCCCGTGCCATGTGTGTTCTCCCGTACGGTCGCGTCGGTGGCGTACGGACAGTATGGGATTTCCTAAATGGTTTAGGCAAATGGAAACGACCTGATCAGCCCGCTCAGCCCGCCAGGATCACCGTCTCCGCCGGCCCCGAGAAGCCCGCCGCCTGCGGCTGGCTGCCCGTGGCGGCCAGCCGGCGGTGCTCCTGCGGACTGACGCCGCGCACCCGCTTGAAGGCCGCCGAGAGCGCGAAGGCGTTGCTGTAGCCGACCTTGCGGGCGGCGAAGGCGACGGTGCACTCGGGCTCGCGCAGCAGGTCGGCGGCGACCGCCAGGCGCCAGCCCGCCAGGTACGCCATCGGGGGCTCGCCGACCAGGGCGGTGAAGCGGCGGGCCAGGCCGGCCCGGGAGACGCCGACCCGCTGGGCCAGGTCGGCGACCGTCCACGCGGTGGCCGGATCGTCGTGCATCAGCCGCAGCACCGGGCCGACCACCTGGTCGTGCTGGGCGCGGTACCAGGCAGGGGCACCGGAGTCGGGGGCGGCCAGCCAGGAGCGCAGCACGGAGACCACCAGCAGGTCCAGGATGCGGTCCAGGACGAGCTCCTGGCCGGGCTCGTTGCGCCCTATCTCGGCGGCCAGCAGGTGCACCAGGGTGTCGTCCGCGCCGGTGCCGGCCGGGCGGACCAGCAGCGCGGGCAGGCAGCCCAGCAGCCGCTGGCCGATCTCGTGCTCGGCCTGGTAGGTGCCGGACAGCACCACCGAGGAGGCCCGGTCGCCCTCCCGCCCCTGGCCCCAGGTCCGGACGCCGAGCGACATCACCTCGGAGACGTCCACCCCGCCCTTGGTGCAGACCTGGCCCGGGCCGACGATCACGTCCACCGGGGTGTCCGGATCGTCCGCCACGGTGTACGGCTCCGGGCCGCGCACGATCGCCACGTCCCCGGGGTGCAGCAGCAGCGGGGTGCCGCGCTCGGGCAGGATCCAGGCGTCGCCGCGGACCATCGTCACGACCGAGAGCGGGGCCCGGTCCTCGATCCGCAGCGACCACGGCGGGGTGAGGATGGAGCGCAGCAGGAACGCGCCACGGGCCTTGGGGCCGTCGAGGAGTCCCGTCAGAGTGTCCATGCCGCCAAGTGTAGACGTCGGCACATCATTTGACGCTTCGTCATTTGAGAGACTCTTGAGTGATCGAGGTGGCCCGCACCGCCCCGATGCCGGATGATCTGCCCACGGGGTATGGACCGAGACACGGCGAACGCGATACGGCGGTACGGCAGTACAGCGGTACCGACAGCGAGAAGTGAGGGGCTCACGACGATGGAAACGGCACGCACACTCGTCCTGGTGGCGGCCACTGTCACCTGTGGACTGACCGCGGGACTGTTCTACGGATTCTCCTGCTCGGTCATGCCCGCGCTCGCGCGGGCCGAGGACCGGACCTTCATCGAGGTCATGCAGCGCATCAACAAGGCGATCCTGAACGGCTGGTTCGTCCTCGGCTTCGTCGGCGCCCTGCTCGCCACCGCGGCCGCGGTCGCCCTGCACCTGCCCTCGGACGGGCACGACGTCCTGCCCGCGACCATCGCCGCCCTCGTGCTGTACATCGCGATGATCGGGGTGACCCGCTCGGTCAACATCCCGCTGAACGACGAGCTCGAGGCCGCCGGGTCGCCCCAGCGGATCGCCGACCCGGCCGCGGTGCGCAGCCGCTTCGAGGCGCGATGGGTGCGCTTCAACGTGCTGCGCACCCTGCTGTCGACCGGCGCGCTGGCCTGCCTCGCGTGGGCGCTGATCCTCAACGGGCAGAGCTGACCGGCCCCGACCCGCTCGACGGGCGGAGCCGACCGGGCCGAGCCCCTTCGACGGCCGGCCCGGACCCGCTCAGCAGCTTTGCCGAGCCCGTTCGACGGGCGGCCCCAGCGCGCCGCCCGTCCCCCGCCACCCTCTGCCGCCGGCCCGACTCAGCCGCAGAGGGTGGCGAAGCCGTACCCGCGCGCCTTGAGCGTGGAGATGATCGTCGGCAGCGCAGCCACCGTCTGACTGCGGTCGCCGCCGCCGTCGTGCATCAGGACCACCGATCCGGGACGGACGTTGTCCAGCACCCGTGACCGGATCGCGGCCGTGCCGGGGCGGGACCAGTCCGCCGGGTCCACCGACCAGAGCACGACCTGCTTGCCGAGCGCCGCGGCCTTCGAGCGCACCGTGCTGTTCACCGCGCCGTACGGCGGGCGCAGGCAGCTCGGCGTGCGGCCGGTCCGCGCGCGGATCGCCCGGTCGGTGTCGGCCACCTGCGCGTCGAGCGCGGCGGCGGAGAGCTTGCGCAGGTCCGGGTGCGACCAGGAGTGGTTCTGCACGCTGTGGCCCTGCTTGGCGACCTGCGCGGTCACGGAGGGGTGGGCGGCGACGTTCTGCCCGATCTCGAAGAAGGTCGCGCGCACCCCGTACCGGGCGAGCGTCGCCAGGACCTTGGGCGTGTAGGCGGGGCTGGGGCCGTCGTCGAAGGTCAGGTAGACCACCTTGCCGCCGTTGGCACCGGCCGCCTCCGCCCCGGTGACGGGCAGGGCGACCGCCGCTCCCGCCGCCAGGGCGACGACGAGCGCGCCGATCGCGGTCCGGATCCTGCCGACTGCCGTTCGCCTGCCGGGTCGTACGGTCATGTCTGCCCCCTGCGGTCGGAACTCCCGTGCACCGGCCGCCAGTCTGCTCCCGAGGGGCCGTCCGCCGCGACCCTCCGTCGATCGCGAGCGAACGGAACCGGCCAGTGGGTGCACCGGGTGCCGAGCACCGCCGGGCACCGCGGGTATCGGACATGCCGAGGCCCCCGGCGGGGTTCCGCCGGGGGCGCGGTGCGGGGGTTCGGCGTTCAGCGCCCCGCGCGGCCGTGCAGCACCAGGGAGCGGGTCAGCGCGAACAGTCCGCCGGCGCAGAGCGCGGTGCGGAGCATGTTGACCGGGACCCAGGTGTCCGCGAACTTGGCCCGTACGGCGGCCAGGTCGTGGATCTGCGCCGGGTCGCCGGCCGCCGCCAGCTCGTTGTTGAGCGGGATGTTGACGCCCATGGTGACGATCAGCGCCACCACGTACAGCGCCGTCGCGGCCGCCGCCCAGAGCGCGGCCTGGCGCCGTCCGGCCTTGTGCTGGAGCCAGGCGGCGATGCCGGTGGCGAGGAACGCGCCGACGAAGACCAGGCCGAACAGCCCGTTCCCGTCGATCGCCTTGTTGATCTGCTGCATCGCCGCCACGTAGGTGTGGTCGTCGCCCGCCGCGAGGCCCGGCATCACCGAGACGTCGAAGGCGAAGAACAGGCCCGCCATCAGGCCCATCGCGACGGTGGCGCCCACCAGGAGCGGCCCGGCGGCCTTGCTCCGGGTGGCGGGCACGGCCGGGGCCGTACCGCCCGGCGCGAGGCCGGTGAAGGACTGTGCGGCGGTGTAGGAAGCAGGGGTCGCGGTCTGATTCGAGCGCATCGGTTTTCCTTCGGTCTCCCCGGTCCCCGCCCGACGCGGGGACCCTCCCGGTGTCCGGGCCGCCGGCCTCCTCACCGCTCCCGGCCGGGGCCGGGTGTTCGGTCAGGCGGTCGGCGCCGCCCGGCACCGACGATCAAGTGGACTGCCGTACGGACGGCAGGTGTTGCCCTTCTGGCTGGTCACGCGTTCCACACGCCCGAGGCGGCGGCCTCGCGGGCGTAGTCGGCGAAGTCCCGCGGCTCACGGCCCAACGCCCGCCGCACCCCGTCGCCCAGCGACGCGTTGCGGCCGTCCAGGATCACCGAGAACAGCTCCGCGAAGTCCGCCGGCAGCCCCGCCGCCTCCAGCACCCCCCGGTACGACTCCTCCGACACCGCCTCGAACCGCACCTCACGCCCCGTCGCCGCCGACAGCTCCACCGCCACGTCCGAGAACGACAGCAGCCGCGGCCCCGTCAGCTCGTACACCTCCCCCGCGTGCCCCGCCTCCGTCAACGCCGCCACCGCCACGTCCGCGATGTCCTCCACGTCCACGAACGGCTCCACCGCACCACCCACCGGCAACGCCAACTCCCCCTCCAGCACCGGCTCCAGGAAGAACGACTCACTGAAGTTCTGGTTGAACCACGCGCACCGCACCACCGTCCACGCGGCCCCCGACTCCATCACCGCCTTCTCCCCCGCCTCCGCGGCCTCCTCACCGCGCCCCGACAGCAGCACCAGCCGCCCCACCCCGCGCTCCGCCGCCAACCGCGAGAACGCCCCCACCGCCTCCACCGCACCCGGGAACGCCAGATCCGGGTAGTACGTCAGATACGCCGCACTCACACCCTCCAACGCCCCCTCCCACGTCCCCTCGTCGTGCCAGTCGAACGGCACCGCACCCGAACGCGACCCCACCCGCACCCCGTACCCCAGCGCCGTCAGCCGGTCCGCCACCCGCCGACCCGTCTTCCCCGTCCCACCGACCACCAGCACGACACCGGACTCGACCGCGAGATCCACCACACCAGCCATCACAATCACCCTCACTCGGAGTAGGAGCCTGTTCGGATCGGCGGACCCGCCGGTGTTCGTGAACCCTGCGCGTCCGTCCTTGTGCTCACCAGTCAAGGCCACTCCGGGCCGGCGAACCATAGCCTCCGCACTCAGTTCCATGCGCGAGCGTCTACACCCCCGTCGCGCCCCCTCCGCCCTCCACCAGAACACACCCAAGCCCCCACGAACCACCCGTCTCGACCCCTCCTCCAGCAGCCCTTGAGCATCCGGCCGGACACTCCGCCGGAGTGGGCCCGGGTGGTGGCCATCGGTTGAGCACCCGGAGCCGGGCGGGGGCGCTGCCGGGGGGCGGCTCAGCGGAAGGCGGCGATGTTCTCGGAGACCCAGCGGTGGAAGGGCCTGGCGGGGGATCCGGTGACCGCTTCGACGGTGTCGCGCACCTCCAGCAGCTCGTCGTTGACGTCGCCGCCCGTCACGTCCAGCACCGCGTCCGCGGCCTCGGCCCCCAGGAGCGCGGACAGTTCCCGGTGGGCCTCCGCACGGCCGGTCTCCGCGACGGGCACCTCCCGCCCCAGGATCGCCGCGACGGCCTCCAGCTGCTGCCGGGCCGTCACCAGCCGCGGGCCGGTCAGCGCGTAGGTCCGTCCCCGGTGGCCGGGTTCGGTGAGCGCCACGCGCGCCACCGCCGCGATGTCCGCGGGGTGGACGGTGGGCAGCCCGGTGTCCGCGTACGGCACGCGGACCGTCCGGCGCTCGCGGACCGCCGACGCCCACCACAGGGCGTTCGAGGCGAACTGCGTCGGCCGGAGCACCGTCCACGCCATGCCGCTGTCCATGAGCAGCCGCTCGACGGCGGCGTTCTCGCGGGCGGGGCCCAGATGCGGATGCGTCTGGACGGTGATGGACGACACCAGCACCACGTGCTCGACACCCGCCCGGCGGGCGGCGGCGAGGATCTCGGCGTCGGAGCCGATCCGCGACACCAGGAACAGCGAGCGCACCCCGTCGAGGGCGGACGCCAGGGCGGCCGGGTCGGCGAAGTCGCCTTCGCGCACCTCCACCCCCTCGGGGAACCGGGCCCGGGCGGCGTCACGGGTGAGGCCTCGGAGGGGACCCGCTCCGTGCGCCCGCAGGTCCTCCAGCAGGGCGCGTCCGATGTTTCCGGTGGCTCCGGTCACAAGAATCATCTGCCTTCTCCTGTCATCTGACGACTGGTCGGAGGAAGGCTAGGAGCTCAAGCGGGCTTGAGGTCAACGAGATCGCCGAGAGGGCGCCCGGCGGCCGTGCGAGAATCGGGCAGGTGACGGCCGTGGACCACCCCGGCCACGGCAGGACGGAAGAGGAGACCTCGGTGACCGGGACGGTGGCAGCCGGTGCCGCGGGCTTCGATCCGGACGAGCACGTACGGTTCGCCCGGTACCGCCGGGCCTTCGCGACGGTGGCACCCGAGGAGGCGGCCGGCCTCGCCGCCCGGGTGCTCACCGACCCCGAGCGCTCAATGGCGAGCGGCGCCGTCTGCGAGTACCTGGACCGGCGGGCGGCGGAACTGCTCACGGCCCCGGGCTTCCCGGCCTGGCACCGGGAGCTGTCGGGCGTCGTGGCCGCCGACGCCTTCGCCGCCCGCCGCCTGCGGGACTGGGCGCTGCTGCGGGCGGTGACCCTGGACGAGCCATGGACGGAGGAGCAGGTGCTCGCGGCGGAGAACCGGCTCCAGGAGCACCTCGCCGAGGAGTCGAACGCCCGGCCGGTCCTGGGCCTGCTCGCCGAGCGCGGCCGCACCCGGCGCACTCGCAACGTCGCCACGGCCCGGCTGCGGCAGGTCCGGTAGCGCGGGCGGAGGAGACCGGATTGCCGGACTCCTCCGCCCGCGGCGGGGGCTCAGCGGACCATGGCCGCCAGGACGCTGCGCCAGTCCTCGCCGGGCTCGGGGGCGAGGGGGCCGGCCAGGGTGTCCGCGCGGTAGTGCCAGGGGCGGCGGAGGTCCTCGTCGGCGTCGGGGGCGGTGGTGATGGGGCTGTCGGAGCCGAGCAGGCGGACCAGTTCGGCGGTGAAGTCGGGCCAGGAGACGTGTCCGCTGACCGCGTTGACGACCCGGCCGGCGGCGGGGTGGTCGGGGGTGAGGCAGGCGGTGAGGGCGCGGGCCAGGGCGGAGGCGTGCACCCAGGACGCGCCGTACCACTCGTCGTCGGCGGGCAGGCCGATCGGGCGTCCGGCCAGGGCGGCCTGGTAGAGGGCGCCGGTGGAGCCCCAGCGGAGCTGGTCGCGCAGGCGGTGGTGCGGGCCCCAGACGATCGGGGCGCGGACGGCGACGGCCTGGCCGCGGCCGGTGGCGGCGGCCTCGAAGAGGATCCGCTCGCTGTCCAGCTTGGCCTGCCCGTACGGGGTGACCGGCGCGCCGCTGGGGCCGCCCTCGGGGACCTCGGTGCCCGGCGGGCGGCCGTATGCGTCGATGCTGCTGACGAAGACGAACGGGCCGCCCCGCCAGCCGTCGACCAGCGCGCGCATCGCGGCGAGGTCGGTGGCGTGGTCGGTGAAGGTGCAGGCGGAGTGGATGACGGCGTCGACGCCTTCGACGGCCCGGCGCAGGCTGTCGAGGTCGCCGAGGTCGCCCTCCGCCACCTCGGCGCCGTTCAGCGCGGGCAGGTGCGCGGACTCGGGCCGGACCAGTACCCGGACCGGTCGGCCCTGGGCCATCAGCTCCTGGAGCACGGCCGCGCCGACCCCTCCGGTGGCGCCGGTGAGCAGGACGGTGCCGGTGCGGGCACCGGTGCTCCGCGGGCGGGCGCCGGCCTGGGCGAGGGCGGCGCTGCGCTCGTCCGCGCGGGTGGCGAGCAGGGCGGCGAGGGCACGCGGGGTGCGCTGCTCCAGGATGTCGAGGCCGGTGAGCGGCAGCCCGGTGCGGGTGCGCAGGCGTTCGGCGAGCTGGACGGCGATGAGGGAGTGGCCGCCGAGGGCGAAGAAGTCGCCGTCGGCGGGCGGGGTCGCGCTGAGCAGTTCGCCGAACGCCTGCCGGACGACGTCCAGCGGGCCGCCCTCCAGCGGAGCGGCACCGGACAGCGGAGCGGTGCCGGAAAGTGCGGCGGTGCCGGGCTGCGGGCCCGCGCCGGGCAGCCGGTCGCGGTCCGGGGTGCCGTCGGGGAGGCGGGGCAGCCGGTCCAGCAGGGTGACCGCGCGCGGCAGTTCGGCGGCCGGCAGGCGCCCGCGCAGGGCGGCCCGCAGGGCGCTGCCGGTCGGCGCGACGGGCCCGCGCACCACCGCGTAGGCGAGCGGCGGGCCGTCGGGGTGCTCGACGACGGCCGCCTCGACCACCGCGGGATCGGCCGTGAGGGCAGCCACCACCGGGTGTTCGGCGGCGGCCAGCCGCTCGCCGGGCAGTGCGGACAGCGCCAGGTCCGGGTTGCCGGCCACGGCGGTGAGCAGCGCGGCGAAGGCGTCGGTGAGCCGGGCGGCGGTGGTCGCGTCCAGCGCGTCCCGGTCGTGCTGGACCAGGACGCGCGGCCGCGGGCCGTCCTCCAGCAGCAGGGTGAGGCCGAACTTGGCCAGTCCCAGGTCGAGTTCGACGTTCTCGGTGTCGAGGCCGGGCAGCACCAGCGGGTCGGCGATCCGGAGCAGGTCGCAGCTGACCGAGAGCAGCGGGGTGCCGTCCGCCCCGCGCGAGGCCGCGCCGAGCCGCTCGACCACGAGGTCGAACGGCACCTCGTGGTGCTGCTGGGCGTCGAGCAGGGCGGTGCGGACGAGACCGAGCAGTTCGGCGAACGACGGGTCTCCGGACGGATTCGTCCGCACGGCGAGGGTGTTGACGGCGAGGCCGACGGTCCGGCGGAACTCGGGCCGCGCGCGGTGGCCGCTGGCGCAGCCGAGGACGAGGTCGTCCTGCCCGGAGGCGGTGCGCAGCACGGCGAACGCGGCGGCCAGGACGACGGTGTACAGCGTGGCGCCGTGCCGCGCGCCGAGAACGCGCAGCTCCTCCACGACGGCGGGGTCCACCGGGGCGGCGTGCAGGGCGGCGCGGCGCTCGCGGGCGCCGGGCGGGACGGGCCGCAGCAGCGACAGCGGCCGGGCTCCGGACAGACCGGCCGCGAGGGTGTCGGCGGCGGCCGTCAACTCGGCCTCCCGGGCTCGCTCCTGGCGGGCGTAGTCGGCGTACGAGGGGGCCACCGACGGGAGTTGGGCCGGAACCCCCTCGCATCCGGCGCGGTACAGCGCGGCGATATCCGACGCGATGAAGGGCAGCGAGCCGCCGTCCACCGCGATGTGATGGATCGTCAGCAGCAGCGTGTGGTCCTCGGGACCGTGCCGCAGCAGCAGGGCGCGCAGCACCGGGCCGGCGGCGAGGTCGAACGGGCGGGCGGCCTCGGCGAGGAGCTGCTCGGGGCCGGTGGCGTCCAGCACCGGCAGCGGCACCGGGGCGACCGGGTCGGTCTGCTGGTAGGGCTGGTCGCCCCGGCGCGGGTAGCGGGTGCGCAGGACGGCGTGCCGCTCGGTCAGGCCGGTGATCGCGGCGGCGAGGGCGGCCTGGTCGAGCGGACCGCGCAGCCGGGTGGCGATCGGCACGTTGTAGAGGGCGCCGCCCTGGCCGAGGTGGTCCATCAGCCACATCCGCTGCTGGGCGTGCGAGAGCGGGGCCGGCTCGGCGGGTACGGCCGGGCCGCCGGGCGCGACGGGTCGGGAGGGGGCGGTGGCGGTGCGGCGGTCGCGGGCGCGGCGCAGCAGGTCGGTCTGGTCGACGGTGCTCATCGGTCGGCTCCGGGGGTGTCGTCGGCGGCCCGCAGGGCGCGTTCCAGCAGGTCGGCCTGGGCGGCGACGGTCGGGTGGGCGAGGAAGTCGGCGAGCGACAGCTCGACCCCGAGGTCCTCGCGCAGGTCGTCCACCACCCACATGGCGAGCAGCGAGTGGCCGCCCTCGGCGAGGAAGTCGGCGGCCGGGTCGGTGATCGGGCGTTCCAGGGCCCGGCTCCACGCCTCGGCGACGACCTGCTGGATCGGGCCGAGGCCGGCGCCGGTGGCCGGGTGTGCCCCGGTCGGCCCGCCGCCGGCCGGGTGCGCGTCGGCCGTCTCGTTCACGGGCGGGTGCGCGTCGGCCGCCCCGCCGACGGCCGTCTCGTCCGTGGCCGGGTGCGCCCCGGCCCGCTCGTCGGCGGCCAGCGCCCGCCGGTCCACCTTCCCGCTGCCGGTCAGCGGCAGCGCGGCGAGCACGGTCCAGGCGGTGGGCACCAGGTGGGCGGGCAGCTGCTCGGCCAGCCGGGCGCGCAGCGCCTCGACGGCCGGGCGGGCGCCCTCGGCGAGCACCAGGCAGGCGGTGAGCGCGGCGTCGGGCTGCCCGGCCCGGCGGACCACGACCGCCGCCTCGGCGACCTCGGACAGCTGGAGCAGCGCGTGCTCGACCTCGCCGGGTTCGATCCGGTAGCCCCGCACCTTGACCTGGTCGTCGGTGCGCCCGTGGTACTCCAGGGAGCCGTCCGGCAGTTGGGCGACCCGGTCGCCACTGCGGTAGGCGCGTCCGATGCCCGGCAGTTCGCGGAAGCGCTCGGCGGTCAGCTCCGGCCGGTCGAGGTAGCCGAGGGCCAGCCGGTCGCCGGCGATCCACAGTTCGCCGACGGCGCCCGGCGCCACCGGCGCGAGGCCCTCGTCCAGGACGTAGGCGCGGGCGCCGCCGAAGGTCCGGCCGATCGGGACGGAGCCGGCGCAGTCGGCCGGGGTGACCCGGTGGACGGTGGTGAAGGTGGTGGCCTCGGTCGGCCCGTACCCGTTGACCAGTTCGAGCCAGGGGAAGGCCCGCAGCACGGCGCCCGCGTGCTCGGCGGAGATCGCCTCGCCGCCGACGACCAGGGTGCGCAGCACGCCGAAGATCCGGGAGCGCCGGGCGGCCAGGTGGTGGAAGAGCGCGGTGGTGAGGAAGACGGTGGTGACGCCGAAGCTCTCGACGTCGCGGACCAGGTCCTCGGCGCTGGGCCGCTCGCTCGGGGAGACGGCCACGGCGGCGCCGCGGGCGAGCGGGGCCCACAGTTCGAAGGTGGCGCCGTCGAAGGAGACGGTGGAGTGGAAGAGCACCCGGTCGCGCGGGCCGAGGACGACGGCGTCCTCGGCGGTGACCAGGTCGGCGACGGCGCGGTGCGGGACGAGGACGCCCTTTGGGCGGCCGGTGGAGCCGGAGGTGTAGTAGAGCAGGGCGGGCGCGGCCGGGTCGGCGGCGTCGGGCACCGTGCCGTCGGTGGCCTCGGTGCCGCGCTCGGTCAGCACCAGGGTGAGCTCCTCGGGGAGCCCGGCCTCGGCGAGCAGCCCCTTGTCGCCGAGGACGAGCCGGAGGTCCGCGTCGGCGGTGAGTTCGGCGATCCGCGGGCGCGGGTAGGCCGGGTCGATCGGGACGGCCAGGGCGCCGGCCCGCCAGACGGCGAGCTGGGCGACGACGTACCGGGTCGAGCGGGCGCACAGCAGGCCGACGGCGCTGCCGGGGCCGATCCCCCGGGCGGCCAGGACGGCGGCCAACCGGCCTGCGGCGTCGACGAGTTCGCGGTAGGTGAGGACGGTGGAGCCGTCGGTCACGGCGAGCGCGTCGGGGCGGCTCTCGGCCTGCCGGGCGACCAGGGCGGGCAGATCGGTCAGGGTGGGCAGGGCCGGCGGGTCGGTCACAGCAGACGGGGTCGCGGCGGGCGAGGACATGGTGGTCACGGTGGTTCCCTTCCGGGCGCCCCGGCCGGGTGGGCCGGGGCGCCCCGCTGAGGAGGTTCGGGCGGGGTCAGGCGGTCGCGGCCAGATCGGCCACCCGTTCCTCGACCAGCCGGGCGACGGCCCGCAGGTCGGGCTGGCGCAGCACCAGGGGGGCGCGCAGCCGGACGCCGTACTCGTTCTCCAGGGCCTCCAGCAGTCTCGCGGCGGCGAGCGAATTGCCGCCCGCGGCCAGGAAGTTGTCCTCGGGACCGAGGTCGGCACGGCCGATCAGCTCGCGGCAGAGCTTCAGCACGGTCCGCTCGACCGGGCCGTGCCCTTCCTCCACCGCGTCCGCCACGACCGCGTCCGGCACCGCCACGTCGGCCAGCAGGGCCTGGCGGTCCACCTTGCCGTTGGCGTCCAGCGGGAAGCGCTCCACCAGGTGGACGGCGGAGGGCACGGCCTGCTCGGGCAGCCAGGGCCGGACGGAGTCGAGCAGCGCCGCCGGGTCGGCGCCGTCCTCGGCGTGGACGAAGGCCAGCAGTCGGACCCCGCCGGTCGGCGCCTGTTCGGCGGCGACCACCGCCCGGCGCACCTGCGGGTCGCGCTCGAAGGCGGCCTCGACCTCGGCGGGTTCGATCCGCACGCCGCTGACCTTGACCTGGTCGTCGAGGCGGCCGTGGAACTCCAGTACGCCGTCCGGCCGCATCACCACCCGGTCGCCGGTGCGGTAGACCCGGTCGGTGCCGACCACGCCGGCGGGCGCGTCGACGAAGCGGCGGGCGGTCAGCTCGGGGTCGAGGTACCCGGCGGCCAGGCCGCGGCCGCCGATCCGCAGCTCGCCGGCCGTGCCGCGCGGTACCGGGCGGCCGTCCTCGTCGGTGACCAGGACGACGACGCCGTCGATCGGCAGGCCGATCGGCGGGGCGCCGGCGCCGTGGTCCCCGCCGGGGGCCATGGTGTGCATGGTGGTGGTGACGGTGGCCTCGGCGGGACCGTAGGCGTTGTGGACGGTCGCGGTGACGTCGGGCCCGGGGGCGCGGCGCAGCCGGTCGCCGCCGATCACCAGGTGGCGCAGCGCCAGCCCGGCGGGCCAGGGCCGGCCGAGGACGGGCTCGGCCAGCGGGGTGGGCAGGATGGACACGGTGATGCCGGCCTCGCGCCACCAGTCGGTGAGCGCGCCGGTGTCCCAGCGGACCGCCTCGGGGGCGACGACCAGGGCCGCGCCGGAGGTGAGGCCGGCCCACAGCTCCTGCACGTGCGGGTCGAAGGCGACGCCGATCAGCAGGCTGTGCCGCTCCCCGGGGCCGAGGCCGGTCGCCCCGCGGTACCACTGCAGCAGCGCGCCGAGCGCGGGCTCGGTGACGGCGACGGCCTTCGGGGTGCCGGTGGAACCGGAGGTGAGCACCGCGTAGTGGGTGCCGACCGGGACGCGCACCTGCCCGCCGGAGGTCAGGGCGGCCACCACGCCGGCGGTGGGCAGGTCCAGCGGCAGCCGCTCGCCGCCGGGCGGCAGCAGGTCCGGCTCGCCGACCAGGCAGGCCGGGCGCAGCTGCTCGGCGACGGCGCGCAGCCGGCGCTCGCCGGGGCGCGGGCCGAGCGGCAGGTGGACGGCGCCCAGCTTGGCGGCGGCCAGGGTGACGGCGACCAGCGAGACCGAGTGGGCGAGGCAGACGCCGAGCAGGTCGCCGGGGCCGACCCTGCCGCGCAGCGCCTCGGCCACGGTGTCGGCGAGGCGGTCGAGTTCGGCGTAGCTGTAGACCTGCTCGCCGTCGATCAGGGCGGGGGCGTCGGGGGTGCGGTGCGCCCAGGCGGTGAACAGGTCGAGCACCGCGCCGTCCTGGTGCGGGCGGCCGTAGCCGATGCTCAGACTGCCCGTACCCGGGTTGCCCGCACTCAGGCTGTCCGTGCTCCGGAGTTCCGTGCCAAGGTGTTCCATCATCATCTCCACAGAAAGTGACGAGCCGTCAGTTCGATGCCTTGGAAGGCGCGTTCACTTGGCGTCCGCGGCGAGGGCGCGGGCCTGGTCGGCCAGCACGGCGTGGCGGAACAGGGTGCGCAGCGGCGGGCGGCTGCCGAGGTGGGGCTCCAGGTACGCGGCGAGCTGGGCGGCGAGCAGCGAGTGGCCGCCGACCTCGAAGAAGTGCGAGTCCGCGGTGAAGCGGTCGTGGCCGAGCACCTCGCGCCAGGCGGCGGCGATCAGCCGCTGGCCGGGGTCGGCGAACTCGCCCGACGCGTCCTCCTGCGGCTCCGGGGTCTGCTCCACCAGGCGGGCGAGGGCGGCGCGGTCGGGCTTGCCGCCGGGCAGGGTCGGCATCGCGGCGACGGCCGTCCAGCTCGCCGGGACGAGTCCGCCGGGCAGCCGGCGGGCGAGCGCCTCGTGCAGGGCGGCCTGGTCGGGGCGGTCGGCGCCCTCCAGGAAGCCGACCAGGCGGGGGCCGGTCCGCGGGTCGGTGTGCAGCAGCACCGCGCAGGAGCGGCCGCCGAGTTCGGCGGAGGCGGCGGCCTCGATCTCCTCCAGCTCGATCCGGTGGCCGCGCAGCTTGACCTGGTTGTCGGCGCGGCCGAGGAAGCACAGCCGCCCGTCCAGGTCGCGGTAGCCGCGGTCGCCGGTGCGGTACACCCGGGCGCCGCCGAGCGCGGGCACGGTCGTGAAGCGGGCCGCGGTGGGCTCCGGCAGGCCGAGGTAGCCCTCGGCCAACAGGCCGCCGCTGACCACGAGTTCGCCGACACAGCCGGGGGCGAGCGGGCGCAGGGTGTCGTCCAGGACGTGGACGCTCACGCCGTCGAGTTCGGCGCCGAGCGGGATCTCGCCGTCCTCGGCGACGTCGGCGGCGGTGATCTCGTACACGGTGGAGGTGACGGTGGCCTCGGTGACGCCGTAGGCGTTCAGCACGGTGGTGGCCCCGGTCAGGCCGGTCAGCGCCCGGGCGGGCAGCCGCTCGCCGCCGAGCACCAGCAGCCGGGGCGCCCAGCGGCCGTCGTCCAGCGCCGCGCGCAGGTCCTCGCGGACGGCGAGCAGGTAGCTGGTCGGCAGGTTGGCGACGGTCACGCCGCGGGCGGCCAGCACGGCGACCAGCTCGGGCCCGGTGGGCACTTCGCGCTGCGGCACGACGAGGGCGGCGCCGGCCGCGAGGGCGGGCAGCACCTCCTCCAGGGCCACGTCGAAGGACGGCCGGGCGAACAGCAGCGCCCGGTCGGCGGAGGTGAGGCGGTAGCGGTCGACGATCGCGGCGACGTACCCGGCGAGGGCCTCGCGGCCGACCAGGACGGGCTTGGGGACGCCGGTGGAGCCGGAGGTGTGGATCACGTACGCGGCACCGTCCAGCACGGCGGCGGGCTCGGCCTTCGGGAATTCGGGGCCGTCCAGCAGCGCCGGGGTGACGCCCTCCTCCGGCAGTGCCGACGCGCTCTGCCGGGTGGTGAGGACGAGCGCCGGGCTCAGCCGCTCCAGCAGCAGCCCGAGCCGGGCGGCCGGGTCCTCGGTGGACAGCGGCGCGTACACGGCGCCGTGGCGCAGGCAGGCGAGCAGCGCGACCACGCTGTCCGCGCCGCGCGGCAGCACGGCGGCGACCGGCTGGCCGGGGGTGACGCCGGCGGCGCTCATTCGCTCGACCAACTCGGCGACCCGGCGGTCGAGTTCGCCGTAGCTGATCCGCTCGGTGCCGGCCAGCAGGGCGAGCGAGGCCGGGTCGTGGGCGGCGGCCGGGTCGAGCACGGCGGGGGTGACCGGGGCGGCCGGGGCGGCCTGCGCGGCCTCGGGTGCGGGGGCCAGGTCGGCGATCGGCGTCTGCGGGCGGTCCAGGTAGCAGCGCAGCAGCTCCAGCAGCCGCTCGGACAGCAGCACCGCGTCGGACTCGCGGAACAGGTCGGCGTCGTAGTCCCAGACCAGGGTCATCCCGGCGGCGCCGTGCTTCTCGCCGACCACCCGGCGGTCGTCGGGCAGCAGCACCAGGTCGAGGTCGAAGCGGGTGGTGCCGGTGTTGAAGCCCTCGTACAGCGAGACCTCGAGACCGGGCGCCTGGACGTCGGGCAGCGCCGCGTCGTGCGCGCTGAACATCACGTTGAACAGCGGGTTGTCGGCGCCGCTGGTGTGCAGGCCGAGCCGGCGGGTCAGCTCCTGGACCGGCAGGTCCTGGTACGGCAGCGCGCGCAGCAGGACGTCGGTCACCTCGTCGACGGCCTCGGTGCCGGGGACCGTCGGGTCGAGCCGCAGGCGCAGCGGGACGGTGTTGACGAACATGCCGACGGTGCCCTCGAAGCCCTCCGGGCGGTTGCCGACGGCGGTGCCGATCACCAGCTCGCGGTGGCCGCTGTGCCGGCGCAGCAGTTCGGCGAGCAGGGCGAGCAGGGTGCTGAACGGGGTGTGGCCGTCCGCCTTACTGCGCTCGCGCAGCCGCCCGGCCAGGTCGGCGCCGATCGACTGGCGCAACTGGCCGCCGTGGTGGCGCCGTTCGGCGCGCGGCCGGGCCAGCCCGGGCAGGGTGACCTCGCGCGGCGCGTCGGCCAGCTCCCTGGTCCAGAAGTCGAGGCCGCGGTCCCGGGGGAGGTCGGCGGCGGCGCGGGCGTGGTCCTCGTACGAGGGGGCGACGGGCAGTTGGTACGGCTCGCCGAGGACGGTGGCGCGGTAGACGGTGAACAGGTCGCGCAGCAGGATCGCGAAGGAGTGGCCGTCGTGGACGAGGTGGTGCTCGACGTGGATCAGCCGGTGGTGGTCCTCGCCGAGCCGGACCAGGTGCCAGCGCAGCACCGGCGCCCGGCCGGTGTCCAGCGGCTCCTCGGCCTCGGCGGCGAGCAGCCGCTGGAAGGCGGCCTCCGGGTCCTGCTCGGCGGCGAAGTCGCTGTGGCGCAGCTCCGGTTCGCAGTCCTCGGCGACCCGCTGGCCGGGCAGGCCCTCCGGGCTGGGCACCAACTCCAGTCGCAGACCCGGGTGGTGGGCCAGCACGGCGGCCAGACCGGTGTGCAGCGCGTCCCGGTCGAGAGCGCCCCACAGGTCGAGGACGGCGGTGAAGTTGTAGGCGCGGCTGCCCGGCAGCATCTGCTCGTGCAGCCAGACGATCTCCTGTGACGGAGAGAGTGCGAACATCGTCGATTCCCTTGTGTGGTGGGCTGTGTCGGCACTGCGGTGGCCGGAAGCGGGCGTGGGGTGTTCCCGTACCGGCCGGTGGCCGGGCCGCACCGGGGTGAGGTGCGGCCCGGGGCCCGGGGGTCCCGTCCGGGGGCGTTTCGGACGCGCGCGGACGGGCATGGCGGATCCGCCGTTCGGGATCCTGGGTGGGAGTTCGGCGCCCGCGGTCTCGGGCGTACTGTCCCGGGCGGGTGGTTCCGGGCGTACGGTCTCGGGCGGGCGGCGTCGGAAGTACGGTCTCGGAAGTACGGTCTCGGACGTGCGGTGTCGGGCCTGCGGGGCAGGCGGGTTCAGGCCTGCGGCACCGGGCTCGGCCGGGCGGGCAGGTGGTGCCGCAGCACGGCGAGCAGGTCGTCGAAGGCCGCGTGGGTGTCGGCCTCGGGGAAGCGGTCGCGGTCCCAGGCCAGCCGGATCAGCAGGTCGTCGCCGTGCGAGGCGGAGACGGCCATCGGCGCGGCGAGCGGGCGCCCGTCCAGCGGGGTCTCCCGGCCGGGGGTGCCGCCGAGCACCAGCGGCGGGCGGCGGTGCAGGTCGTCCAGGGTGAGCAGGCCGTCCAGGGCGCCCGACCACGGGGCCCCGGCGGTGCGGGCGGCGCGGACCACCTCGTCGAAGGGGGTGCCGGCCTGGTCCAGGTCGTCCCACCAGGCGTCCGCGAGCGCGTCCAGGTCCGCGACCGGCCCCGGAGTCGCCGGGTACACCAGGGTGTTGAGGAAGCAGCCGAGTGCGGCGGGAGCGCCCGGCGGCCGTCCGCCCCACGGGTAGCCGAGCGCGAGCGCCCCTCCCCCGGTCTCCGGCCGGGAGGGCCCCTCCGTCCGGTGCAGCCGGTGCAGGGCCGAGCCGACCGCGTCCAGCAGGGCCGGGAAGACGGCGCCGCGGGCGGCGCCCTCGGCGGCGGGCAGCCGCTCGGTGAGCATGCCGGTGGACGTGGCCGCGCTGCCGCCCGCCCCGGTCAGGCCGCCCAGCCGGCGGCCCCAGTAGGCCTGGGCGGCGGGGCCGCCGGCGGCGTCCTCGGCGTCCAACTGCAGCTCGACGGCCTGCCGGTAGTCGGCCAGCGCCTGGGGGGTGGGCCCGGCCGCGGGCGGCTCGTCCTGCTCGTACGCGGCGCTGAGCTCGGCGGTGAGCACCCCGAGCGACTGCTCGTCGCAGGCGGCGTGGTCCAGTGCGACGACGAGCAGTTCCTCGGCCCCGGACGGGTCCGCGGACGGCTCCCCGTCCGGGTCCGCGGCCACCAGCAGGCGCAGCGCGGGCCCGTCGGCGGGCCAGTCCAGCAGGGCCTCGCGCAGCGCGGCGCGGGCGGTGCCGCCGGGGGCGACGGGGATCCGGGCGGCCTCGGCGGAGGGGCCGCCGGCGCGCAGCACGGGTGTGCCGCGCACGGTGGCGAAGCCTCCGCACAGCGCCGGGTGGTGGGCGGCCACCGCGGTGGCGGCGCGGGCCAACCGCTCCAGGTCGAGGGTGCCGCGCGGGTAGGCGAACATCAGCGGGACGATGTCGCTGCGGCTCTGCGGCGTGAGCCGGCGGGTGATCAGGAACCGTCGCTGGGCGCCGGTCAGCGGGAGCAGCTCCACCGGGGATTCGGCGGCGGCGGAGCGGTACCGGGCGAGGTAGGCGGCGGTGATGCTGGCGTGCACGGGAACGGTCTCCGGTTTCCGGTCGCGGCTCGGGTCGGGGATCGGTCGGGATCGGTCGAGGTGATCGATCGGGGCGTTGCTCAGGTCCGGTTGCTACGGGCAGACGGGCAGGCGGGCAGACAGACGGGCAGGCGGGTCAGGACACCCCCGGGCTCACGGCGCTCTCCTCCTCGCTGACGTCCGCGCCCTCGCCCGCGCCCGGCCCCGCCGTACGGTCCGGCTCCGGCAGCTCGCGCATCCGCCGCAGCGGGGAGAGCAGCAGCGGCAGCGGCACCAGCAGGAAACCGACGGCGCAGACCCAGAGCGCGGCGCGCGGCCCGGCCGCGTCGGCGACCACGCCGCCGACCAGGGCGCCGATCGGCAGGGTGCCCCACACCAGGAAGCGCATGGTGGCGTTCATCCGGCCGAGCAGCTCCGGCGGGCAGAGGCTCTGCCGGAAGCTGACCTGGGCGACGTTGTAGGCGACCGCGCCGAACAGCACCACCCCGGAGGCCAGGCCGAACAGCACCACGCCCGCGCCGCCGCCGGACAGCGGCCACAGCATCGCGAACGGTGCCGTCACCAGCGTGGAGAGCCAGATCAGCCGGGCCTGCCCGATCCACCGGGCGAGCTGCCCGGCGCACAGCGCGCCGGCCAGTCCGCCGAGGGCGGAGACCGACAGCAGCACGCCGATGGCGCCCGGCGACAGGTCGAGCACCCGTACCCAGAACACCGTCTGCACGGCGGTCAGCACGGCGGAGAACAGGTTGGACGTGGCGGTGGCGGTCGCGATCGCCCGCAGCAGCGGGTGGCCGAGCACGAACCGCACACCCTCCCCGACCTCGGCGCGCAGCGAGCGCCCCGGCTCGGGTTCCGGCCGCTGCTCCTCGACCTTGATCCGGCCGAGCAGCAGCGCGGAGACGAGGTAGCCGCAGGCGTCGGCCACGATGGCGAGCGGCGCCCCGAGCAGCTGGACCAGCCCGCCGCCGAGGCCCGGCCCGGCGATCTGCGCCGAGGAGCGGACCGTCTCCAACGCTCCGTTGCCGCCGACCAGTTGCTCGCGCGGCAGGACGGCGGGCAGGAAGGACTGGTGGGCGACGTCGAAGAACACCGTCGCCACCCCGGTGACCAGTGCCACGAGGTAGAGCTGCGGCATGGTCAGCACGCCGAGCGCGGCGGCCGGCGGGATCGACCCCACGGCCAGGCAGCGCACCACGTCGGCCCTGATCAGCACCGGCAGCTTGCGCATCCGGTCCAGCCAGGCGCCCGCAGGGAGGCCGATGAGCAGGAAGGCGGCGGTCTCGGCGGCGGTCAGCAGGCCGACTTCGAACGGCGTGGCGTCGAGCACCATCACCGCCACCAAGGGAAGGGCCACCAGGGTGACCTGAGTGCCCGTCTGGGCCGCCGCGGCTCCGGTCAGCAGGAGCCGGAAATCGCGGTGGCCGAGCAGACGGGCCTGGCGGGAGCTGGGCTTCTCGTTCATTGGTGCGACTCTCGGTCACCCCTTCGACACCGGGCAAGCACCGGGTCCGTTTCCGGACGGACCGCAGGTCGGCCGAATCCCGCCACTCGCCCGCCGGACCCTTGCGCGCTCCTTATGGACGCGTCCCGCGCGGCCGCGCCGCCGACGGCGCCCCTCGGCCAAGGCGGCGCGGCCCGACGGGCACCTTGATCACCCCGGGGCCCGCCGGTCCATTTCGACGTCCGCTATTCGGACGGGACCTTTCCGGCCACCGGACGGAGGCGCTCAACTTGGCCGGATTCCATGGAGTGCAGCCCTACCGTCACCTCATCGTGATACCGGCGTGACCGAAGCGAGCCGTAGAAGGGGATCACAGGGCGGATACGAGCCGCCCCCGGCGCGAACCGGTCCACCGGCCGCCGCCCTCGACCCTCAGCGCCGACTGTCCGCCCCCGGCTCCGCACGGCGGGTGATCGCCAGCACCGCCATGTCGTCGTCCCGGGGCCCGCCCGTCCACCGCTCGACGTCCGCCACCAGCGCGTCCAGCACCTCCCCCGGCCCGGTGAACGGCCCCAGCGGGGCCAGGCCGAGCACCGGGTCGTAGAACTCCCCCGCCGCGTCCCGGGCCTCGGTGACCCCGTCGGTCACCAGCAGCAGCGTGCACCCGGCCGGGAACGGCCGCCCCTCCGGCAGCGGACGCGCCACGCCCAACCCGCCCATCCCCAGCGGCAGCCCCGGGTCCGCCGCGTCCAGCCGGCGCACCCGGGGCGCGGCCCCGCCCGGCGGGTAGGGGCCCAGCAGGTACGGGCCGGGGTGCCCGCAGTCGAGCGTGCGCACGCTCTCCTCCCCCGGCGGGAACTCCACCAGCAGCGCGGTGATGAACCCCTCCAAGCGCAGTTCCTCGCTCATCCGCTCGCTCTCCCGCAGCAGCGAGTCCTCCAGGGCGTCCGCGAGCGCGACCAGGTCCGGCAGCCGGTGCGAGCCCTCCCGGAAGGCGCCCAGCAGCACCGACACGGCGCCGACCGCGTGCAGCCCCTTGCCCCGCACATCGGCGATCAGCCCGCGCACGCCGTACGGGGTGACCTGCAGCGCGTACGCGTCCCCGCCGATCAGCGCCTCGTCCTGGGCGGCCCGGTAGCAGGCCGCGACCGACAGCCGCCCCACCCGCGCGGGCGGCTCCGGCAGCACCGCCCGCTGCGCCGCCTCGGCCACCGACCGCACCCGCTCCAACCGCCGCCCGTGCCGGGCCACCACCCGGTTCACCGCGATCCCGAGCAGCGCCGCGAACACCGTGTTCCCCAGCTCCAGGAAGCCGGCCCGGGTCCCGAGCGACCCGTCCCGGGCCGACAGCACCAGGATGCCCAGCGCGTTGGCCGCCCCCACCGCGACGGTGTCCCCCAGCATCAGCAGCGCCCCCGCCAGCACGGCGGCCGCCGCCAGCATCGGATCGCCCCAGTAGTCGGTCGGGTCCAGCGCGTTCCACACCAGCCCGCCGACGGTCAGCAACCACGGCGCGACCCGCACGTACGGCGGCCACTGCACGGACCTCGGGGCCATCGGCGACCTGGCTTCCGTCTCGCCACCATCCGGAAGTACTCCTTCCGATCGTAGCCACGGGCCCCGGAGGCCCGCATGACGGCCGCCCTCGCCGGTGGCCGAGAAACACCTCCCGCCGATGGGGCACCGCTCACGTGCCCGCTACGCACCGTCCGCCGTGAACCGTCCCGCGCCGGACCCGGCCAGCAGCCCCTCCGGCACCCGGCGCCCGTACGCCACCAGCAGCAGGTGCTCCGCCCGCCCCTCCACGGTGAGCCGACCGTGCCCGTAGGACCACTCCGTGTCCGTCGCCTCCAGCCGGACCCCGTCCACCCGCGCCCCGAAGAACCGCAGCGTGCGGGGTGAGACACCGGCCAGCAGGGCGGTCGTACGCGCCACCGGCAGCCGGGCCGGCAGCCCGAGCGCCACGGTGATGTCGAGACCGTGGACGGCGTCGTGGGCCAGCGCCGCGATCCGGCCGCCGACCGGCGGGCGCCAGGGGTGGCCGGCGTGGTCGGCCATGGCGGCGACGAGTTCGCGCTCGCTCAGGGCGGCGGCGTCACGGCGGGCGATGCGGTCGGCCATCCGGTGGACGTTGCCGCCGGAGCGGGCGAGTTCGAGGAGCGTGCGCGCCGTCGAGTGCCGGAAGCCGGTGCTCAGGTGCGCGGCCACCTCACGGACCCGCCAACCCGCGCACAGCGAGGGCGAGTTCCACTGCTCCTGGGTGAAGGCGGCGAACACGGCGGCGAGTTCACGGCGCTCGGCCGCGATCTGCGCGCGGATCCACCGGATCTGCCCGGCGTCCTGGTCCTGCGGCACGGTTTCCATGCGTCCAGCCTGCGGCCGGAACCGTACGCCCGTCCAAGACCGGGAAGTTCTGGCACCTATGATCAGGAGTTATGGAACTGCGGCAGCTCCAGTACTTCGTCACCGTCGCCCAGCACGGCAGCTTCACCCGGGCCGCGCAGCTGCTGCACCTGAGCCAGCCCGGGGTGAGCTCCCAGATCCGGCAACTGGAACGGGAGCTGGGCCACCCGCTGTTCGACCGCTCGGGGCGCACCGTGCGGCTCACCCCGGTCGGCGAGGCGGTCCTGCCGCACGCCCGGGCGGCGCTCGCCGCCGCGGCGGCGGCCCGCCGCACCGCCCAGGAGTTCGGCGGGCTGCGGCGCGGGCACGTGCGCCTGGGCATGGTCGCCGGGGCGGCCCTGACCCCGCCGGCCGAGCTGGGGACCTTCCCCGGACTCGCCACCACGCTCGCGGCGTTCCGCCAGGAGCACCCCGGCATCGACTTCTCGCTCACCGAGGACACCACCGCGCGGATGCTCGACGCCCTGCGCGACGGTCGGCTGGACCTCGCCGTCGTCGGCCTGCCCGCCCCGGCGAGCGGGCGGGAGGGCGACGACGGCTGGTCGGCGCTGACCGGGCTCGCGCTGCACACCGTGCTGGAGGTCCCGCTGGTCGCGGCCTGCGCGTCGGAGCACCCGCTCGCGGCGGGTACGGGCCCGGGTTCCGCCGATAGTCCGGGCTCCGGCTCTGACTCTGGCGCCGGTGTCCCTGGTGCGGGCGGGAGCGCGCTCCCGGTCGCCGAGCTGGCCGGGCACGCCCTGGTCAGCACCCCGCGCGGCACCGGTCTGCGCACCGCGCTGGAGTGCGCCCTGGCCGAGGCCGGTGTCGATCCGGCGGTCGGCGTCGAGGCGGCCGCGCCACCGCAGCTGGCCGAACTCGCCGCACACGGGCTGGGCGTCGCCGTCCTGCCGGACCCGGGCCCGCTGCCCGGTCTGCGGGTGCGCCCGCTCACCGGACCCGTCCCCCGGGTCCGGATCGCGCTCACCTGGCCGACCGGGCAGCCCGCCTCACCGCCGACCGCCGCCCTGGTGGCCCACCTGCGGCGGGCCTACCCGGGGCCGGCCGCCGCTCCGGCTCCGGCCCCCGTTCAGGCTCCGGCCGGTACCGCCGCGCCGTCGGCGATGTGCAGCAGCGCGGCCGCGCCGTCGAGCACCTCCCGGTCGAGCGGGAAGTAGCCCTGCCGCGGGACGGTGTCGGTGCGCGTCCGGACCCCGGCCGGCAGCGCCGTGTCCGTCAACTCCCAGGCCGCGCCCCGCCCCTGCAGGTGGGCCTCGTACGTCCCCGGCGCCGGCTCGGCCAGCCCGATCGCCTCGCTGCGCCCCAGGCTCCCGGCGACGAAGGCGTACCGCTCGCCCAGCAGCGTGCCCACGATGTGGCCCGCGCCGATCCAGCGGCAGTCCAGCTCGCCCGACGACCAGGCGCTCGGGTTCCGCCGCAGGTGCAGGTTGTGGGAGAAGACCAGGGTCGGTCCGCGCCCGGCCTCGATCGCGCGGATGTCGAGGAGGTTCTGCGCCATCAGCGCGTCCCGCACGCCGGACAGGGCGCTGATCCGGGCGCTCCGGTCGAGGCCCCGGACCGCCGACTGCGCGTGGTAGCGCAGCAGTCCGATCCCGGCGGTCAGCCGGGTGCGGGCCGCGTACCACTCGGCGGACGAGGTCTTGGCGATCAATGCCGGTGCCCGCATGTGGAGTTGGAGGAGCAGGTCGTCGGCGAGGCAGCGCAGCCGCGCGGCCTCGGCACTGTCACCCGGCGAATGCGCCGGGTCCGTCACCGCCTCCGTGCGGCTCCAGCGCTCGTCCTCGCCCGCCACCCCGGCGAGGTCGAGGTCGAGCCCCAGGTAGTCGCGGGCGTGTTCGAGGTAGCGGCGCGGACTGGGGGCGCTGGTGTTCTCGGTCGGGATGTCGAAGCCATGGAAGGACAGCTGCGCACCGGACGCCCGGTCCCGGTTGAACTCCCTTATCCAGGCGACGAGTCGGCGATTGGGCTCGAGCTCCCCGAAGCCGTGGGTGAAGCCCTCCTCCAGCGCCGAGTCGAGGGTGCCGACACCCTCCCGGACGTAGGCGTCCACGGCGAACGCGGACACCCGGTCGGTCTCCAGGGCGATCGACCGGAAGCCCCGGTCGACCAGCCGGGCGAACAGCTCGTTGCGGACCCGCCCGAACGCCGGCTCCTGGTGCGTCGGCTCACCGAGGCCCAGAAGCTCGCACGCCGGGGGGACGAAATCGTTGATGTCCTGGTTCATGAACCTCAAGCGTATCCTTGAAAGAACGGTTGAAACTTTTCCCTCCACCACCGCCCAGGCATTGCCCAACTGTGGCCGAAAGCCTCAAACGGCCCTGAACCATCGGCCGACTCCGAACGCCCGCCCGACCCCGAACGGAGACGACCATGCGACCCGCCGACCTCGCTCGCGAGCACGGCATCTCGACCCAGGCCATCCGCAACTACGAGCGCGACGGCTACCTCCCGCCCGCCGACCGCACACCCACCGGGTACCGGATCTACACCGAGCCGCACGCGGCCGCCCTGCGCGCCTACCTCGCCCTCGTCCCGGCGTACGGGCACGCGACCGCCGGCTCGGTCATGACCGCCGTCCACGCCGACCGGCTCGGCGACGCCCTCACCGAACTCGACCGGGGCCACGCCCAGTTGCTGCGCGACCGGGAGACCCTCGCCGCCGTCCGCACGGCCGTCGGCCACCTGAGCGACGGCTCCGCACCCGGCCCCGCCCTTCCCGCGCTGCCCGGCCCCCGCTCCGTCGGCGAGGTCGCGCACCGGCTCGGTGTCACCCCCGCGACCCTGCGGGCCTGGGAGGCCGCCGGCATCCTGACCCCCGCCCGGGACCGCGCCACCGGCCACCGCCGCTACCTCCCGGCCGACGTCCGCGACGCCGAACTCGCCCACCTGCTCCGCCGGGGCGGCTACCTGCTGGACCGCGTCGCCACCGTGCTGCGGCAGATCCGCACGGCGGGCGGCACCGGCGAACTGGCCGCCGCCCTCGACGGCTGGCAACAGCGCCTCACCACCCGGGGGCTCGCGATGCTCACCGCCTCGGCCCGCCTCGACACCTACCTGGCGCTGCGTCCCGAGGTGCCCCGACGGGCTTGACCTCAAGGGAACTTGAGGTCCCAGAGTGATCCTCATGAACACCGAATCCGCAACGCCCGCGCCCGCCGACACCGCCCTTTCCGGCAGCGCCCCCTCCGACGCCGCCCTGTCCGACGCCGCTCCCTCCGACACCGAGCTCGCGGACATCGCGGCCATCGAGCGGGTCGTGGCCGCCGTCGAGCGCGCCCAACGTGCCAAGGACCCGGACGCCTTCCTCGCCCTCTTCCACCCCGAGGCGCTCTGGACCACCGCGCACGGCAAGGTCCTCCTCGGCCTGGACGCGATCGCCGAGTTCACCCGAGCCGTCCTGCCCGCCGCGACCTGGGACGGCCGGGTCACGTACGAGCCGGTGCACATCCAGTTCCTCCGCCCCGACGTGGCCGCCGTCAAGGTCCGCCAGGTCTACCACTCGGCGGACGGCGGCGCGGAGGGCGGCGCGGAGGGTGCACCGCTGTACGTCATGACCAGGCAGGACGACGGGCGGTGGCTGCTGCACGCCTGCCAGAACACCGGCGTGCTGACCGACTGACCGGCGCGCCCGCCGGCCGGCCACCGGTTCCGTCGCCACCCCGCGCCGCCCGTCGCCGCCCGGTGTGGTCGGGAGCGGTCGGGCGGCGACGTCGCGGGCCGGGCTCAGCCGACCCGGGTGAGGCGGGCGGTTCGGGCGACTGCTCCCTCGGCGAGCGCGCCCACCTGCTCCTGGTCGGGGCGTTCCGGGCTGGCGAGCAGGATGGAGCGCTGGAGTCGCCGCAGTGTCGCGGACGGCTCCATGCCCAACTCCCGTACCAGGGTGTTCCGCAGGCGCTGGTAGGCCTCCAGCGCCTCGCCCCGGCGGCCGGAGCGGTGCAGCGCGATCATGTACTGGCCGTGCAGGCTCTCGTGGGTGCGGTAGCGGTCGACCAGGACGGTGAGTTCGGCGAGCAGTACGCGGTGCCGGCCGAGGCGCAGGTCGGCCTCGATCCGCTGGTCCAGCGCGCAGAGCCGGGTCTCCTCCAACCGCCTGACCTCGACGGCGAGTTGGCCGCCGACCGGGACGTCCGCGAAGGCCGGGCCGCGCCACAGCGCGAGCGCCTCGCCCAACTGGCGGGCGGCGAGCGGGAAGTCGCCGCCGTCCATGGCGCGGTAGCCGTGCCCGGCGAGGCGGTCGAACTCCTGGAGGTCGACCAGCCCGCCACCGCTGTTCAGCATGTAGCCGCCGGCCGAGGTGACCAGGACGTCCTTCGCGCAGGAGGCCCCCGGGCCGCTGTCACCCTGGGCGAGCGCCCGGTCGATGAGGTCGCGCAGTTGGAGCACATAGGTCTGCACGGTGGTGCGGGCGCTGCGCGGCGGACGGCCGGACCACAGTTCCTCGGCGAGGACGCTCGCCGGGACGACCTGGTCGGCCCGTAACGCCAGCAGGGCGAGCACCTGTCGAGGCTTCGGCGCCGAGGGCACCACCGAAACCCCGCACAGTCGGACCCCCAAGACCCCCAGTACCCGGATCTCCACGACGACCACCCCACATCCAGACGGATCGGCGGCCCCGACGGCCGCCGGTCGGGCGGGCGCTCCGCTGCTCACCGTCCGCGCAGATCCGCTGGAAGGTCGGTCGAGCACCCGACACCTATCCAAAAACAGGACAGACGGTTTGTCAATACAAAACCGAACGCGCTGTTTGTTTCTGGGCGGAGCAAGCCCGTGGGAGTAGGACACCGGACCGCCGGTCCGGCCTCGAACGGCTTCGCCCGAGACCCCCGCGGACCACTCGGACCCGCCCGGAGCCCGCCCGGATCACCCCGAATCAGGCCGGACCGGCCCCGCCCGCACCCGTCCCGGCCGCCTCGCCCGCGGCCGCCCCGGCCTCCGCCTCGGCCGCCCGGGCCGCCGCCAGCTCCGCGACCACCCGGCCGCCCCGGTCCGCCGCGAGGTCGAGCGTGGCCAGCACCCCGGGCACCGCGATGCTGGGCATCACATGCTGGTACAGCGAGGCGACCCGGCGCTCCAGGTCCGACCGGCCGGACATCTTCTGGGACTGTATCTGCACGCCCGTCCAGGCCCCGGTGACCAGCCACGCCGTCTCGGCGGGCACCACCTGGGGCAGCAGTTCGCCGCGCCGGCCGGCCGTCTCCAGCACGGTCTCGGCCCGCTGGATCCAGCCGGGCGCCGCGCCGCCGCTGAAGTCGCCGAACACGTCCTGGCCGAGGGAGAGCCGGGCGCCGGCGCTCAACACCGGGTCGCGCGGCATGAGATGGGCGACCACCATCCCGAGGTCCACGAACTCCTGGAGCTTGCAGTGCCGTTCGGGAATCTCGTCCCGGCCGAACTGCTCCTCGACGACCCCCTGGGCGAGCTCCCGCTTGGAGGCGAAGTGGAAGTACACCGCGCCCCGGGTCACTCCGGCGCGAGCCACGACCGCACCGATCGTCGCCCCCTCGTACCCGTACTCGTCGAAGACCGACGCCGCCGCCTCCAGGATCAGCCGACGCGTCCGGACCGCCCGTTCCTGTCGCACCACCGCAACCACCCCACCCGAAACGCTCGGCAAACAAAACCAAACACCCCGTATCTTACCCGCCGAGGTCGGCGGGGATCCCTGCGCCCCAGGTCACATAAGGCCGTCCTCGAGCGGACTAAAACCGCGTAGACGGTATGAGACGAACAGATGGCCGACATCTCGCCGCCAGCCCCCTTAAGCGGAACACCAGCTCTCACTTGTGGCCGGGAGGGCAACGAACGACCACATAATGGCCATGAACCTGTCAAGCCCATGCGCCGACATCCCCACAGGTCAACGAGGTTCACCCGCCGGAGCCGATCTCCGGGCAGTGATCGACACCCACCCACCGTGCCCGTCCGACCACGCTCGGCCGCCGACGAACCTTTGTTCTGGCTCCTTGAAAACCAAACCGGTAGGTACGTATCTTACGAGCCCTGAGCAGCCCACCCCGCCCGTCACGGCCTTTCGGAGCGCTCCCCATGACTCTGCTTGCCTTCCGTACGCCCGCATCCGTCCTCACCACCGGCACGGACTCCGGAACGATCCCCGGCCCGGCCGCAGCAGCCCCGGCGCCTCGCCTGACCAGCACCGTCGCCAAGGAGTACGTCCACCGGGCCTGCCACGCCGAGGTCTTCCTCACCGGCAGCGAACAGCTCACGGACACCACCTTCGCCGTCACCGCGCAGTGGCCGCGGGCGCACACCTTCTTCAGCACTCCGGACGGCACCCGGCACGACCCGATCCAAGCTGCTGAAACGATCCGCCAAGCCGGGCTCTACCTCGCCCACACCCGGTTCGGCGTACCGCTCGACCACAAGTTCATGATGTGGAACCTCGACTACACCACCCGGTCGCGGCAGTTGCTGATCGGTGCGGCGCCGACCGACCTCACCCTGGAGGTCCAGCTCCTCGCCCAGCCGCGCCGCTCCGGCACCACCGTCGACTTCACGCTGGAGACCGTCGTCCGACGGGGCGCCCAGCTGGCCGCCACCGGCTACGCCCGCTTCACCACCGTTCCGGACTCCACCTACCAGCGGCTGCGCCGGGGCCGCCACTCCGCCGAGCTCCCGGCGGCGCCGATCGTGACCGCCGAGCCGCTCCCGCCGGCCCGGGTCGGCCGGCTCCGCCCGTGCGACGTCCTCCTGGCCCCGGCGGACGCCCCCGGCACCTGGCACCTCACCCCCGACTTCTGGCACCCGATCCTCTTCGACCACGCCAACGACCACATCCCGGGCATGGTGCTGCTGGAGGCGGCCCGGCAGGCGGCCAACGCGCTGAGCAGCCCGGCCACCGTCACACCGACCGCCGCGGCCACCACCTTCCACCGGTACGCCGAGCACGACGCGCCCACCACGATCACCGCCCAGCACACCCCCGGCGGGGACCCGGACGCCCTCACCACCACCGTGACCGGCCACCAGCACGGCGAACCGATCTTCACCACCGTGCTCACCGGCCACCCGGACCACCGCTGACCCGACGACCGCCGCCGCACCGACCTCCGGAGTACCCCTTCGCAGCACCCGAACGGCCCGCCCGACCCTCCCCGGTCCGGCGGGCCGTCCGCGTGCCGACGACGCCCGCGGGGGCTGCGGCCACGGGCACCAGCCGATTCCCGGGGGGCCCACCACGGGCCGGCCCCGGCCGGAACGCCCCGCTCCCGGACTGGCACCGGGGCGAACACCTGCGCGAGGATGTCACCCCCTGGATCCCGCTGCCAACAGGAGTCCGCCGTGAGTGAAGTCCCTTCGCAGCAGAACGAGTTGATAAGACTCGCCGACCGCCCCGGCACCGACGACGCCCCCGGCTGCGACGGACGGACCGGCGGCCGGAACGTCCGCGTACGCGTCCTCGGACGGCACGCGCCGGGCTCGCTGCTCGGACACGACTGGCTGGACTGCGAGATCACCGTCACCGCGGACTCGGTACGCGGGCAGTTCGTCACCCTGGTGACCGACCGCCACCTCAGGCAGTGGGAAACCGCTCTGGACCGACTCGGCCGCGGCTCCGCGGTCCGCTGGCTGGACGAGGAACACGGACCGGAGCTACGCATCGAACCCGGCCGACCCGGCGGCCTCTGGGTGACCGTCTCCGACGCGGAGGAATCCGGCGTCACCCTCCGGGTCGTACTCTCCCCCGCACCGAACTGGCTGGCCGAGCAACGCACCCTGCTTCACCTCGTCCGCAGCGCCTACCCCGCCGAGGTGGTCGAACTCTCCCCGGGCATCCACGCCTGGCGCGGAAACCTGCCCGACGAGAGTTGATCGATCGTCACCCCTACTACTGCGCCAGCGTTCCAAGCCGCACGGACGATCAGTCGGGAACAGCGAGAAGGAAGACCGGGCCGCACCGCCGACCATGAACAGCGCGAGCTGGTGCAACCCGACCGTCTCACCCGGTGCGGCGCGTTCGTAGCGCCGCACCGGGTGGCCGGTGGCGCGGTCCGGGTGTGGGAGGTCGGCAAGGCGGCAGCGTCCGGTGAAGGTCAGCGGTGGTCACGGTGTGGCGTGAGGGCCTTCCGGGTGCCGGTGCGGGTGTCGCAGTCCGCACCGAGCCAGAAAGGCCCTCACTGAACCCCGTCACCCACCGTCGCGGTCAGTACGTCCAGGCGAACGGATCGGCCGTCACTTCCGCTGCCGCGGAGGTGTTCCCAGCCGCCCCAGCGAACGGTCGGGCACGGTGAGGAGGAAGAGCAGGGCCGCGCCGCCGAGCATGAACAGCGCGAGGTGGTGCAGGCCGGCCGTGGTGGCGCCGTGCGGGAAGAAGGCGGCGTTCGCGGCGGAGGCCGCCATGGCGCCGAGGTACATGAAGGTGCGCAGCAGCCCGGCCGCCGAGGCGATGGTGGCGGGGTCCGCCTGGTGGTAGAGGGCGGTCTGGGTGCCGAGCCCGATCAGCCCCTGTGAGACACCCGCCAGCACGCCGACTCCGATCAGCAGGGCGCCCGGGCTGTTCGCGTGGACCAGCAGCAGGGCGGCGCAGGCCGCGATCTGACAGGCGGAGCCGACCAGCAGCTTGCCGCGGACGCCCGGACTGCGGCCGCTGGCCCCGGCGGCCGCGAGCGCGGTCAGCGAGAGCGGCAGCAGCACGAGTCCGGCGGTGGCGGCCGTCAGGCCGCGCCCCTCCTCCAGCCACTGCGTGTAGCCGTAGAGGAAGGCGTAGATGGCGGTGTAGCCGAGCACCTGGCGCAGGTAGGTGGCGATCAGCGGGCGGTTGCCGGCGAGCGCCCGCAGGTCGATGAAGGGGGCACGGGCCCGCCGCTCGCGGAGGGCGAAGGCGACGGCTGCCAGGAGGGCGAGCACCGGCAGGTACCAGCGAGCAGGGCCGGGCTTCATCAGGAACAGCATCAGGGCGAGCAGGAGGACCGCGAACAGCGCGATTCCGAGGTGGTCGAGGCGTTCCGGACGCCCGGGGCGCTCCCCGCCGTCGGCAGGGTCCGGGCGGCGGGCGGTGACGGGCAGCCGGGCCGCACCGAGTGCCAGGCAGGCCAGTGACAGCGGGACGTTGACGGCGAAGACCGTCCGCCAGCCGCCCGCGCCGATCAGCAGACCACCGAGGGTGGGGCCGACCACCGCGACGGTCTGGTTGGCGACGGCCAGTACCGTCAGCACCCCGGTGGGGCTGGACCGCCCGGTCCGCTCGGCCTCGCTGCGGGTCAGGTGCATCGCGGCGGGGTAGGCCGCGGAGGTGCCCAGTCCGAGCAGCACCCGGGCGGTGATCAGCAGTCCGAGCGACGGGGCGAGCGCACCGAGCAGTCCGGCGAGGCCGACCAGGGCCGTCCCGGCGAGGTAGAGCCGGCGCGGGCCGTGGGTGTCCACCAGCCGCCCGATCACCGGCTGGCCGATGGCGGTGGCCAGGTAGAGCCCGGTGACCAGCCAGGCGGTCTCGGCGGGCGGCGCGCCGAAGGCGGCGCCGACGGGCACCAGGGCCACCGCGATCATCGACGAGTTGATCGGGTTGAGCACCGAGCCGAGCACCATCGGCGCGATCAGCCGGCGGTTGAACCCGTCGTCCGGGGCGGGCGGCCGACGGCGCGGCCGGAGTCGGGCGAGCAGGGCGGCCGGGCCGGTCATCACCGGTTCAGCCGGTCTATCAGGGCCAGCGCCTCCAGCACGGTGGCGCGCTCGGCCTCGGTGTAGTGCTCCGCCATGGCCCGGGTCAGCCACTCCTCACGGGCCTGGCGGCTGTCCGCGACCCGGGCCAGGCCGACCTCGGTGAGGCTGACCACCTGACGGCGGCCGTCCTCGGGGTCGGGGCGGCGCCCGACCAGTCCGTGCTGTTCCAGCGCGGCGAGGGTGGCGGCCATCGACTGCGGACGGACCCGCTCGGCGGCGGCCAGCGCGCTGGCGGAGGTCGGACCGTCGTTGATCAGCCGGCTGAGCACGGCGGTCTGGGAGGGCGTCAGGTCGCTGGTGCCGCTCGCCTCCCGGAGGGTGCGGCGCAGCCGGCTGAAGACGGCGCGCAGTTCACGGGCGGCCAGCGCCGCGCTGTCGGGAACCACGGTTTCGGTGGACCCGGCGGGCCCGGCGGGGTCGGCCGGGGCGGTACGGGCGGTTCGCTTCTCGGTCACGGCTCCACGGTAATTTCATCAGTCTGGACTGTCCAGTCTGAACTGAAGATTTCCTGAGGGCGGACCGGGCCCTCCACCACCCGTGCCCCGGCCCGGCGGCGGGCCCGGATAATGACGGCATGATCGACAAGCAGCTCCGCGTCGTCCTCGCCGAGGACTCGGTGATCCTCCGGGACGGCATGGTCGAACTCCTCACCGCCCGGGGGTGCGCGGTGGTCGCCACCGCCGGGACGGCACCCGAGCTGATCGCCGCCGTCACCGGACACCGGCCCGACGTGGCCGTGGTGGACATCCGGATGCCGCCCACCCACACCGACGAGGGCATCCGAGCAGCCGTGGAGATCCGGGCCACCCTGCCGGAGGTCGGCATCCTGGTCTTCTCCCAGCACGTCGAGACCGCCTGGGCGGCCCGGCTGCTGGCCGACAGCGCCTCTGGCATCGGCTACCTCCTCAAGGAGCGGGTGGCCCGCACCTCCGAGTTCGTCGACGCGCTGCACCGGGTCGCCGCAGGCGGCACGGCCCTCGACCCGGAGATCGTCAACGGTCTGCTGCACGGCGGGCGGCGCAGCCGGGTGGACGCGCTCACCCCGCGCGAGCGGGAGGTGCTGGAGCTGATGGCGCAGGGGCACTCCAACCGTTCGATCGCCACGCTGCTGGTGGTCTCGGAGCGGGCGGTGGAGAAGCACGTGGCCGCCGTGTTCGGCAAGTTCGACCTGCCCGCGACCGAGGCCGACAACCGGCGGGTCAAGGCCGTGCTCGCCTACCTCGCGGAGAGCGGCGCCTCCTGAGGTAGCACCTCCCGGGACGGCGACCCCGACCGCCCGGGCCGTGGCCGCCCGTCAGAGCCGGCCGGGCAGTTCGGCGCTGACCGCCGTCGGCCCGCCGGGCGGACTGTCCACCCGCAGCGTCCCGTCCAGCACCGCGAGCCGCTCGGCCAGGCCGGTGAGCCCGCTACCCGCACCGATCACGGCGCCGCCGTGCCCGTCGTCGCGCACGGTCAGCCGGACCCTCCCCTCGGCGGCGCTCACGCTCAGCTCCGCCGACCGCGCGCCACTGTGCTTGGCCACGTTGGTCAGCAGTTCGGCCGCACAGAAGTAGACGGCCCGCTCGATCACCTCCTCCGGACGCTCCCGAAGGTCCAGCCGGACGTCGACCGGCACCGGCGAGGTGGCGGTCAGCCCCGGCAGCGCCTCGGCCAACCCGCCCTCCAGCGCCACCGGGTGGATGCCCCTGGTCAGCCGGCGCAGACCGGTGATGGTGTCCTCGGCCTGCCCACGGGCCCGGTCCACCAGGGTCCGCAGCCGCCCGAGGTCGAGCCCGTCCGAGCCACCCTCGGCCGGAACGCCCACCGGCGGAAGGCCCACCGGCGGCGCGCCCGCCCCCAGCACGTCGTCGGCCAGCGACAGCGTGATGGCGAGCGCGACCAGCTGCGCCTGGGTGCCGTCGTGCAGGTCGCGTTCCAGGCTCCGCAGTCGGTCGGTGCCCTCGGCCAGCAGGATGGACCGGGCCTTCTCCAGCTGACGCACCCGCTGGTCCGAGCGCACCGGCCCGAGCAGGGTACGGGCCAGCGTGCGGTTCGCCCCTCCGAGCGCCTGCACCGCGGCGGGTACGGCGACCAGCACCGCGAGGCCGATCGGGATCGCGCCCAGGTCCAGCAGGCCGATCGACCTCGGGCCCGGCTCCATCATCCGCACCCAGAGCGGGAAGCCCACCAGCCAGACGCTTCCGAGCGGGAGCCCGACCACGGCCAGGAAGCCGAGCACGCCCAGCGGCAGCCGGAGGAAGAGGTAGAGCAGCGCCCGCCAGGCCACCGGATCGGTCAGCACCACCCGGCCCCGCGCGAACACTCCGGCCGGACGCGGCAGCGGCCGCGGTGCCGGCACCTCCTCCCCGAGCAGCCGCGCGACCAGCCACCGGTGCAACCCGCCGAGCCTCCTCGCCCCGAGCAGCGCGGCCGCCACGAACGGCAGGCCCAGCACGGTGAGCGAGAGCAAGGCCCCCGCGTAGAGGACGGCGACGGCGTACCCGCCGCCGAGCACCCCGAGCGGCAACCCGAGCACCGCGAAGGCCAGTTCACCACCGCGCACCGACCGGTACCGCCGCCGCTCAGCCACCGTCCACCTCACCACTCGCCCACCGACAATCACTGACCAGCACTCACCGACCGGCATTCAGCCGCCGACCGGCCCCCAGCATCCACCAGGACCCGCCCGGACCACCGCATCCACCTGCCCTTCCGTCCGCACGGCCCCTCGGACAGCCATGGCACCGACCCCGCGCCCACCCGCCGTGGACGCCGGCCTCCGCCTCCTCCGCCTCACCCCCGTTCCCCGCCCGTCGTCTCCACCGCCGAACCGCCGACCGCCCACAGCCCCGTGCCCACGATCCCCGGCACCGTGAGCACCACCGCCCCCAGCACCACCCAGCCGCACGCCGCGCCCGGCACCACCGGCACCACCGAGCCCGTCACCGCCAGGCTGAACGCCCCCGAGGCCGCGGCCGCCACCGCCGCACCCAGCAGCACACCGATCGCCGTGGTCAGGACCGCCTCCACGCCGAGCATCCGCAGCAGCTGCCGCCGCGTCGCCCCGACCAGGCGCAGCAGCGCGAACTCGCGGCGCCGGTCGGCGGTCAGCGCCACCAGGGTGTTGACCGTGGAGACCGCCGCGAAGCAGACCAGCATCCCGAGCTCCGCCTCGCGCAGCCAGATGTCGCTCTGCTTGGTGACGCTGGTCGCGGCGCCCGTCGCCCGGACGACGTGCTCGGCGGTGCCGGTCAGGACCAGCAGGGTGCCGGAGAGCCCGACGAGCAGCGCGACCGGCACCACCGCCGAGGAGAGCCGGGCCGCGTAGCCGCGCAGGTTGGCGTCCGCCAGCCAGCCCGCCCGGGGCGCGAGCACCCGCGCCGGGGCGCCGAGCACCGCCGCCAGGACCCGCGCCGCCACCGGCCCCAGCAGTCCGACCGCGACCAGCAGCACCAGCGAGCCGAGCAGCGCGGCCTGCCCCGCCTTGTCCAGCTCTCCGGCCGGCCGGCTCGCCGCCAGTCGCAGCAGCAGCCCACCACCCGCGAGCACCGCCAGCCCGGCGAGCACCCGCGGCACGGGCGTCCGCCGCGGCCCGCCCGCGCCCTCGGTCAGTGCGGCGGCCGGGGCGGGCCGGGTGATCCGGCGGGCCGCCACGACACTGGCCGCCAGGCCCACCAGCAGCGCCACCGCGAGCCCGATCAGCGCCGGCACCGGCGCCCCGGGTATGCGCAGCCCGGGTGCGGCCATGCCGCGCCGCTGGAGTGCGGCGAGGAAGGCCCGGGCGGCGAGGAAGCCCACCAGGCCGCCCGGCCCGGACACCAGCAGGGTGGTCGCCACCACCTGCGCGCGCACCACCCGCCGGACCTGACGGGGTGTCGCCGCGACGGTGCGCAGCAGCGCCAGGTCGCGGTGCTGCTGGCGCAGGGTGAAGCCGAGGGCGTTGGCCACGACGAACAGCGCGACCAGGACGGCGATCTCGCCGAAGGCCCCGGCGATCAGCACCAGGCCGGGCCCGGACACCGCCGTGCGCGCCACCGCGGCCGGTGCCGTGACCTGGGCGGCGACCAGCGACCCGAACAGCGTCACCGCCGCCACCGCCAGGAACAGCGCCGTCCCCAGCCCGGCGAAGGAGGCCGGGCGGCGGCGGATCTGCCCCGCCGAGAGGCTCAGTACGGGACTGCTCATCGTGCTCACCCGCCCAACCGGCTCAGCCGCTCGGCGACCTGCGCGGCCGTCGGCGCGGTCAGCTCGTCCACCAGCAGGCCGTCGGCCAGCAGCAGCACCCGGTCCGCGTACCCGGCGGCGACCGGGTCGTGGGTGACCATCACGCAGGTCCGTCCGTCGGTGTCGACGCCCGAGCGCAGCAGGCCGAGGACCTCCTGCCCGGTGGCCCGGTCCAGCGCGCCGGTCGGCTCGTCGGCGAACAGCACCTCCGGCCGGGAGACCAGCGCCCTGGCTATCGCCACCCGCTGCTGCTGACCGCCCGACAGCTGCCCGGGCCGGTGCCGCTCCCGCCCGGCCAGCCCGACCCGGGCCAGCGCCTCCCGCACCGCGGCCCGCTCCGTCGGCCGCCCGGCGAGCCGGCCGGGCAGCTCGACGTTCTGCCCGACCGTCATCGCCGGCATCAGGTTGAAGGCCTGGAACACGAACCCCACCCGGGTGCGGCGCAGCTCCGCCAGCCGCCGCTCGGGCAGCCCGGACACCTCGGTGCGGCCCCACCGCACGGTGCCCCCGGTCGGACGGTCCATCCCGGCCAGGCAGTGCAGCAGGGTGGTCTTGCCGGAGCCCGACGGCCCCATCACCGCCGTGAACGTCCCCGGCGCGAAGGCCACCGAGACCCCGCGCAGCGCCTGTACGGCCGCCGTGCCCCGCCCGTACCGCCGGTGCAGCCCCACCGCGCTCAGGGCCGCGTCCGTCACCCCGTCGTGCGCCGCCGTGGCGGCGGCTGTCGTCATCCCGTTCATGCCCTCCATCGTGGGCGTCCGGGGCCGGGAGATCGATTGTGCTGGCACCCGAATCCGGGGTTCGGAAAACCGAACCCCGCAGGTGGTGCTACGTCCCCTCGGGCGGATTGCGGGCCTCCCAGGCCCGGAGGGCGAGGCCGTAGGTCGCCTCCAGGCGCACCGGCCGGTCGTCCACGTCCAGCAGTGCCGCCAGGGCGTCGGCGGCCTCGGGCGTCCGGTCGGCGGGCGGGGCCAGGACGGACGCGGCGGCGTGCCGCAACCCGACGGTCTCCTCCTCCGGATGCTCACGACCGCCCAGGGCTCGGAGGACCTCGGCGAGCACCCCGCCGTCCGGCTCCGCCGACGCCCAGGCGACGAGCAGCTCCGTCTCCTCCGCCTCGTACTCGACCGCGTGCCCCATCCGCAGGAGCGGGGCGTCGCACAGGAAGGCCGCGAGGAAGCGGCGGTGCGCGGGGTCGGGGTGCCGGTGGTGGGCCGTCAGGGCCGACCAGGTCTCCCGACTGCGGCGTTCCCCGAGCACGAACCGGACGGCCTGTTGCCCGACGTGCCCCGGCTCCCGGTGCCGGACGGCCCTGGCCACCAACTCGTCGACCGGGGTGAGGACGCGGAACCGCCACTCCAGCCCGGTCAGCACGGCCCCGTGCCCGGCGCGCACGGTCAGCCCGCCGAGGGAGACCTGCTCGACGTCCGCGTACTGCTCGGTCACCCACACCCACTCCGCCGGCCCCACGGCCCCGGTCCGTCGCCGCAGTTCCTCCTCCGTCCCCGTCTCGTGCCAGGCCCTGGCCAGGGCGAGCAGGTGCTCACGGGCGTCGGCGGGCAACCGCAGCGCCGGGTCCTTCCCCAGCACCGCCCCGACCAGCGCCGACGAACCGAGGTCCACCGCGCGCAGCAGCGGGGTCGTCCCGTCGGGCAGCGGACGGTCCGGATCGGCACCGTGGTCGACCAGGACACCGGCGACCTCGTGGTCGAACCCGTTCACGGCCGCCCACAGCAGGGGCAGCCCGTCCGCATCGCGGGCGTTCGGATCCGCGCCCGCGGCGAGTGCCTCCCACACGCCGTCGACATCCCGCGCCCGTACCGCCGCCGCCAGCCGCCCGTCCGCCGTCATCCGCCGACTCCCCCTCGCCGCACAGCCTCCACCGGCGCACCCTAAACCCGCCGGAGCCGGGCACGCCCTCCCCTTTTACGCCCCCGCCTCCCGCCGGGCCCGCCCGACCGGGAATCATGATCCGGTGACCATCGACCTGCTGCCCGAGCCGCGCTTCGGCCCCACCGAGGCGGAGGTGTGCGGGCTGCCGGCCCCGCACGGCGGGCTGCTGCCCTGCGGGATGCGCGGCACCTTCGTCCGTGGCTGCTCCCGGGCGACGGCCTGCTCTTCCAGCCGGGCGGGCGCATCCCGCCGCTCACCGTAACCGCACCCGGCCCCCGCTTCCCCGTCCCTCACCACCCCACCCACCCACAGGAGTCACCATGACCACCACCCCCCTGACCGTCGCCGTCCTCGGCCCCGGAGGCGTCGGCGGACTGATCGGCGGGCTGCTCGCCCGCGACGGCCATCGGGTCGTCTGCCTGGCCGGCGAGGCGACCGCGGCCGCGATCACGCGGGACGGACTGCGGGTCCGCAGCGCCGAGTTCGGCGAGTTCACCGTCCGGGTGGAGGCGGCGACCGAGCTGCGCGAGCCGGTCGACGCCGTCTTCGTGACGGTCAAGGAGACGGCGCTGGCCGCCGCGCTGGACCGGTTGCCCGCGGAGGTGCTCGGCACCGGGATCGTGGTGCCGCTGCTCAACGGCCTGGACCACATGGCCGTGCTGCGCGAGCGCTACCCGGCCGCACGGGTGGTGGCCGGCACGATCCGGGTCGAGGCCGCCCGGACGGCGCCCGGGCTGATCGAGCACACCAGCCCGTTCGCCGCCATCGAGCTGGGCGCGGACGCCGAACCCGACTCCCCCGTGGCCGAGTTCGCCGAGCGGCTGCGGCACACCGGTCTGGACGTCGCACTGCGCGAGGACGAGACGGCGATGCTGTGGAGCAAGCTCTCCTTCCTCGCCCCGTTCGCCCTGCTGACCACCCGCCACGCGAGCGGGATCGGCACCGTACGCACCGAGCACCGGGCCGAACTCCTCGCCGTGCTGGACGAGATCACCGCCGTCACCCGGGCGGTCGGCGCGCCGGCGGACGCGCAGACGCTGCTCGCCTCCTTCGACCGCATCCCCGGGACGATGAGGTCCTCGATGCAGCGCGACGTGGAGGCCGGACGGCCGACCGAGTTGGACGCCATCGGCGGCGCCGTGCTGCGGGCGGCCGACGCGCACGCGGTGGCGGTGCCGACCATCGCCCGCCTGGTGCATGACCTGACCGAATCCGCCAACCGGTAGCGCCTGCCCGGGCGTGGGGCCCCCCCGCCGCCCCCCCCGGGGGGGCCCCCGCGCCGACCCCCCCCAAACAAAAGGGACCAACAAAAAAAACGGGGGAAAAAACATAACCAAACCGGACAGACCA
>NZ_JBHJSJ010000005.1:246765-257435 GCF_042268845.1 Kitasatospora sp. NPDC056273 | reverse complement strand
GAGCGTCCTGCCACGGCCGTCCCGGGCGGCGCGGTGCTGCCGGTCGCGGTCGCGGGCGCCCCCGCGGCCGGCCGGGGGGGCCCCCACGCCCGGATCCTTCCCGCACAAAACTGACGGAACATCACATTCCGCTGGAAGCAAAGACTTTCCCAACGGTTCACGCAGTCTTCCGGAACCTCCGCACGACGGACCGGCGTTGATAGGGGCGGGAGGGATAGAGACATGACAAGGAAGCCGTACCGTCTGGCCGCCACCACGCTCGCACTGCTGCTCGCGGCCCCGTTGTTCACCGCGTGCGACGCCGACCAGGCCCTGGACTGTGGAAAGCGGGCGATCAGCCTCACCGGCGACGTCCAGGACCTCGCGGATTCGGCGATCAACGTCGGGCAGATCACCGACGAGAGCCGCCGCAACCACACCGTCGAGGCCTTGCGGAAGGTCGCCGACGACACCAAGAAGATCCGCGAGGGTAACGGGGACAAGATCGACGCGGCCGCCGACCGGCTCTCCAAGGCCGTCAACGACGCCATCGACCGGGTCTCCAAGGGCAAGCAGCCCGACTTCAAACCGATCACCGACGCTGCCGGCGAGATCGGGAAGGCCTGCGCCGACTCCTGACGCACGGGGGGCACCCCCCGTCTCCCCACGCCACCAGCTCCCGGCCCGGCGCCGCCCCGGCCGGGAGCCGGTCCCCGCCTCGGGCCCCGGCCTGTCGCCGCCGCACCGGCACCGCCAGGCGGTAGGAATGGCACCGGACCGAACCGCACCCCGGAGGCACCGGTGAACCACCCGATCCTCGACCAGATCCAGCACCTGCGGGCCGAATTGGCACCCGGCGACACCGCCCCCGCGCTGGTCACAGCGCTCGCCGACGGCACCGCGCCGCGCTCGGCGCTGGCCGAACTCGCCGCCCAGCAGCACCGGATCATCCGCTCCGACCGCCGCAGCCTGCTGCTGCTCGCCGGCCGCACCGCGGACCGGCCGGTCAGCGCCTGGTTCGCCACCCTGGCCGAGGGCGAGAGCGCCGCGCTGCGCACCCTGTCCGCGCTCGGCGCCGCCGTCGGACTCGACCACGGCGCGCTGGAGGCCCACCCGCCGCTGCCCGGGTGCCAGGCCTACCCGCACTACCTCGCCTGGCTCGCCCTGAACGGCGAGCCCGCCGCCGCGGCCGCCGCGCTCGTCGCCAACTTCGCGGCCTGGGGCGGCTACTGCGCCACGATCGCGCAGGCGCTGCGCCGCCAGTACGGCTTCTCCGACGAGTCCTGCGCGTTCTTCGACTTCTTCGCCCAGCCCGCGCCCGAGCTGGAGCAGCAGGCCGCCGACGCCCTGGGCCTGGACCGGCTGGACGAGCCGACCCTGGCCACCGCACACGAGTACGGGCTGCTGCTCCAGGCCTACGAGCACCTGTTCTGGGACACCCTGGGCGTCATCGACGCCTGAGGGCGAACCGTCCGGTCCGCCCCGGGGCCGGGAGGCCTCAGACCTGCCAGTGCGGCTTCCCGCTGACCATCCGGCAGTAGATCACCCGGCCGCCGGCCTCGTGGGTGCTCTTGCCCAGGTCCGCGTTGCGGCAGAACTGGCCCGCCTCGTAGCAGTTGCCCGCGTTCGAACGGATCTCGCATCCGGCGCCGGCACCGGCCGCCGCCGCGGGGGGCTCCGGGTCCTTCGGCGGCTGGGCCGTGGTCACCTTCGGCTGCGGCGCCTTGGTGGCGGGCGGCTGCGCGGGGGCGCTGGGCTGGCCCGGAGGGGCCGCGGGCGGGGGCGTGGCCACCGGTGCCGCGGGTGCCGGCTGGGCCGGCGGGGTGCTGGCCGGGGCCGCCGGCGGGACCGCCGCGGCGGGCGTCGCCGGCGGGGTGGTCGCCGCGGGGGTGGTGGCGGTCGGCGTGGCCGAGGCCGTGGCACCGCCGTCGGCCGCCGACGGGTCGCAACCCGTCAGCGCCAGGCCGACGGTGAGCACGAGTCCGGCGAATCCGGCCAGGCCGGCCCGACGGCGACCGGGTATCCGTGAAGGCATGGGAGGAGAACGCTCCGTTCCGTTTGGATGAGTCGTGCGATTGAAGCAGGAATCGCACACGTACCGTCCACCGAATCCCCACTCGTTGGCAGATCGAGACCTGCCGGTCACCGACCGTCGCCACCCCGCCCGAACCCCGCCCGAATCGCGTCCGCCGACCGGCCGCCCGCCGACCGCTCCCGCCCCGCCGACCGTCCGACCAGACCGGCCGTCAGCGCGGCCCCGCCGTCAGCGCAGCCCCGCCGTCCGGCGCTCGAACACCGCGGGGCGGGCGGTCTCCAACGCCGTGGCGACCGCGCCGAGGAGTACCGCCTCCTCCCCCAGGAGGCTCGGCGCGAGCGTCGGCCGCATCGGGGCGAGCCCGTGCAGGGCCCGCTCCAGCGGCTCCAGGAGCAGGTCCGCGCTACTGCCGATCCCGCCGCCCAGCACCACCAGGTCCGGGTCCAGGACGGCCGAGAGCACGGCCACCGCGTAGGCGAGCCGCTCGGCCTCCCGCTCCACCGCCCGGACCGCCGCGGGCTCCCCGGCCCGGGCCCGCTCGAAGACCTGCTTCGCCGTCAGCTGCCGCGCCGCGGACTCCCCGTCCAGCCCGAAGTCCCGGGCGGCGCGCACCACGGCGTCCGCGGCGGCGTCCTGCTCGATGGTCGCGGGCGGCTCGCCGGGCCGCCCGGACAGCGGCACCAGGCCGATCTCGCCCAGCCCGCCATGTGCGCCGAGCAGCAGTTCGCCGTCCTTCACCACGCCCAGCCCGAGCCCTGTGCCGACCAGCAGGTAGGCGAACATCCGGCTGCCCCGCCCGGCGCCCAGGGTGTACTCGCCGAGCGCCGCCAGGTTGGCGTCGTTGGCCACCGAGACGGCCGTCCCCAGGCCCTCGCCTATCCGGTCGAACAGTCCCGGCCTGTCCCAGCCCGGCAGGCTGTTGGCGTAGCGCACCCCGCGCCGCTGCTCGTCCCACACCCCCGGGGTGCCGATCACGGCGTGCACGATGTCCCCGGCCGCCAGGCCCGCCTCGGCGATCGCCTCGTGCGCGGCGGCGACGACGGCGTCGGCGACGGCGTTCGCCGAGCGGCCCCGGTTGGCCACGTCCCGGCGGGCGACCACCGTCCCGGCCAGGTCCGCCACCGCCACCCGCAGCCGGGCCCGGCCGATGTCCACGCCGAGCACGTGCCCGGCCGTCGGGTCGACCTCGTACAGCACAGCGGTGCGGCCCCGCTCGGGGGCCAGCCGCCCGGCCTCCCGGACCAGTCCGGCCCGCTCCAGCTCGGCCAGCGCGGCCGAGACCGTCGGCTTGGACAGACCGGTGTCCCGGGCCAGCTGGGCGCGCGTGGAGCCGCCGCCGGTGCGCAGCAGCTCCAGCAGCAGCCACTCGTTGTTGCTGCGCAGCCGCTGCCGGTTCCACGGCACCCCGGGGGCCCCGGCCGCCGGGCGACTGGTCGGCTGGTGGGGGCTCATCGGGTTCCTCCGGTCTGGATCTTCGGGCGCGGGTCGGTACGGCCGGGTCGTACGTCCGGGCCGGTGCGGCCGAGTCGGTACGTCCGGGCCGGTACGGCCGGGTGGGCCCGGCCCGGGCCGCGGCGTCCGGGGCGGGCGCCGCCGCCCAAGTATGACCGGTGATCATCCGGTGTTCGCCTGCCGTATCCCCCGGTCCCACCCACGCCTCCCCACCACCTCCCCACTCCCCAACGGCCTCGCCGCCGGCTCCGTGCGGAGCCGGCCGCACCCCGTTACAGCACCGTCTCCGACCGGTCAACGTTTCACCCACTTGTGGGCGTGCCGCGCCCGGGCGCGTGATCATGGGCGTATGCACTTCCGGCACGGCAACCGAGCAGAGGGGCCGCGGCCCGCGTCACCGGACTCCCGGTCCCTGGCGGCGACCGCGGCCGCCCTCGCCGCACGGCTCGGCGCCTTCACCAGTGGTGACAGCGCCGGCGGTGGCAGCGCCGACGGCGAGGGCCCCGGCGACGATCCGGAGCGGCTCCGCGAGGTCCTCGCCGCCGCCCCGGTCGGCGTCGCGCTGCTCGACGAGCGGCTGCGCTGGCAGTACCTGAACGCGGCCTTCACCACCGCCACCGGGCTGCGCCGCGCCGACCTGCTCGGCCGCGCCGCCGGGGCCACCGCCTTCGCCGGGGCCCTCGGCATCCTGCGCCGGGTCCTCGCCGACGGGCTCGCCCGCGAGCACGCCACCGGAGGACCGGACGGCGCGGGCGCCCCCGTACCGCCCGGCCTGCGGGTGCGCTACCGGGCCCTGCGGCACTCCGGGCGGACCACCGGCGTGATCGTCGTCGTGCTGGACGACCCCGACCCGGCCCGCGAGCAGCTGCGCGAGCTGGAGCGGGCCCGGGCCCGGCTCGCCCTGCTGGACGCCGCCACCGAACGGATCGGCACCACCCTCGACGTCGGCACCACCGGCACCGAGCTCGCCGCCTTCGCCGTCCCCCGGCTCGCCGATCTCGCCACCGTGGACGTGCTGCCGCCCGCGGTCGAGCCGGCCCGGGTCGGCCACGGCGCGTCCCAGCGGCTGCACCGCGTCGGCGCCCGGGCCGTACCCGCGCTGGCCGACGCCCTCGCCGAGCTGCCCCGGCCCGGCGAATCGATCCGCCACCGGGAGGGCTCGGCCGCCGCGCGCAGCCTGGCGGGCGGCGTCGCCGTGCTCACCGAGCCCGGGCCCGAGGACTCCTGCCCGGCCGGGACCACCTCGCTGCTGGTCCTCCCGCTGGCCGCCCGGGGCCGCCTGATCGGGCTGCTCACCCTCGGCCGCACCGCCGCCGGCCCGGCCTTCACCCCCGACGAGGCCGCCCTGCTCGGCGATCTCGCCGCCCGCGCCGCCACCGCCCTCGACAACGCCCGCAGCTTCGCCCGGTCCCAGGGCATCGCCCTGGAGCTCCAGCGGGCGCTGCTGAGCGAGCCCGGCAACCCGCACCAGAACCTCTCCCTCGCCTCCCGGTACCTTCCGTCCGGGAGCTCCTCGGTGGTCGGCGGCGACTGGTTCGAGACGGTCCGCCTGCCGTTCGGGCGCACCCTGCTGGCGATGGGCGACGTCATGGGGCACGGCGTCGAGGCCGCCGTCGACATGAGCCACTACCGCTCCGCGCTGCGCGACCTCGCCGGGATGGACCTGCCCCCGCACCGGATCCTGCGCCAGCTCGACAACGTCATCTCCGCCGACGACTCCGCCCGCCCGGCGACCTGCCTGCTGGCCCTCGCCGACCCGGGCCGGGGCCGCTGGACCCTCTCCAGCGCGGGCCACCTGCCGCCCGCCCTGATCGCCCCCGGCCGTCCGACCGAGCTGCTGCGCGTCCCCACCGGGCCGCCGCTCGGCACCGGCCTCGGCGGCTACGAGCAGACCGCCCACCCGCTCCTGCCGGGCCAGACCCTGCTGCTCTACACCGACGGCCTGGTCGAGCGCCGGGACGAGGACATCGACGCCTCCCTGGAGCGGCTCGCGGCCCTGTGCCTGCCCGCCACCGGGAACCTCGACGAGCTGCTCGACGCCGTCCTCCACTCCCTCGCCCCGCCCCCGGCCGCCGCCGAGGACGACATCGCCCTGCTGGTGGCGCGCCCCCGGCAGCGCTGACGGGCCGCCGCGCGCCGGTCCTCACCGCGACAGCCGCCCGGCCCTGACGGCCCCTCGGCCCGCACCTCCCCCGCCCCGCACCTCCGCTCACACCTTCGCCAGCGCCCGCCGGACGTCCGCCCAGATGTCCTCGGGGTGCTCGATGCCCACCGACACCCGCACCGTCCCCGGGCCGATGCCCGCCGCCGCCAACTCCTCGTCCGACAGCTGCCGGTGGGAGGTGCTGGCCGGGTGCAGCACCAGGGTGTGCACGTCGCCCAGCGACGGGGCCAGTGAGGCGAGCCGGACGGACTCGGTGAACGTCGCGGCCGCTTCCCGGCCGCCGGCCAGGTCGAAGGCCAGGACTCCGCCGTGGCCGTCGGGCAACAGGCGGCGGGCGAGGTCGTGGTCGGGGTGGGTGGGCAGCCCCGGGTAGTGGACGGCGGTGACCGCGGGGTGGGCGGCGAGCCGGCCGGCCAGGTCGAGCGCGGTCTCGCACTGGCGGCGGACCCGCAGGGCGAGGGTCTGCATCCCGCGCAGGGTCAGCCAGGCGGCGAACGGGTCGGCGGCGGCGCCGAGTTCGAGCGAGCGCCGCCAGACCTGGTGGTGCAGCGCCGGGTCGGCGAAGACGGCGATCCCGCCGAGGACGTCCGAGTGTCCGCCGAGGTACTTGGTCACGGAGTGGATCACGATGTCCGCACCGTGCTCGATCGGGCGGCACAGCAGCGGGGTCGCGAAGGTGTTGTCCACCACGCTCACCACCCCGGCCCGCTTGGCGACGGCGATCAGCCCGGGCAGGTCGGTGACCCGGGTGGTGGGGTTGGAGACGGTCTCCAGGAACAGCACCCGGGTGGTGGGGCGCAGTGCGGCCGCCACTCCGGCCGGGTCGTCGCCGTTCACGTAGCCGACCTCGACGCCCCAGCGCTCGGTGAGGTCGGTCAGCGCGCCGACGGTGCCGCCGTACAGGCTGCGCTGGGCGATCACGTGGTCGCCGGCACGCAGCAGGGCGAGCAGCGCGGTGTTGATCGCCCCCATGCCGGAGGCGGTGGCGAGGGCTCCGGTGCCGCCCTCGAGTCCGGCGACGGCCTGCTCCAGCGAGCGGACGGTGGGGTTGCCGAAGCGGTTGTAGAAGAAGGCGCCGTCCGGTCCCCCGTGGGCTCCGGCGAGCGCGTCGCCGGTGTCGAAGGCGAACAGGTGGCCCTGGTGCAGCGGGACGCCCAGCGGACGGCTGCCGGTGACCTCGGTGAGCGGCGGGTGGACGACCCGGCTCTCGGGGCGCAGCTCGTCGGGGGCCTCGTGGGAGTGGTGGTCGCTCATGGCGTTCATCCTCGGGCGGTCTCGGCGCCCGGGCCATGGCCAATCGCCGTCGAGTGGCCTGCCCGGGCGGTCGTTCCGGCCCACCGCCCGAAGGCGGTGGCGACGCCCGGGTCGCGGCGGCGGGTGGTTCCCCTCTACGACGGGCGGCTCCCGACCACGGCGGGTGGCTCCCGGCGGCGGCGAGAGGCTCCCGACGCCTCGCGGCTACTCGCGGCTACTTGCGGCGGCTGAAGATCCGCTTGGCCGCGTAGACGATCCCGACGATCAGCAGCACCACGAACAGGATGATCAGGATCACCACGACCAGCAGGAACTTGCCCAGCTTGGCGAAGAAGCCCGACTTCTTCTTCTCCTCCTTGGCGAGGTTCGCGGCCTCGGCGGTGGAGGCACCGGAGGCGACCGTGGTGACGGAGGCACCGGAGGTGGCGCTCGCCCCGGTACGGACCTCCGTACCGGCGTCCGCGGTGGAGGCCCCCACGGCCGCCCCCGGGTTCGCGGCGGCGGCCGCGACGGTTCGGGGTGCGGCCACCGCCGCCGCACCCGATGCCACGGCGGTGAGGCCGGTGGCGGCCAGCAGGGCCACCAGGGCGCCAGCCATCGAACGTATGATCCGACTAGTCATCGTGCTCCTCAAAGCGGTTCCGGAGCAGCGCGGACCCCGCCGATCTGACCAATTTCTCATGGTCTGACCAGCTGGTTTTCCCATCCGCGCCTAGTATGCTCCACTGAAGTTCTACAGCGGTGTAAAAGTTTAGCGACGGGCCCTGCCCGGATCGGCTCCGGCCCCCGGCCACGCGAACCCGCCGCTTCGACGGGGGGCGCGTGGCAACTGTGGAGGATGACGACGTGTCTGGCCGCAAGGGTTCCCCCGGAGCCGAGAATTCGCCGCACCGGGCGGGCGGGCGCCGGAGCACCGGCCGGAGGGCCGACCGGACCGGAACCGGTCAGAACCCGGACAGCTCGGACATAGCGGAGGGCCCGGCGGAGGGCCCGGCGGAGGGCCGTGCGGCGGGCCGGGCGAAGAAGAAGCCCAAGCGCAGCACCAAGGAGAAGGTGCTCTGGGCGACCGCCGGCTGCACCGCCCTCGCCGTCCTCGGCGGCGCCGCCCTCTACTACCGGCTCAACAGCAACATCAGCACCTTCGACGGCGACGCCCTCAGCAAGGACCGCCCGGAGGCCGCGGCCCCGGACTCCCAGGGCCGCACCCCGGTCAACGTGCTGATGATCGGCTCGGACAGCCGCGGCAACGGCAACAGCGACCTGGGCGGCGGCGGGGACGGCGGCGCCCGCTCGGACACCGCGATCCTGCTGCACGTCTACGCCGACCACAAGCACGCCGTCGGCATCTCCATCCCCCGCGACTCCCTGGTCACCATCCCGCCGTGCAAGCTCCCCAACGGCAAGTGGACCAAGGAACAGACCAATGTGATGTTCAACAGCGCCTTCTCGGTCGGCGACAGCGACCAGGGCAACCCGGCCTGCACCCAGAACGCCGTCGAGAAGCTCACCAACCTGCGCGTCGACCACACCATCGTGGTGGACTTCAACGGCTTCGCGTCGATGACCAAGGCGGTCGGCGGCGTCGAGGTCTGCCTGCCGAACGACATCCACGAGGGGGACCTCAACCCCAACCTCGGCCGCAAGGGGAAGCTGCTCTTCGCCAAGGGCAAGCAGAAGGTCGAGGGCCAGAGCGCGCTGGACTACGTCCGGGTGCGGCACGGCATCGGCGACGGCTCCGACATCGGCCGCACCAAGCGCCAGCAGGCCTTCCTCTCCTCCCTCATCAAGGAGGTGAAGTCCCACGGCATGGACCCGACCACGCTGCTGCCACTCGCCGACGCGGCCACGAAGTCGCTGACCGTCGACCCCGGCCTCGGCTCCGCCGCCAAGCTGCTCTCCTTCGCCATGGAACTCAAGGACGTGGACCTGCACGACATCAAGTTCCTGACCGTGCCGTGGCGTTACGAGGGCCCGCGGGTCGCCCTGGTCCACCCGGACGTGGACCAGCTCTGGGCCGCGCTCAAGGCCGACCGCACCATCGACGGCCAGGACGCGAGCGCCCCGGCCGAAGCCGGCTCCGCCTCCCCCGCCGCGGATCCCGCCACCACCCCCGCGGCCGCTCCGGCCCCGACGGCCGCCCCGGACGCCAAGGCCGCCGAGGTGAAGGTCTCCGTGCTCAACAGCACCGGCGAGACCGGGCTCGGCGGCCGGGCCGCGGAGACCGTCAAGGGCGCCGGCTACACCGTCACCGGCGTCGGCAACGCGGTCGGCAAGCCGCGCAGCACCACCGTCGTCGAGTACGGCACCGGCGAGCGCACCGCCGCCGAGTCGGTCGCCAAGCTCTTCCCCGGCGCGACCGTGCAGCCCGGCGGCCGGGGCGTCAGCGTCGTCCTCGGCCACGACTTCGCCGCCGCCAACCCGGCGGGCCCCGCCACGCCGGCCCCCGGCGGCGCCGCCACCGCACCGGCCCCGCTGCCCACCAGCATCAGCGGCGCCGCCCGCTCGGCCGACGACGACCCCTGCGCCAACCTCTCGTACGGCTGAGCCCGGCCTCCTCGCACAGCGGTCCCCCCGTACGACGGCGGGGCGCCCCCGGATCATCGCCCCGGGAGCGCCCCGCCGTCGTACGTCCGAGGGGTGTCAGCGCCTCGTCCCGCAGGACGGACAGAACGCGGCGCCGTCCGGGACGTCCTGGCGGCAGCCCGTGCACTGGACGGGCTGCGCCAGCCGGAAGCCGCAGCCCGGGCAGAACGGCGTGCCGTGGGTCTCGGTGTGGCACTGCGGGCAGACCAGCTGCCGCGGCGTGTTGACGTCGTACCCGGCCCCGGACTGCTGCCCGGCCTTGAACGCGCGCTCGGTGACCGCGTCGTTGAGACCGCGGTGCTGCGCCGCCACCGCCTCGGCCGCGGTGTCCGGGGCGCAGTTGTGGCACAGGCCCTGGGCCGGGTCGAAGCAGCGCCCGCAGGTGTACTGGGTGCACCGGGCGCAACGGTTGAAGTGGGACTGGGCGTTGGTGATGGCCCGCTGGAACGCGGCGTCCCGCGAGGTGCCCCAGGTCTGCCCGGCCAGCCCGTCGGCGGCGTTGCTGATGGTGTTGGCGTTGCCGCCGATCAGGTTCCAGGCCGCACTGACGCCCTTGCCTATCCAGCCGGCCATCTGGCCGGTCCGGAACGGTTCGAACGTCGAACGCCAGGTGTCCGAGCAGCGGTAGCAGTAGAACTCGAACTGGAAGCCCGCGCCGGTGCCGTGCTGCTCGCACATGTCGCGGTAGTTGCTGCTGAAGTAGATCTCCGAACTCACGTCGTCCCCGGTCGCTCAATGGCCTGTCAGCGGTCGCTCCCAGGGACGATAGGGCCCATCGAACGGTTCCGCCAACAACGTTCGACCGTCCCCGCTCAGAGCCCGGTGGCCGGCAGCAGCAGCACCCGTGCCGGATCGAACGGCTGCCAGCGCGCGGGCTGCCCGCTGCGGCCGATCCGCAGCCGGCACCAGCGCTGCCCGGCCGCGTCCTGCCACCACCCGCTGATCCGGCCGAGCGCCCAGGCGCCGCCCCCGAGGTCCACCTCGACCGGCTGGTAGACCCACTGGACGTCCCGGTCCGCCGGTTCCGTTCCCACCGGACCTCCGGCGCCCACGGGACTGCACTGACTCTCCATCACGGCTCCGTCTCCCGACCCGGACCCGGCCGCCGGACGCCCCCCGCGGGGGCGGCCGACGGCCGGGGGGCAGCGCACCACCAGAACACAACAGGCGTGTAGAGGTCAGCGGGAGGAGTTCCGTAGAAGA
>NZ_JBHJSJ010000005.1:67103-246755 GCF_042268845.1 Kitasatospora sp. NPDC056273 | reverse complement strand
AACCGCGCGGGGGGCTTTTGTGGTGGTTTGTTTTTGTTTAAAACCCCCCCCCCCCCCCGGGCCCCCCCCCCCCCCCCCCCCCCCCCCCCCCCCCCCCCCGGGGGGGGGCCCCCCCACGGCCGGGGTGCAGCTCACCTCCTGAACTCTACAGGCGTGTAGAGGTCAGCGGGAGGAGTTCCGTCGAAGACGATCGACCCGGCCGGAGGACCGGCCGGGTCGGGGTGCCGGGGCGAGCCGGCCTCAGCGGTCCTTCCGCATCGAGGGCTCCTGCACCGACGGCGTGCGCGCCGACGACTTGCGCGCCGACCGCCGCCGCTGCCACAGGGCCAGCGGCACGATCCCGGCCAGCGCGGCGGCCTCCGGCGCCGGCGGCGCCTCGAACGGCGCGCCGGCCGCGCCCGCCGCCCCGGCCGGCACCTTGTCGAAGGTGTCCGGGACGGGCAGGGTGGACCAGTCCGACAGCGGCCAGGCGACCACGAAGGCCCGGCCGACCACGTTGTCCACCGGCACGAAGCCGTCGCCGGTCTCGTTGTGGTGCCAGCGGGAGTCCCGCGAGTTGTTGCGGTGGTCGCCCATCACCCACAGCTTGCCCTTGGGCACGGTGACGGTGCCCACCGGGTCGTTGTCGCAGGGCGTCGCACCGGGGAACAGGTACGGCTCGTCCAGCGCGACGCCGTTCACCCTCAGCGGCGCGCCCGCCTCGCAGTCGACGGTGTCCCCGCCGACCGCGATCACCCGCTTGATCAGGTCCTTCTCGTCCGCCGAGGGCATCAGGCCGACGGTGCTGAGCACCTTCTGGACACTGCCCATGACGGAGTCGCCGGAGCTCGCCGGCGTGCCCTCCAGCCAGCCGCCCGGATCGCGGAACACCACCACCTCGCCGCGCTCGGGCTTGGCGCCGAACCACGGGGTGAACTTGTCGACCAGCACCCGGTCGCCGATCGCGAGGGTCTGCTCCATCGAGCCGGAGGGGATGGAGAAGGCCTGCACGAAGAAGGTCTTGATGCCGAGCGAGAGCAGCAGCGCGATCACCAGCAGGATCGGCAGCTCCTGCCAGAACGGGCGCTTCTTCCGGGGGCGCTCGGCCTCCTCGTCGGCCTTCCCGGGAGCGTCGGCGCCCGCGTTCACCGCGTCCGCCCCCTCCGCCACCGCGGTGCCCGTACCCGCCTCCGCCCCCGCCCGGCCGTCCCCGGCCCCCTCGCGCTCCGCGGCTCCGCCGCTCTCGCCGGACTCCGCGCTCTGCTGCACAGTCATTTCCTCGGCCCCTCCGACGGCCTGGCGGGAGCCGGTAGGAAGACCCCCTGTCAGGAACGAACCTACCGAACAGAGGTTCCCGGGCGCGCCCTGACGTGGATGCGCTCGCCCTGCGGACCGAACAGGCTGAGGAACTCCACCGGCTGCGGGCCCGCGTTGCCGAAGGCGTGCGGGGTGCGGGTGTCGAACTCGGCGGCCTCACCGGCCGCCAGCACCAGGTCGTGGGTGCCGAGCACCAGCCGCAGCCGCCCGGACAGCACGTACAGCCACTCGTACCCCTCGTGGACCTTCAGCTCCAGGTCCGGCCCGGCGTTCCGGCCGGGCGGCACGATGTGCTTGTAGGCGTGCAGGCCTCCCAGGTGGCGGGTGAGCGGGACGATGGTCTGGCCGTTCCTGGTCACCGGGCGCGGGTGGATCCGCGGGTCTCCGGTGGCCGGGGCACCGACCAGTTCGTCCAGCGGCACCCGGTACTCCCGGGCCAGCGGCAGCAGCAGCTCCAGCGTCGGCTTGCGCTGCCCGGACTCCAGCCGGGACAGCGTGCTGAGCGAAATGCCGGTGGCGGCCGCCAGTTTGGCGAGCGTGGTGCCGCGCTCCCTGCGCAGCGCCCGCAGCCGCGGGCCCACCGTGGTGAGGACGTTCTCGAACTCTTCGTCGGCCATGCCTGCCATTTGCCGGTACGGCAAGGACCCTTGTCAATCCGGCACACGGGTGAGGACCCCTCCGCCACCCCTGCGGGTCACGCCCCCGGGCGCGTCCACGGCCCCGACGCCTATCCTCGCGTCATGCGCATCCACCTCACCCGGGACAGCGTCGCGGCCGGCGACGACGCCGACGCCCCGCACGCCGGGACCGCCACGCTCCCCGACGACCTGGACGCCCCGGCGGCGCTCACCGCCCTCGGGCTCCCCCGGCCCCGGCTCCCGCTGATCGGCGGCGGCCTCGCCACCTGGGTGGTGCGCGCCGCCGACGGCACCCCGCTGGCCGTCCTCGCCCAGCAGTGGCCGCGGCCCCGCCCGCTGCCGGCCTGGCAGGGCCCGCTCGACCGCCTGGCCGGAGCGGACGGCACCGTCCGGCTGCACGTCGAGTACCGGCGCCAGCTGGACCCGGAGGCCGAGTACCAGCGGCTGCTGCCCGGCTGAGGCCCACGGGTCCGAACAGCTACGGCGTGCCGAGGAACCAGAAGAACGGCCCCTGCTCGTACAGCGACCGCACGATCGGCTCGGACCAGTCCGTGACGACGAACAGCACCAGGCCCACCGCCCCGCCCAACAGCAGCCCGGCCGCCACGGCCGCCGTCATCATCCCCGCGATCGCCCGCATCCGGGCCTCCTCCCCCGTCGCCGGGGAGACTCCCCCGCCGGCCCCGCGGCGGCACCGAACGTCCTTGGACCGAGGCCGAGTTGTCACCGAGAAGTGAGCAACGGTGAGCAACGGGGGCGGGAAGCGCGGCCCGCTACCGGTACTCGCGCAGCCTGGCCCGCACCCCGAACGCGGTGAGGCCGAGCGCCAACACCAGCACCCCGCCGGCCAGCGCCGCCGTGGTGCCGTCGAGGTCGTCGTCGGTCGCGGCGACCGCCCGGTCCATCGCACCCGCGTTGATCGCGATGGTGTCCCCGATCGCGGTGCCCAACTGCCCGAAGTCGTAGTCGGACTGACCCTTCGACAGCCCGGTGTTGAGCGTGACCGCCTCCTTCAGCCTCCCGGCGTCGCGCAGCTCGCGGATCCCGCGGTCGGTCCGCTGGTACTGCTGGAAGGCGTCCAGCACCCGCTCAGCGGCGTCCTGCTCGCCCGCGAAGGTGATGTTGTGCAGCTCGCTCCCCAGGTAGCCGCCGAAGGGGACCACCGTACGGTCCGCGCGGTGCCGGGCGGCGGCGTCGGCCAGCCGGGCGCCGTAGTCCGGCAGTGCCGCCCCGTCGAGGCGGACGATCACCTGCGCCTTGTCGAGGAAGCCCTGCTCGTAGGCGGCGGCGCGGCTCGGGTCGGTGAGGTAGCGGCTCTCGTCGGCGTTCATGTCTTACGCCACGGCGCGGGCCCGGCTGAGCGCGATCACCGAGTCGTAGGCGTTGCTCTTCGCCGTCACCAGGCGGTCGTCCGCACGGCCCGCCAGGGCGAGCGCGGTCACCAGCGCCACGCCGGTCAGCACGGTGACGGCGGCCAACGCCGGGCTGAGGACCCGCCGGTAGCGCACGGCGAGGGCGCGCTGGAGGCCCAGCAGCGCGGCCAGCGCGAGCAGGCCGACGGCGAGCAGCCACCACCAGCCAGCGCCGAGCGCCCGGCGCTGCCCGGAGTACACCTGCTCGACGGTGGCCTCGTTGGCGGCGGTGACCTGGTCGGCGGCGGGCAGCAGCTGTTGGCGCAGCAGGTCGGTGGCCTGCCGGTAGGTGTCCAGGGCGGCCGGGGAGGGCTGTCCGGCCGGTGCCTTGGCCTGCTCCTCCAGCAGCCGGGCCTGGGCCACCAGGGCCTCGTAGCCGCCCAGTCGGCCGAGCACCAGCTGGACGGCGCGCTGCCCGGCCGGATCGCCGGCGGCGGCCTGGGCGGCCTGCTGGAGGTCGTCGTCGGCCTGGGCGCGGCGCTGCTCGTAGGCGTCCAGGGTCTGCCGGCGCAGCGCGGTGTAGTCGGGGTCGGCGCCGACCAGCAGCAGGTTGGCGGCCTGGGCGTCCATGTCGCTGAGCGCGAAGTAGAGGTCGGCGGCGCGGGTGGCCTGCGGGGCGGCCCGGTGGCCGATGGTGTCGGTGCCGTCGCGGGCTCCGCCGAGCACGGCGGTGGCGGTGGCGCCGAGGGCGAGCAGGGCGGCCAGGCTCAGTGCGGTGAGGCCGCGGACCAGGCGCGGGGTGGTCCAGTAGGCCCGGCTGCCCGTCCTGCGGACGGCCCGGCCCAGGCGGGCCGGGGCGCCCGGCGCCTTCCCGGCGCGGCCCTCCTCGGCCCGTTCCTCCCGGCCCCGGCCTTCCCCGGCGCGACCCTCCTCGGCAGGGTCGTCCTCCCGCGGGGCGCTCGCCCGGTGCTCCATGGAGGTCGTCATGACCACCCGTCCCTTCCCCCGTCGCACGGTCTGCCGACGCCCCGGCCGGAACCAAAGCACAGAACCGTTTCTCCACTTCCGCCGCGCGACGCTAGTGCCGCGTCACCGGCGACGAGGTGCTCCCTGACACCTCCTTGACGCCGCCGGGCACCGTTCTTGACGCGCTCTTGGCGCGCCCTCCCGGCGCCCGGCAGCCGTCACCCTCCGGCGAGGGCCGGGCGGCTCAGCCCTGGCCGGCCCTGCCGCCGCGGTTCGCCGTCTTCTTCCGACGGGCCCTCTTCTTACGGGCGCGCTCGGACACGGCGGTCCTCCTCGTGGACGTCGGGTCGGCCCGGTTCAGGCCGCCCGGCCGACCAACTGGTCGGCGAGCCTCGCCAGCCGCTTCAACGAACGCTCCTCCTGGGCGACCAGCGCCGTCTGCGCGACCGAACCGCCCTCGTAGTAGGCGCCGTTGGCGACCGCGACGCCCGGCAGGCAGAGCCGGACCACGGCCGCCGCCCCCTCCGCGGCCGGCGCGCCCGTACGCCCGTACAGCGGCAGCAGCGCGGTGGCGCACTGGCCCGGGTTGAGGCTGACGGCGGTGATGCCGGAGCCGGCCGGCGCCATCTCGGCGGTCGCCATGGTGAGCGCGAGCTGCGACTGGGCGTACGCGGCGACCCGCGAGTACCGCTTCGTCCGGTGCGGGTCCGCCCAGTTCATCGAGGCGGTGCGGTGCAGCGAGGAGGAGACGTTGACGATCCGGGCGTCGCCGGCCGCCGAGAGCGGCGCCCGCAGCAGCCGCGCCAGCAGGTGCGCGGCCAGGAAGTTGACCTGGAGCGAGACCTCGTTGCCGTCCTCGGTGAGGGTGCAGCGCTCGGGAGCCATCGCCGCGGCGTTGTTCACCAGCAGGTCCAGCGCCGGGTAGTGCTTGACGACCGTGCCGGCCAGCACCGCGATCTCCGCGAGGTGGGTGAAGTCGGCAGCCAGTTCGACGAGTTGGTCCCGCCGGGCACCTGCGGCGACCAGGCGCCCGACGGCCGCCTCGGCCTCGTCGGCGGTCCTGGCGTGCACCAGCACGGTCGCGCCCAGCCCGGCGAGCAGCCGGGCGGTCTCCCAGCCGATCCCGGAGGAGGCCCCGGTGACCAGGGCGGTGCGGCCGGACAACGCGGCGCCGGACATTTCGGACACGGCGGAGATGGACAGGACGGAGTCGGACATGACCGTTCCCAGGGTGCGTGGCACCGCCGGCCCTGACCGGACCGGGGTGCGGGCTCAACTGGCCCGATGGAATGAGGAGAAGAGGAACGCCGAGCGCCTTCTACGGATCGCGACGGCCCCCCGGACGAGGCCCGCGCGCGCCCGCCCCCGCCCGCGCCGCGACGGCGCCGGGACGGGGTACGGCGCGCACCGTGCCCTCCGGCGGGGAGGCGCGGATCAGCGCACGGCGATGACGGCCACGGCAGCGCGGACCGTCGGCCGCCTATGCGGCGGACGGTCGTGATGGCGTACCGGGCGGTTCATGCTCCTCATCCAACCGACGCTCCCCCACCCGGGCAAGCGCCGCGCCGACGCCCTGACGAATCCCTGACGCGGCCCCGCCGCGCGGTCACGCCCCTGGGGCCCGGGGCGCCCGGAGCTCCGGCCTACAGCCAGTTCCGCTTCTTGAACACCAGGTACAGCCCGGTGCACACCAGTGCCATCAACCCGATCGCGAACGGGTAGCCGAAGGCCCACTGGAGCTCCGGCATCGTCTCGAAGTTCATCCCGTACACCGTGCCGATCAGGGTCGGCGCGAAGAGGATGGCCGCCCAGGAGGAGATCTTCTTGATCTCGTCGTTCTGCACGTGCCCCGCCTCGGCGAGCTGCTTCATCTCCTCGTTCTGCCGCTGCGAGACCAGCGTCGCGTTGACGGTCAGGATGTTCTGGAGCATCTGCCGGAAGCCGTCCACCCGCTCGGCGGCGTAGGTGGCGTGGTCGGCGACGTCGCGCAGGTAGCGCTGGAGCTCCTCGTCGGTGCCGTACTTGCCGAAGCCCGCCTCCAGGCTCTTCATGATCTCCAGCAGCGGGCGGGTGGCCCGCTGGAACTCGATCACCTCGCGGGACAGCTCGTAGATGCGGCGGGAGACCTGCGGATCGCCCCCGAACACCTCGGTCTCGATCTCGTCGATGTCGTGCTGGAGGCCGGCGATCACCGGCGCGTAGCCGTCCACCACGGCGTCCAGCACCGCGTACAGCACCGCCTCGGGGCCGAGCGCCAGCAGCTCCGGGTCGTCCTCCAGGCGGCGGCGCACCGCCGACAGGTCCGGGGCCTGGGAGTGCCGGACGGTGAGCACGAAGTCGGGGCCGACGAAGAGGTGGATCTCACCGAAGTCGACCTCCTCCGCCTCGTCCAGGTAGCGGGCGGCGCGCAGCACGACGAACAGGGTGTCGCCGTAGCGCTCCAGCTTCGGCCGCTGGTGGGCGACGATGGCGTCCTCGACGGCCAGCTCGTGCAGGTCGAACCGGTCGGCGGCCTCCAGCAGCTGCGCCTCGGCGGGGCGGAACAGGCCGATCCAGGCCATCGTGCCGGGCCGGTCGGGCAGCGTGCGGTAGATGTCGGCGAGGTCGGTGGGCGCGTCTATCCGGCGGCCGTCGCGGTAGACCGCCGCGTCCACGACGGAACGCTCCAGCGTCACCGGTTCGACGGGCTGGTCGGGGCGCGGGTCCATCGAGTGCTCGGGCGCCGGCTGGGTGTCCGAGGGCCGGACGACGGAACGGGAGAACGGACGCTTGCTCGCGCGCACGGCGCGCACACGCCAGTCGGACATGGCGGAGACCTCCACGGGGGATGCCCGGCCGCCGTACGGGAACACGGCGGACCGGAGGCGCCCGGCCGGCCGCCACGCGCACGGCGCGACCGGCGGCGCCTCGCCGGGAGGACGAGGTCAGTGCCGCGCGGGAGCCGTACGGGAGGAGGTGTGCCGGGGGCTGCGAGTGGTGCGGGACAACCGGGGGCGGGGCCGACTTCGACCCGTACTACTGCACTCCACGGCTCTCACCTCCTCGGCTCCGCGCGTTCACGCACCGGGAGGGGCGCCAGCACAACCCCGCCGAGTCTAGTACCCGTACGCCCCGGCCTCCGACCAGGGCCCCGGGCCGGGCACGCGTCCACCGCCCGCACCGGTGTTCCACGGAGCGCCCGGCGCCGGCCCCGCGCCCTCTCAACGGCCGCACCGGGCAGGGTTGTTCGTCCACAGCGAAGCCGTCACGAATCGGCGACCACGCCACTACGCTACGTGTCATGACTTCTTCGAAGAAGGCCCCGGGGCGGGGTACTGCGGTGGTGGTCGGCGGCGGACTCGCGGGGCTGGCGGCCGCCTGGGCGCTGCGCGGGATCGCCGAGCGGATCGTCGTGGTGGAGCGCGACCGGTACCCGGCGGGGACGGAGTTCCGGGCCGGGGTGCCGCAGGGCCGGCACGCCCACCTGGTGCTGGAGGCCGGGCACCGGCTGCTGGACGAGATGATGCCCGGCATCAAGCAGCAGCTGATGGACGCGGGCGCGCAGCGGGTGGCCGCCTCGGACGTCAGGTGGCTGTGCTCCGCGGGGTGGCTGGCCGAGTATCCGGCGCAGATGGCCTTCCTCTCCTGCACCCGGCCGCTGCTCGACGCGTTCGTGCTGGACCGGGTCCGCGCCCACCCCGCGATCGAGTTCCTGGAGGGGACGGACGTGGTCGGGCTGCTCGGCTCGGCGACGGCGGTGACCGGGGTGAAGGTCCGCGAGCGCGGACCGGAGCGCGGCGAGGTCCGGGAGATACCGGCCGAGTTGGTGGTGGACGCGGCCGGCCGCTCGACCTCGGTGCCCAAGTGGCTGGCCGAACTGGGCTGCCCGCCGGTACCCGAGGAGCGGGTGGACGCGGGCGTCGCGTACGCCTCCCGGATCTTCCACCGCCCGGCCGGGTCCGACCTCGGCGACCAGGCGGTCTACCTCCAGACCAAGGCCCCGGACGCGCAGCGGATGGGCGTCCTGCTGCCGGTCGAGGGCGACCGCTGGATCGTCAGCCTCGCCGGGATGCGCGGCGCCGAACCGGCGGCCGGCCCGGAGGGGTTCGCCGAGCACCTGGGGCAGCTGCGCGACCCCCTCCTGCACGAGGTGCTGCAGGGCGCCGAACCGGCGGGCGAGGTCCGGGGGTTCCTCCCCGGCCCGGGCGTGCGCCGGCACTACGAGCGCGGCGGACCGGACGGGCTGGTGGTGGTCGGCGACGCCGCGAGCACCTTCAACCCGGTGTACGGGCAGGGCGTCACCGTCGCCCTGTTCTGCGCCCGGGAGCTGCGCCGCTCCGCGAAGCGGCACGGCGGCATCGGGCACGCCGCGGCCCGCGCCGCGCGGCGCGCCGTCGCCGCGGCCTCCGCGGTGCCGTGGATGATCTCCTGCGCCGAGGACGCCCGCTTCCGCGCCACCGCCGGCGCGCCCGCCGGGGCCCTGGTCGGGCTCCAGCACCGGTTCTTCGACAAGGTGCTGGCCGCCAGCACCCGGGACCCGGCGGTCACCGCGGCGTTCCACGAGGTGATGTCGCTGGTGGCGCCGCCGTCGCTGCTGTTCCGGCCGTCGGTGCTCGCGGCGGTCCTGCGGGCCTGAGGGGGCACGGGAACGAGGGGCCGGCGCGGCGCTCCGGGCGTGAGGGGGCGCGGCGCCGGCGCGGCGCTCCGGAGCGCCGCATCCCGAGGTGCGCAGCGCTCCGGCGCGCTACGCCCCGAGGTGCGCGGCGACGTACGGCAGCGCCACCTGCTCCAGGCCGCGCAGGCCGAAGGCGGGGTGGACGTTGACCTCGAAGACCACGCCGCCGCTCTCGGCCGCGAGGTCCACCCCGGCCAGGTCGAGCCCCAGGGAGGCGGCCGCCGCGACGGCCGACTCCGCGAGCCCGTCCGGCAGTTCGGCGTAGTCGAGCACGGTGGAGACGGCCCCCCGGCTCTCGTTGCAGGGCGCGTCCGGGTCCACCTGGACGTGCTCGACCACCCGGACCACGCGCCCGTGCAGCACCACCACCCGGTACTGGTGGCGGCGCCCGTCCGGGAGGATGTTGCGGGCGTCACGGGCGAGCAGCCAGGGCGCCCGCGCGTAGTGCCGCGCGGCGGCGTCCAGCTGGGCGCGGGTCGTGACGTGGAAGACGTCGTCGCCGCCCATCCCGACGCAGGGCCGGGCCCAGACGTCGCCGCCGAGTTCCGCGAAGGCCTCGGCGGCGGCCTCCGGGCTCGGCTCGCGGAGCGCGATGCTGGGCATGTGCGGCACGCCGTCCCGGACGAAGCGGGCGACGGTGAGGTCCTTCTCGGTGGCCGCCCGCCACGCCTGGGCGTCGGTGCCGAGCGAGCGGGCGCCGACTCCGCGCAGCCGCCGCTGGAAGTCCTCGAACGCGCGGCGCCGGTGCGGCGGGATCTCGTAGACGATCACCGTCTCGGCGGTCACCGTCCGGCCGCCCGCCTCCAGTCGGAACCCGCCCGCGTCGTCGGCCTCGATCAGGCCGCTGCCGCCGGTCAGGAAGTGCCGGGCGTCCAGCTGTACGGGTTCCCGGCCGGTCAGCGTCCGGGCGGCGGCGGCGAGCACCTGCCGACTGCCTTCGGTCGAGCTGTGATCGGTCAGGAGTACGAGATCGCGTCGGGGCATGCGGACATGCAAGCGAGTACGGCGTGACCACGACAAGGCGGCCTCGTGCGCCATCGGCCCGGCGGGGTGGCCGAAACCGGGTATCCGCAACCGTGCCGCCCCGCTCCGAGCCGTCCGCTTCGTCGCCCGGTTAATTCGGATGCGCCCGCTCCGCCCGCCCGCTAGCCTGCCCGACATGTCTACGCCCCGAATCTCCTAGCTCGCGGACCCGCTTCCACGCCACCCGTGTGTCCGCAAGCTTTTTCGGAGCGTTATCCCATGATCACCACCCGTGGTGTCGACGTGCGCGTCGGCGCCCGCCTGCTGCTGTCCGACGTCACCCTGCACATCGCCCCCGGCGACCGGATCGGCCTGGTCGGCCGCAACGGCGCCGGCAAGACCACCCTGCTCGCCACCCTGGCCGGGCAGCTCGCGCCCGCCGCCGGCACGGTCACCCGGACCGGGGCCGTCGGCTACCTCCCGCAGGACTCCCGCGCCGCCGACCCGTCGGCCACCGTCACCGACCGCGTCCTGTCCGCCCGCGGCCTGGACGCCGCCGTCCGCGCCGTGCGCGCCGCCGAGGCCGCGATGGCCCGGGCCGGGTCGCCCGCCGAGGAGCGCCGGGCGATGGACGCGTACGTCCGGGCCGAGGCCGGGTTCCAGTCCCGGGGCGGCTACGCCGCCGAGGCCGAGGCGGCCCGGATCGCGGCCGGGATCGGCCTGCCCACCCGGGTGATGGACTCCCCCGTCGGCACGCTCTCCGGCGGTCAGCGCCGCCGGGTCGAACTGGCCCGCATCCTGTTCGCCGACCACGGCACCCTGCTGCTGGACGAGCCGACCAACCACCTGGACGCCGACTCCGTCGCCTGGCTGCGCGGCTTCCTCGCCACCCACCGCGGCGGACTGGTCCTGATCAGCCACGACCTCGGACTGCTCGAGGAGACCGTCAACCGGGTCTTCCACCTGGACCCGCAGCGCGCCACGATCGACGTCCACAACACCGGCTGGCAGACCTACCTGAACCAGCGCGCCGCCGACGAGCGCCGCCGCACCCGGGAGCGCGCCAACGCCGAGCGCAAGGCCGCCGCCCTGCACACCCAGGCCGACCGGATGCGGGCCAACGTCGCCACCGCGACCACCGCCCGCAGCATGGCCCGCCGGGCCGACCGGATGCTCGCCGAACTCGAACCCGTCCGGCAGGCCGAGCGCACCGCCCGGATCCGGCTGCCCGAGCCCGCCCCGTGCGGCCGGATGCCGCTGGGCGCGATCAGCCTCGCCAAGTCCTACGGCGGCCGGCCGGTGCTGACCGGCCTGGACCTCGCCGTGGACCGCGGCAGCCGGCTGGTCGTGCTCGGCCCGAACGGAGCCGGCAAGACCACCCTGCTGCGCGTCCTGGCCGGCCGGGAGGCCCCGGACGCCGGCCGCGTCGTCCCCGGCACCGGCCTGCGGCTCGGCTACTTCGCCCAGGAGCACGACACCCTCGACCCGGCGCTCAGCGTGCGCGACAACCTCGCCGCGGCCGCGCCCGGCCTGACCGACGGCGAACTGCGGCACGTGCTCGGTGCGTTCCTCTTCCGCGGCGACGACGCCGACAAGCCGGCCGGGGTGCTGTCCGGCGGCGAGAAGACCCGGCTCGCCCTGGCCGCCCTGGTGCACTCCGGCGCCAACGTGCTGCTGCTCGACGAGCCGACCAACAACCTCGACCCGGCCTCCCGCACGGAGGTCCTGGCCGCGGTCGGCGGCTACCCCGGCGCGATCGTGATGGTCACCCACGACCCGGACGCCATCGAGGCGCTCCGGCCGGACCGCGTGCTCCTCCTCCCGGACGGCGACGAGGACCTCTGGCACGACACCTACCTGGACCTGGTCACGCAGTCCTGAGGGCCGGTGCCCGCCCGCCGGGCTTCCTCCCGGCGGGCGGGCGGGCCGGCCCGGCCCGGCTACGGCTTGCGCGCCTCGATCAGGAAGCGCGCCGAGTGGGCGACGAACGGCCCGTCGGCGCGGATCCGCCCGTCCAGCTCGCGCAGCCGGTCCCGGTGGGCCTCGACGGTGAAGCCCGGGACCATCCAGACCACCTTGCGCAGGAAGTACACCACCGCGCCGATGTCCCGGAACTCCGTCCGCAGCCGCTCGGACCGCAGGTCCACCACCTCCAGCCCGGCCGCCCGCGCCTCGGCACCCTCCACCTCGGGGCGGCGGCCCTCCCGTGCCTCCGGCTGCGGCCCGAGGAAGTACTCGACCAGCTCGAAGACCGACGCCGGGCCGACGTGCTGGGCGAAGTACGTGCCACCGGGGCGCAGCACCCGGGCGATCTCCGTCCACCAGGCCCGCACCGGGTGCCGGCTGCTGACCAGGTCGAAGGCCCCGTCGGCGAACGGCAGCGGCGGCTCGTCCGGGTCCGCGACCACCACCGCGCCCAGCGGGTGCAGCAGCCGCGTGGCGCGGGCCAGGTTGGGCGGCCAGGACTCGGTGGCCGCGAGCACGGGCGGCCGCCCGCCCAGCCGTACGGCGCCCGCGAGCACCTCGCCCCCGCCGGTCTGGACGTCCAGCGCCGCCGTCGCCGCGCCCAGCCGCCCGGCCAGCAGCCGCTGGTAGCCCCAGGAGGGCCGCTCCTCGGTCGCCCGGCCCTCCAGCCATGAGAAGTCCCAGCCGTCCACGGACACGGACTCCGCCTCGGCGATCAGCTCTTCGAAGGTACGCATGTCCGCATCATGACGGCGGGTCCACCGCCCGGCCAGCGGATTCCCTCGGCGGGCGCCGCCAGCCACTGCATCGGCCGCGGCTTCCGAAAATTGATGACGGATCCTCATATTCCTGTGGACGAGGCTCGATTGGCCCCGACAGAACCTTCACGCGATGTTGGGGAAATCTCACCTCGGCGGAGCCCGGAGCTAACGTCGTGGTTACACACCGTCGGTACGCTGGGGGACAACGGTGATCGGCAACGGACCCGAGGGGAGGCGGCGGTGACGGCACGGCGCATCTCGCGCGGCAAGCGGCTCGCCCTTCTCCTCGCCGCCCTCGTCTCGGCCCTGTTCGCCGTCCTCGCGACCGGCGCCCAGGCGTACGCCGCCGAGCCGCTGCCGAAACCCGCGGCGGCTGCCGAGGGGGACCCGACCTGCAAGGCCCACCACGCCGCGGAGGCCCTGACCGGCCGGGCCGCGGCCCGCCACCGCGCGTGCGGCGGCACGGCCGTCCGCACGGCCCTCCTCGCCCCCGTCGGCACCGGCGTCGCGGCCACACCCGCCACGGTGCCCACCGGGCCGGTACCGGAAGCGAACGGGTCGAGACCGGCCGCGCTCGCGCGCCTCCAGGTGTTCCGCTGCTGACAGCTCCCGCGAGCTGACGCTCCCCGCACGCGATCCGGCGCGCGCCCGGTACGGGCACGCGCGGCCCCGCCATGCCCTCGGCCGGCGATCCGCGGCCCGGACCGGCGCACCGCTCCGCCGCACCCGCGTCAGCCCGCCGCTGCCCCACGACAGCAGCTCCCCGCCCGGCACCACCCGGGCGGGCAGAAGGAGACCTCTCATGCAGTCCCTCGTGACGCACGCCCGCGTCTTCCCGCACCGGCTCGCCACCAGCGGCCACGACCTCGGCCGGCTCTCGGCCGGGCAGGCCCCCGAAGCCCTGTTCATCACCTGCTCCGACTCCCGCGTGGTTCCGGCCCTGATCACCGGATCCCGCCCCGGGCAGCTGTTCGAGCTGCGCACCGCCGGGAACATCGTCCCCGCCTACGACACCACCGCCCCCAGCGGTGAGGCGGCCACCATCGAGTACGCCGTCGACATCCTCCGGGTCCCCGACATCATCGTCTGCGGGCACTCCCACTGCGGGGCCATCGGTGCCCTCGTCCGGGCCGAGGACCTGGCCCCCGTCCCCGCCGTGCGGACCTGGCTCGAGCACGCCGCTCCGCCGACCCGCCACCTCGCCCCCGTTCCGGCCCACGACCAGGAGGCTGACGTCGCGGGGCCGGTGCAGCGCAACGTGCTCGCCCAGCTCGACCGACTGCACACCTACCCGGGCGTGACCCGCCGCCTGGCGGAGGGCACCCTGCGCCTGCACGGCTGGTACTACGAGGTGCACACCGGCACCGTCCTGGCCGGCTCGGACCGGGGGTTCCTGCCGCTGTGAACACGCCCGACCGCAACCGCATCCCCGACAGCTCCGGGCTCCGTGGCCGCAACCGGGTTCCCGACGGCTCCGACGGTTCCGCCGCGTCCGCGCCGCGCGGCCCCTTCGCGCACTGGCGCCAGGACCTGCCCGCCTCGCTGGTCGTCTTCCTGGTGGCCGTCCCGCTCTGCGTGGGCGTCGCCGTCGCCTCCGGTGTGCCGGCCGAACGCGGCCTGATCACCGGCATCGTCGGCGGCCTGGTCGTCGGCCTGCTCCCCGGCAGCAGCCTCCAGGTCAGCGGGCCGGCCGCCGGACTGACCGTTCTCGTCTACGACGCCGTCCAGCAGTTCGGGCTCGCCTCCCTGGGGCCCCTCGTCCTCGCCGCCGGGGTCCTCCAGGTCACGATGGGCCTGCTGCGGATGGGCCGCTGGTTCCGCGCGATCTCCCTGTCGGTCGTCCACGGCATGCTCGCCGGGATCGGCCTCATCCTGATCCTCGGCCAGCTGTACGCCGTCTCGGGCCGGTCCGCGCCGGGCACCGGCCCCGCCAAGGTGGCCGGGCTCCCCGCGCTGCTCGGCGACTGGCTGACCGGCCGGGCCGCGATGACCGCCGTCCTCATGACCGCCGCCACGGTGGCCCTGCTGATGTGCTGGAAGAAGCTGCCCGGCCCCGTCCGCGCGGTGCCCGCCCCGCTGGCGGCGGTCGCCCTCGCCGCCGGTGCGACCGCGCTGTTCGACCTGGACGTCCCCAGGGTGGACGTGGACGGCCTGCTCGGCGCCGTCGCCGTCCCGACCGCGGACGGCTTCGGGGCCGTCGCGAGCGCGGCGGGCCTCGGCACCGTGCTCGCGTTCGCCGTCATCGCCTCCGCCGAGAGCCTGTTCAGCGCCGCCGCGGTCGACCAGATGCACGACGGACGCCGCACCGACTACGACCGGGAGCTCACCTCCCAGGGCGTCGGCAACGCCCTGTGCGGGCTGCTCGGCGCGCTGCCGATGACCGCCGTGATCGTCCGCAGCGCCGCCAACGTCCAGGCCGGCGCCCGGACCAGGACCTCCCGCGTCCTGCACGGTGTCTGGCTGCTGCTGTTCGCCGCACTGCTGCCCGCCGTCCTGGGACTGATCCCGCTCGCCGTCCTCGGCGGCGTCCTCATCCACGCCGGCGGCAAGCTGATCCCGCTGCGGCAGGGCGCGGACCAGTGGCGGGCACACCGCGGCGAGGTCGTGGTGCTGACCGCCACCGCCGGCGCGATCGTCGTCACCAACCTCTTCGAGGGCGTGCTGCTCGGGGTGGCCCTCGCCGTCGCCAAGAGCGCCTGGCAGACCTCCCGGTTGCACATCGATCTCACCGACGACGGTGACGGTCGACCGCTGCAGGTCCGGCTGAGCGGCAACGCCACCTTCCTGCGGCTGCCCCGCCTGCTGGACACGCTGGAGTCGCTGCCGACGGACCGCGCGGTCGACCTCGACTGGAGCGAACTGCGCCACCTCGACCACGCCTGCCGCAGCGCCCTGCTCACCTGGGCCGACCAGCACACCGCACGGGGCAGCACCGACGTACGGCTGAAACCGCCACTGGTCATGAGCGCCTGACGATCGGACGGACGGCGGGTGGGCGGGGCGCCCCTTCGGAGCGACCCCGCCCACCCGCCGCGGTGTCCCCGTCGGCGCCGGCCGTGCGTTCCGCTACCGTCCGGGCTCCTCCGCCCCGACCCCGGCGGTGACCTCGGCCAGCTGGTCGAACGTGCGGTTGAGTACCGACCGGCGTTCGTCCTTGTAGCCCGGGGAGGGTTCCAGGTCGTCGACGGTCCGCTCCCAGACGGCCATGAACGCCGTCTTCCAGCCCGTGATCACGTCGGTTTCCGGCAGCTGGTGGACACCGTGGCCGGCCCGCGCCATGACGTGCAGCAGCTCCAGGTTGCACGGCACGGCGACGCCCCAGTACTCGTCCGGTTCGAGCTCGACGGGATCGCCGGCCATCGCCTCGGCGACCTCGGTGACGAGCCGGTCGATGAGGACCGACAGGTGGTCCAGCGCCGTGTCGCTCTCGAAGTTCCCACTGCCCCACGTGCCCACGAGGTCTCCTCTGAAGGGTGCCGCCGTCTGTCCCCGCCATCGAAGCAGGCGGCACTGACACCGCCGGGCGGCCGTCCGGTCGCGGCGACGGCTCAAGCGACGGCTCGGGCTCGGGCGACGGCTCCGGCTCCGGCTCCGGCTCCGGAGACACCGACAGGGCCTTCCGGCGGCCGAGGAGCCGGACCGCTCAACGGGCCCACGCTCCCCCGTCGTTCGACCGTTCACCCCGGCCCGCCACGGATTCGGACACCGCGACGAAGGCCCGCACGAGGGGGCGGTCGTCTCCTCGGCGGGTGGCCAGGAAGACCCGGCTCACGGCGGAGGGCCCGTCGAGTTCGAGGCTCCGGGCGCCCTCGGGGAGCAACGTGGTGACGCTGTGGGGGGCGATGGTGACACCCAGGCCGGCGGCGACCAGCATGGTGATGGTGTGCCAGTTCGAGCACTCCTGCGCGACCCGGACCTCGTTGCCGGTGTCCCGGATCGGCTGGGTGTTCACGTCGAAGGCGCGGGCCCCCGCCGAGCGCGGGAAGAGGATCAGGGGGTCGGCGGCCAGCGCCGCCGGTTGCACCCGCTCCCCCCGCGCGGCGGGGTGGTCGGCGGGGACGACCGCGACGAACCGTTCCGTCGCCAGGAGGGCGAGGTCGATGTCGTCGCGCTCCTCGGCGTCCCGGACGATCCCGATGTCGGCCGTGCCGCGTTCCAGGGCTGTCAGGACGTCGACGGTGAAGCCGTCGTGCAGCCTGACCTGGACGTCCGGGCGGCGGAGCGAGAAGGCGCGGAGCCGTTCACTGACGATCGCGGTGGCGGAGGTGATGAAGGCGACGTCCAGGCGGCCCGCCTCACCGCGGCCGACCCGGCCGGCCTCGTCCAGATCGGCGGCCAGCCGGCCCAGGATGTCCCTCGCCCGCGGCCGGAACGTCACCCCGGCGTCCGTGAGGCGGACACTCCGGGAGGTCCGCCGGAACAGCTCGACACCGACGATCCTCTCCAACTGCCTGATCTGCTGGGACAGGGCCGGCTGGGCGATGTGCAGCAGCCGCGCGGCACGGCCGAAGTGCAACTCCTCGGCCAGCGCCAGGAAGTACCGCAGGTGCCGGAGCTCGATTCGCTGATCCATATCTCCAGCCTATGGATGGCGGCCGGCGTACGTATTGGACACCTGGGTGGGCGCGGCCGCAGGCTGACGTGGTGCCATCCAGGGAAGGAAGCCGCCCCGTGCCGTACGCCTCAACCCCGCCCGTGGTCTCCTCGATCGCCTCGCCGAGCGACGCCGAGGCGTTCCGCACGCTGAACGAGGAATGGATCGCGCGACTGTTCACCCTGGAGGAGGCGGACCGGGCCGTGCTCGGGGATCCGTTCGGCCGCATCGTCGACCCGGGCGGCGACGTGCTCCTGGCCCGCGAGCCGGACAGCGGAACCGTCGTGGGCTGCGTGGCGCTCCTGGCCCACCCCGACGCCGTGTTCGAGCTGGCGAAGATGGCCGTGGACCCCGACGCGCAGGGGCGTGGCATCGGCCGCCTGCTCGTGGCCGCCGCGATCGACCGGGCCCGCGAACTCGGCGGGACCAGGCTGTTCCTCGGCACCAACAGCAGGCTGGCCCCCGCCGTCCACCTCTACGAGGACGCCGGGTTCGTCAGAATCACCCGCGACCGGCTCCCGGTGGCCGACTACTACGCCCGCGCCGACATACTGATGGAACTGGGCTGAGGCCCGTGCCGCCCGTCCGTACCGCCCGCGCCTGCACCTGCGGTGCGGACGGACGCGTGAACGGAGGAGGTCGGCATGGACGGTGGTCACCACGGTCGTGACGGCGGTGACTCGTGACCCAGCGGTGCCGTCGTCGGCGGCAACGGGCCCTTCGGCAGCGACGGGCCCGTCGGTAGCAGCGGCGGCCGTGGCAGCGGCCCGGCAGCCCACCGGTACGATCACGGCCCGGGGTTCGGGAGCATCGAGGAACGTGACGCGCCCGGTGCGCGCGAAGCACCTCAGGACGGGGGGACGACCGTGGAGTTGCCCGACGGGATTCGTACGGAGATCAGGGCCCTGTGCCAGGAGGGTGATGCGCTGGTCGGACTGGGAGAGTTCGCCGATGCCAAGCAGCGCTACCTCGAAGCCCTTCGGCTGCTGCCGGGCGACCACCGCGCATGGGCGGCCGCGACCTGGATCTACGTCGCGATCGGAGACGTGCACCTCCGACTGGGCGTCCACGACAGGGCCTACAAGTGCTTCCACAACGCGGTCCAGTGCCCCGACGGACTCGGCAATCCGTACGTCCACCTACGGTTGGGCCAGACCGCCTTCGAGCTGGGCGACCACGACCGCGCCGCGGACGAGCTGATCAGGGCCTTCATGGGAGGCGGGCCCGAGATCTTCGAGGAGGACGACCCCAAGTACCTCGGGTTCCTGAGGACTCGGGCCGACCTGAACCGCCCGGGCGCCGTCACGTCCTGACCGCCTGCCACCGGGTGAGCCACCCGGAACCCCATCCCTGACCGCCCGGGGCCGGGCAGGTACCACGACGTCGAGCCCGGTCCGAGCCCCGCTGCGGCCGCTACGCGCCCGGGTCGACGCCGTCGGCAGCTCCTCGGACCTGGGCCGGCCGCCGCCCGATCTCGCCTGGCACCCGGGCCCGGTGGGCCCGGCGTCGACTGGCCCCACCGGCTCACGGTCCGACGCTTCCTGCTGCGCGGTCAGCTCATCAGCACGCTGAACGCCCTCCCGCTACGCATGCTCGGCAGCCCCCGCGCCCAGCGGGTTCAGCAACCACGTGGCGCGGTCCGGGTTGGGCGACCAGGGCTCGGTGGCGACAAGCACGGACGGGCGCCCGTCCAGCCGCCCGGTGCCCGCGAGCACGTCGCCGTCACCGGTCTGGACGTCCAGGGTCCCTGCCGGTGGATCGGCCGGCCGTCCAGCGGCCCCCGTTCCCCGCTCCCCGCCTCTCGGCGGTTCCGTGACGGCCCCGGAAAACGGGTACTCGCCGCCGGTACGGCCGCGCCATGATGGCGCCACGGCGGACCGTTGCCGCTCCCGCCGACGCCCCCTGGAGGTCCTGACACCATGAGCCAGTCCGCCCTCGGCCGCTTCTACGACGATTTCGCCGACGACTACCACCTCCTCTACGCCGACTGGAACGCCTCGCTCGCCCGTCAGGGCTCCGCGCTGGACGCCGTGGTCCGCGCGGCTCTCGGCGACGGCCCCGCCGAGGTGCTGGACTGCGCCTGCGGTATCGGCACCCAGGCGATCGGCCTGGCCGCCCTCGGCCACCGCGTCACCGGCACCGACCTCAGCCCGGTCGCCGCCGCCCGCGCCACCGCAGAGGCCGCCGAGCGCGGCCTCCGGCTGCCCACCGCCGCCGCCGACATGCGGGAACTCCCCTTCCCGGACGGCCGGTTCGACGTCGTCGTCTGCGCCGACAACGGGCTGCCCCACCTGCTCACGGCCGAGGACGTCCGCGCCGCGCTCGGTGAGATGCGACGGGTTCTGCGCCCGGGCGGACTGCTCCTGGTCACCACCCGCCCGTACGACGAGCTGCGCCGCACCCGGCCCGCCTCCACTCCGCCGCAGACCGCCGAGCACGGCGGCCGACGGTCGGTCCTCTTCCAGCTCTGGCAGTGGCACGAGGACGGCGAGCGGTACGACCTGGAGCTCTTCCGGCTGCTGCCGGACGAGGCCGACGAGTGGCGGGTCGCAGTCCGCCGCTCCACGTACTGGGCGCTCACCCAGGACGAGCTGAGCGCCTTCGCCGCCGAGGCCGGCCTGGCCGGCATCCGCTGGGAGCAGCCCGCCGACACCGGCTTCTTCCAGCCCGTCCTGATCGCCCGGACGCCCTGACCTGCGCGGACGCAACGGCCTGCCGTGGCAGGGCCCTTTTGCGCCTTCACTTTTGCCGATCCATGTTAATTTTTACTCATGCGAGTAAATTCTGGCTCCTCTCCTGCCGCTCCCGCCTCCGGCCGGAGCGTCACCACTGATGCCCGACGCGCCCAGATCGTCACCGCCGCGATCGGGACCGTCGCCGAACTCGGCTACGCCCGGGCCTCGTTCGCGCAGATCGCCAAGCGGGCGAAGCTCTCCAGCGTGCGGCTGATCTCGTACCACTTCCAGGACAAGGAGGACCTCTTCCAGGCCCTCGTCGACTCCGTCCAGGAGTCGGCGCAGGCCTTCATGCAGCCGCGCATCCATGCCCGGTCCGCACCCGCCGCACAGCTGGCCGCCTACATCGAGGCGAACCTGGAGTTCCTGGCGGAACACCCGGTCGAGGTACGGGCGCTGGTGGACGTCCTCGCCAACGCCCGCCGGGAGGACGGCAGCCCGCTGGTCAGCTCCGCCGGCTTCGACACCCCCGTCTCGCTGCTGGTCCGACACCTGCGGGACGGACAGCTCAGCGGTGACTTCCGGCCGTTCGACCCCGAGGCGATGGCCCTGGCGATCCGTGCCTCGATCGATGCGGCCGCCAACCGCCTGTCCGCCGGGGACGACTTCGACGTCCGCGCCTACGGGCGCGAGCTGGTCACCCTCTTCGCCCTCGCGACGGGGACCGAGGCCGGGGCCGGGACCGAGGAGACGAAGTGACCCTCCACGCCGCCCCGCGCCGAACCGCCCTCCTCTTACCCCTGCTGATCGATCTCGTCCTTCCTCTCGCCGTCTACTACGGGCTGCGCTCGGCAGGCGCGGACCAGTGGTGGGCCCTGCTGTGGTCCGCCGCCGTACCTGCGGTCACCGTGGTGGTACGGCTGGTCCGAACCCGCCGCGTCGACTTCCTGGCCCTGCTGATCCTCAGCATGATCGCCCTCGGTCTGGTGCTCTCGATTCTCACCGGGGACGCCCGCACCCTGCTGATCCGCGAGGCCTGGACGGGCATGCTCGGCGGGCTCCTCGGGATCTGGCTGCTGGCCTCCGTCGGCTACGGGCGCCCGGCGCTGATGGTGGTCTTCCGCTCCTTCGTGCAGGCCAAGGCGGGCGAGGACGGGCTGCGTGCCTGGGAGGGACGCTGGGAGCAGGACTCCGCGTTCCGTCACGGCGTCCGGGTGCTCACCGCGGTCTGGGGCGCGGCCAGCCTGCTCAACGCCCTTGCCCAACTGGCCTTCGCGTACCTCCTTCCCATCGACACCGCCCCGGCGGCCATGAACCTGTGCTGGCCGGTGATCGCCGCGCCGCTGCTCGTCTTCCACCTCCGGTACACCAGGCGCCACGGCCTGCGGGCCTGACCGGAACGGGGCCGGGCCGTCCGCGCTTCCTCCACTACCCGCCCAAGGCCACCACCGCCTCCGCGACCCGGCCCGCGCCGTCCTCCTTCGCCAGGGCGCGGGCCGCCTCCTGCGCCCGTTCCCGCAGTCGCCGCTCCTCGACGGCCTGACGGATGGCCTGCGCCAGCCGGTCGGCGGTCAGGTCGGCGAACCGGACGGGAGCGGTGGCGGCACCGAGCCGGCGGAGCCGGTCGGCCCAGAACGGCTGGTCCGCCGTCACCGGGACCGGGACGCTCGGCACACCCGCGCGCAGCGTCGCAGCCGCCGTGCCCGCACCCGCGTGGTGCACGACCGCCGCCATGCGCGGGAAGAGCCGGGCGTGCGGCAGTTCGCCGACCGTCAGCACGTCGTCGCCCTCCCCGGCGATCCCGGCCCAGCCGGCCTGCACCACGCCCCGGACTGCCGCCCGCCGCAGGGCCTCCACCGCCAGGGCGCTCAGCCGCTCGCCCTGCCCCGCCGCCATGCTGCCGAAGCCGATGAACACCGGCGGCGGCCCTGCCCGCAGGAAGTCCTCGACCTCGGCCGGGAAGCCGTAGTCCTCCGCCACGTACGGCCACCAGTTGCCGACCACCCGCAGCCCCTGCCGCCAGTCGGCCGGGCGCGGTACGAGGGTCGGGCTGAAGCCGTGCAGCACCGGCCAGTGCGCCCGCTCCACGGCCCGCCGGCGCGCGGTCTGGGAGAGCGCCGGGAGGCCCAGCCGCGACCGCAGCCGGTGTGCGGCCCCGGCGTGCAGGCGGTCGACGACCCGTTGGCCGAGCGCGCCCGCCGCCCGGTTGCCCCAGCTCCCCAGCGAGCGGCCGCCCCCGACGACCGGCGGGAACTCCCGTGTCGGCAGCGTGGGTTGCAGGTAGACCCCGATGCTGGGGACGCCCATCGCCTCCGCGAGGTGCCAGCCCAGCGGCGCGGTGGTGGTGCTCAGCAGGAGCAGATCGGCTCCGGGCGCGGCGGCGTCCGCGAGCCCGTCACCCAGTTTCCCGATGAACGCCGCGGCCCGCGCGAGCAGTTCGGAGCGCCCACCCGTCGGACCGGTGCCCGCCCCGCGCGGATCGACCGGGAGCGGGCGGAAGTCGAGGCCGCTGCCGGCCACCAGCTCGCGGAAGGTCTCGGGCGCCGCGAGCGCGACCTCGTGCCCCGCACCGCGCAGGTACGCCCCGAGACCGGTGTAGGGGGCGACGTCGCCGTGCGATCCGGCGGCCGTGACGAGGATTCTCATCGGGCCGCCTCCTCGGGGTCGCTCCCGCTGCGCCGCTCGGCGTTGGCGCCGATCGCCGCACGCAGGTAGCCGGCCAACCCCGGGCGCTGCTCGGCCGGCGGGACGACGAGGGCGAAGGCACGGGCGTCCGCCTCGTAGTCGTCGGCGATCCGGCAGTGCATCTCCGGCGGGCAGGGCGTGAACCACCGGGTGATGTGCTGCCGGTGCTGCTCGGCGAGGTCCAGCACCGTCCGGTGGTCGACCGGCAGTGCCCGGTCGAAGGCCTCCAGCAGTCGGCCGCGCCACTCCGCGGCCTCCGCCATCAGCTGCCGCCAGTCCTCCTTGGAGTGGGTGGCGGCGCGGGCCAGGGCCTCCTGGTGGCTGTCCCGCTCGCCCCACTTGAGGTGGGCGTCGGCCGCGTAGCTGAGGTCGAAGACGACGTCCCCGAAGACCTCGAAGCGCTCCTCCGGACTCAGCTCGACCCCGGTGCGCTGGACCTCGATGGCCCGCTCGGCGACGTCGACCAGCTTCTGCAGCCGGGCGATCTGCTCGGTGAGGGCGTGTCGTCTCGCCAGCAGGTGGTCGAGGGCGTTGGCCTGCGGGTCCGCCAGGATGTCGGCGATCTCGTCGAGCGGGAAGCCGAGTTCCCGGTAGAACAGGATCTGCTGGAGCCTGGCGAGGTCCGCGCCGTTGTAGAGCCGGTAGCCGGCCGGGCTTCGCTCACTGGGCGTGAGCAGCCCGGACCGGTCGTAGTAGTGCAGGGTCCGGATCGTGACCCCGGCGAAGCCGGAGACCTGGCCCACCGACCAGCTCATGCGTCCCTCCGATCATCCGTGCGTTCACTGCGCCCCACCGTGCGGCCTGACGTGGGGTAAGGGTCAACACGCGCAGCTCAGGGGCCTGCTCCGGATGCCGGACGGCGTCCTCGGTCAGGTCTCGCGCTGCGGGTGGTAGGCGGTCTCGGGTATGCCGAAGGTCCAGGCGACCCCGGCTCGCGCGGTGCGGGTGCTCGGGGGGACGCGCAGCCAGTAGGTGCGGTGGGTGCCGTCCGGCTCGGGCGTGGAGTTGACCACCTCGACCATCACCACCGGCTCGTCGTCGGGCAGGACGATCCGCCAGAGAACGCCGGTCTCGTCCCGGTGGACGGGCTCGGCGCCGGAGTCGGCCAGGTAGCGCTCGTAGCCGTAGTGCTCCAGCAGGACGCGGCGCAGCTCGGCGTTCTCCTCGGTGCGGATCCGCTCGGCCGTCACCTCGGCCAGGCCGGCCAGGAACTCCGGCGGGACGGGCATGCCGCGCCAGGCGTGCAGGGCGAAGCCGTCGGCGTACTCCAGGGCGGGCCCGTCCGCCCGGTCGAGCCGCCCGGCCTCGTCGCGGTGCAGGCCGGTCGGCCGTTCGCTGAGCAGGGCCACGTCCCGGTACGGCCACCACCAGCCGACCTCCCGGGCCAGCTCGGCCAGTGGTGCGGCGGCGGCGCTCGCCCCGGCGGCCTCGAAGGCGGCGAACCACGGCGCGTCGTGCTGGCCGCGCACGGCGTCCAGCAGGGCGAGCCGGACGGTGGTGCGACGGGCCCGGGCCTCCTCGGCCACGGCGGCGTCGGCCTCCCGGTCGGCCTCGGGGGCGAGCCGGTCGAGCACCGCGTTGCGCAGCCGGTCGGCGAGCGGGGTGGTGACCGGGCCGAGCTCGCCCCCGGTGAGCGCCCAGTGGCCCGCCCACCCGGCGGCGCCGACCTGCTCGACGGCCCGCCGCCTGGCCTCCTCCCAGGGCTTGGTGCGCACGGCCTCGCGCACGCTCTCCGCCCCGGCGGCCCGCAGCTCCAGCGCCGCCCCGGTCGCGGCGAGCGGCGAGCCGAACCACCGGATCGCCGCGGGCTCGGGCAGCCCGGCCGCCCGGTAGGCGGCCCGGACGGCGCGCTCGGCCGCCGCCCGGTCGCCCGGTCCGGTGGCCGCCGCGGCCGCCCGCCAGCGGGCCGTCACCTCGACCGGCCCGGGCAGCTCCCGCGCCTGCGCCCGGTCGCCGTGGACCTCGTCGTGGATCACCGTCTCCATCCCTGCTCCGTTCCCGGCCGGGCTCCCCGCCCGGCCGTCCGTTCCCGTTCCGTGCCGCGGCCACGGCCGCGCTCCGCCCTCGTGTCCGCACCCGCCCGCCGACCCCCGTACGGCGGGCGGAGCGGTCGTCAGTCCGCGACCATCCGCACCGCACCCGGCACGTACTCGCGCTGGCGGACCACCCGGTACCAGCCCTTGGGCAGCGGTATCGCCGCGTGCTCCTCGTGCACCACCCGGCCGCCCTCGGGCAGGTGCAGCCAGCCCGCGCCGAACGGCCCGGTCTCCCGGCGCAGCACGCCGGGGCCGACCACGGCGTGCGCGTGCCCGGTGACCTCGCCGAGCGCGAGCACCATCCGGCCCCGCGCGTCCCGGGGCTGCACGGCCAGCTCCACCACCCTCGGCGGCACCGCGCCCTCCTCTACCGGCACGATCAGCACATCGCCCTGGCGGTACATCAGTCCTCCCTCGCCGTACGGAGGGGCTCCGGCGGACGCCGGAACCCATGGCTCCGCCGCGTCCGCCGCGGTCACTCTCCGGAGCCAGGACCCGAACATAGAGCAAGGGTCTGACAACGCGCCCGGACGGCGACCCGGCCGCCGGATTGTCAGTCCCGGCTGGTAGACAGTTGTTCGGCCCAGACCCCAGAGGAGCAGCGCATGACTGTCAACGACCACATCGAGCGGTTCCACGGCCTTCCCGTCTTCGACTTCGTGGAGGCCTTGGAGGAGGCCGAGGAGAAGGGCGGATCGGGCGCCCTCGAACTGCCGGACGCGGCCTCGGCCGCCTGGCGGGTCAAGCTCGACTACGAGTCCGAGGCGACGTTCGCCGAACGCTGGGAGCAGTTCCTCGGCGCCGTCGACACCGAGCGGGTCACCGCCCTGGTGATCGGCCAGTGGTCCCCGGAGGAGCCGGAGGGCTTCCAGGAGCCGATGGAGGCGATCGTCGCCGCCGCCGGCCGGCTGCCCGCCCTGCGCGCCCTGTTCGTCGGCGACATCACCTTCGAGGAGTGCGAGATCTCCTGGATCCAGCAGTGCGACATCACGCCGCTGCTGACGGCCTTCCCGCGGCTGGCCGAGCTGGTGGTCCGCGGCGCCTCGCAGGACTGGGACGGCAAGGGCGGTCTGGCCCTGAAGCCGCTGCGGCACGAGGCCCTCGAGGCGCTGCGCTTCGAGGCCGGCGGCCTGCCGGGTTCGGTCGTGCGCTCGGTGGCCGGCTGTGACTTCCCCGCCCTGGAGCGGCTGGAGCTCTGGCTGGGCGTGGACAACTACGGCGGCGACGCGACGATGGCCGACGTCGCGCTGTTCCTGGACGGCACCCGCTTTCCCAAGCTGCGCCACCTCGGCCTCCAGAACAGCGAGTTCCAGGACGACATCGCGGCCGCCGTGGCACACGCGCCCGTCGTCGCCCGGCTGGAGTCGCTCAGCCTCTCCATGGGCGTGCTGACCGACCAGGGCGCCACCGCCCTGCTGGAGGGCCAGCCCCTCACCCACCTGAACTCCCTCGACCTGCACCACCACTACCTCACCGAGGAGATGCAGCAGCGCCTGCGCCAGGCCCTGGCCGGTGTCGAGGTCGACCTCTCCGAGCCCGGCAAGCCCGACGACCAGTGGCGCTACGTGGCCGTGGCCGAGTAGTCGTCAACGCCCCGCGCCCGCCTGATCGCCCGACAGCCCGACAGCCCGCGTACTCGCCCACCCCGACCGACCAGGATCCGATATGTCCATCTCCCGCCACATCGAACGCTTCCACGAGCTGCCGATCCACGAGTTCGCCCCCGACGACACCCGGCCGCGGCCCGCCGCCGACAGCGTCGCCTGGCGGCTCGCCCTCGCGTACCGCTCCGAGCAGGACTTCGCCCAGCTCTGGCAGTCCTTCCTCCAGGACGTCGATCCGGCGAGCGTCCGTGCCCTGGTGATCGGTCCCTGGTGGAACGGGGCCGAGGGCTACGGCTCCGTCGGCCCGGTGATCGAGGCCCTCACGGCCGAGGCCGGGCGCCTGCCCGCCCTGGAGGCGCTGTTCCTCGCCGAGGTGACCTACGACGAGTGCGAGGTCTCCTGGCTGGTGATGGACGATGTCACCCCGCTGCTGGCCGCCTTCCCCGCGCTGAAGTCGCTGGCCGTGCGCGGCGGTACGGACCTCGGCCTGGATCCGGTCCGTCATGACGCCCTGACCAGCCTGCGCTTCGAGTCCGGCGGCCTGCCGGCCACCGTGGTGCGCGCGGTGGCCGCCTCCGAGCTGCCCGCACTGGAGCGTCTGGACCTCTGGCTCGGCGTGGACGAGTACGGCGGTGACGCCACGATGGACGACCTGGCGCCGTTCCTGGACGGCTCCCGGCTGCCGGAGCTGCGCCACCTCGGGCTGTCCAACAGCGAGTTCCAGGACGAGATCGCCGCCGCCCTCGCCCACGCCCCGATAGTCGCCCGGTTGGAGTCGCTCGACCTCTCCATGGGCGTGCTGACGGACGAGGGCGCCACCGCCCTGCTGGAGGGCCAGCCCCTCACCCACCTGAACTCCCTCGACCTGCACCACCACTACCTGAGCGACGCGATGCAGGAGCGTCTGTCCGAGGCCCTGCCCGGGGTCGGGGTCGACCTCGACGAGGCCGAGGGTGACGACCCGGACGACGAGGACGACCGCTACGTCTCGGTCTCCGAGTAGGCGGGCGGCGGAGGCGATGACCGTGCGACTGACCGTCCTGGGCAACCCGGGGCACCGACGGGTGACGCTGTTCGCGGCCGCCGCCCGGGCCGCCGGGCTGCCCGAGCCCGCCGTCCTGCCCTGGCTGGACGTGCTGCGCGGCCGGTACCGGCTGCCCGAGGGCGGTCTGCTGCGCATCGAGTCGCCCGGCGAGGAGCCGGAGGTCGACCGGCTGCTGCGCGGCCAGGCGCTCGGCCCCGGCTACGCCCCGACCAGGGTCGAGGGCACGGCCGTCTGGTACGCGGGGGTCATGGCCGCGCTGCGCGGGCTGGCCGCCCGGCCCGGCGTACGGCTGCTCGGCGATCCGGAGGAGGTCGCCGTGATGTTCGACAAGCGCCGTACCCACGCGCTGCTCGCCGGGGCCGGGGTGCCGGTGCCCAGGGCGCTCGGCGGCGAGGTCACCGGCTGGGAGCACCTGCGCGGGCGCCTCGCCGAGGCCGGCCTGCACCGGGTCTTCGTCAAGCCGGCGCACGGCTCCTCCGCCTCCGGGGTGATGGCCCTGGAGTTCGGACCGCGCGGGCAGCTGCAGGCCACCACCTCGGTGGAGCTGGCCGACGGCCGGCTCCACAACTCGCTGCGGGTGCGCCGCTACCGCGGCGAGCGGGAGGTCGCCGCGATCGTCGACGGCCTGGCACCGGACGGGCTGCACGTCGAGCAGTGGATCCCGAAGGCCTCGCAGTCCGGGCGCTCGGCGGACCTGCGGGTCGTGGTGGTCTCCGGCCGCGCCACCCACGCCGTGGTGCGCACCAGCGGCCAGCCGATGACCAACCTGCACCTCGGCGGCGCCCGCGGCAGCCTCGACCAGGCCCGGGAGGCCGCCGGGCCGGCCTGGCCGGCCCTGCTGGAGACGGCCGAGCGCGCGGCGGCCTGCTTCCCCGGCTCACCGATGGTCGGCGTCGACGTGCTGCCCACGACCGGCTGGCGGCGCGCCCTGGTCGGCGAGGTGAACGCCTTCGGCGACCTGCTCCCCAACCTCACCGGCCTGCCCGGCGGCCCCGCCGAGGGCCTCGACACCTACGGCGCCCAACTGGCCGCGCTGACCGCCCCCTCCCCGTCGTCGCCCGCGGCGACGGACCACCAGATCACGGAACCCGCTCGATGAACCACCCGACCACCCTCCCGTCCCCCGACATGAACGCCGTCGTGGGCAGCCACGACCTGCTGCTCGTCACCCTCGACACGCTCCGCCTCGACGTCGCCGAGGAGCTGGCCGCCGCCGGCCGCATCCCGAACCTCGCCGCCGTCCTCCCCGGCGGCCGCTGGGAGCACCGGCACGCGCCCGGCAGCTTCACCTACGCCTCCCACCAGGCGATCCTGGCCGGCTTCCTGCCGACGCCCGCCTCCCCGGACGGCCCGCACCCGCGCCTGTTCGCGGCCCGCTTCGCCGGTTCCGAGAGCACCGCCCCGCGCACCTGGGTCTTCGACGCCCCCGACCTGCCGACGGCCCTGGCCGCGGCCGGGTACCGCACGGTGTGCATCGGCGGTGTCGGGTTCTTCAACAAGCAGGGCCCGCTGGGCTCGGTGCTGCCGGGCCTCTTCCAGGAGAGCCACTGGGCGCCCGGGTTGGGCGTGGCCTCGCCGACGTCCTTCGAGGAGCAGGTCGCCCGGGCCGAGCGGGTCGCCGCCGAACAGTCCGCCGACCAGCCGCTGTTCCTCTTCCTGAACGTCTCGGCGCTGCACCAGCCGAACTGGTTCCACCTGCCCGGAGCCACCCGCGAGCACGGGGACTCCCGGGCCACCCACGCCGCGGCCCTGGAGTACGTGGACGCGCACATCGGCCGGCTGTTCGCCGCGATGAGCGCCCGCCGCCCCTGCTTCGCGATCGTCTGCTCCGACCACGGCACCGCCTACGGCGAGGACGGCTACACCGGCCACCGGATCGGCCACGAGGTGGTCTGGTCGGTCCCGTACGCGCACTTCACCCTCCCCGCCCGAGCGGCGGGCAGCGCCACGACCTCCGAGGAGCGCGCATGACCACCGCACCCCCTCGCCCGGACTCGCCGTACCAGTCGTACGTCTACGCGTACCCGCACAAGACGGCCTACCGCCCGCTGCCCGAGCGCCCGCCGCTGCGCGAGCTGTGGGCCGGCGAGGCGCAGCACGCGCTCTCGCTCTACCTGCACATCCCGTTCTGCGAGGTCCGCTGCGGCTTCTGCAACCTGTTCACCCGGATCGGCAGCCCCGAGGGCCTGACCACGGCCTACCTGGACGCCCTGGAGCGCCAGGCCACGGCGGTGCGCGCGGCGCTGGACGGGGGCGCCCGGTTCGCGCTGGCCGCGTTCGGCGGCGGCACGCCCACCTATCTGACGGCCGGTGAGCTGGAGCGGCTGTGCGACATCGCCGAGCGGCGGATGGGCGCCGACCTGCGGGCGATACCCCTCTCGGTGGAGGCCTCGCCCGCCACCGCGACCGCCGACCGGCTGGAGGTGCTGGCCGCCCGGGGCACCACCCGGCTGAGCCTGGGCGTGCAGTCCTTCGACGACGCCGAGGCGCGCTCCGCCGTCCGCCCGCAGAAGCGGTCCGAGGTGGAGGCCGCCCTCGGCCGGATCCGCGCGGCCGGGTTCCCGGTGCTCAACATCGACCTCATCTACGGCATCGAGGGCCAGACCGAGGCGAGCTGGCTCCGCTCGTTGGACACCGCGCTCGCCTGGCAGCCCGAGGAGCTGTACCTCTACCCGCTGTACGTCCGCCCGCTGACCGGCCTGGCCCGGCGCGGCGAGCAGGAGAGCCGGGCCGCCTGGGACGCGCGCCGGCTCGCGCTCTACCGGGCCGGCCGCGACCACCTGCTCGCCCACGGCTACCAGCAGGTGTCGATGCGGATGTTCCGTCGCGCCGCCTCCCCGCAGGCCGGCGCGGGCGAGTACGCCTGCCAGACCGACGGCATGGTCGGCCTGGGCTGCGGCGCCCGCTCCTACACCTCCCAGCTGCACTACTCCTTCGACTACGCGGTGAACGCCACCGAGGTGCGCGGCATCATCGACGACTACGTCGCCACCGAGGACTTCCACCGTGCCGAGGTGGGCCACCGGATGGGCGGCGCGGAGCCGCGCCGGCGGCACCTGGTGCAGTCGCTGCTCCAGGCCGAGGGCCTGCCCTTGGCGGACTACCGCGCCCGGTTCGGCGGTTCACCGGCCGAGGACTTCCCGGCGGAGCTGGCCGAGTTCGCGGAGCGCGGATGGCTCGACGACGGCGACGCGGAGTTCCTGCGGCTCAGCCCGGAGGGGCTGGCGCACTCGGACGCCGCCGGGCCGATGCTGTTCTCGCCCGAGGTCCGGGCCCTGATGGCGGCGTACGAGGCGAAATGACCTTCCTCGGCATGCCTTCCGCCTCACCGCTGCCGGAGGACGGGGCGCGGAGCCTCACCCTGCTCTACCGCGGCCCGCTCGCCTCCTGCGACTACGACTGCCCGTACTGCCCGTTCGCCAAGCGGCGCGACAGCCCGGAGCAACTGCGGTCCGACCGGGCCGCGTTGGAGCGCTTCACCGGCTGGGCCGCCGGGCGCGCGGGCACCGGCGACACCCTGTCGCTGCTGTTCACGCCCTGGGGCGAGGGGCTGGTGCGGTCCTGGTACCGCCGCGCGCTGGTCGAGCTGAGCCGCCTGCCGCACGTCCGCCGGGTCGCGATCCAGACCAACCTCAGCTGCCGCACGGGCTGGCTCGCCGAGGCGGACCTCGACACCCTCGCCCTCTGGGTCACCTTCCATCCCGGCCAGGTCAGCCGCGAGCGCTTCCTCGCCAAGTGCCAGGAGTTGGACGCACTCGGCGTGCGCTACAGCGTCGGCGTCGTCGGCCAACCCGAGCACCTCGCCGAGGCCCGCCGGCTGCGCGCCGAGCTCCCCGAAGGCGTCTACCTGTGGGTCAACGCCGCCGAGGGCCTCGCCTACACCGACGCCGAGGCCGCCCAATGGGCCGCCGTCGACCCGCACTTCGGCTACAGCCGGCACGCCCACCCCAGCGCCGGGCTGCCGTGCCGCACCGGGGAGTCCGTGCTGTCGGTGGACGGCGACGGCACCGTGCGCCGCTGCCACTTCGTCCGGGACGTCCTCGGCAACCTCTACGACGGCAGCTACCGCGCGCAACTGCTGCCGCGAGCCTGCCCGTTGCCGGTCTGCGACTGCCACATCGGCTACGTCCACCTGGAGACGCTGCCGCTGTACGAGCTGTTCGGCGCGGGTGTGCTGGAGCGCGTGCCGCACGGCTGGTCCGGGGGCCGGTCATAAATCGGTTGCCAGTCGGCCACTCTGTGTGAAAGCGTACGAACAACCGCGCAGGACCAGCTGGTTCGGAAGGGAGGCCCTCAGATGATCAGTGGCATACGGCTCGCCGTCGTGCCGGGCCTCGTGCTCGGTGACACCCCGGCTCGCGCTTCGACGCGCGAGCCGCACCCGGCCTGACGCCCGCGCCCGCCGTCCCGGCGGCGCCACGGCCCGACGCGCCTGCTGCTCGCCTCCTCGTCGAAGTGCTCTTCGTGCCCCTTGCACGTTCGACCACGAGGAACCCCTGGTGTCCGACACCCACCGGCCAAGCATCGTCACCCTGCCCACCACCTCCGCCCTGCCCGCACCCTGGCACAGCGAGAACGGCACGCCCCCGCCGCGCCGCCTGATCGCCGCCGACGACACCCTGCGCGCCGAGGCCGCCTACCGGTCGGCCTGCGAGGGCACCGCCCTGCTCTGGCAGGGCGACTACCCCGGCGCGCTCCGCCTCCTGCACGCCATGCGCCGCCGCGCCGAGCGGCGCCGGCCCCGATCCGCCCCCGGCTCCCCGGCCGAGGCCTTCCGGCAGCACCGCCGGGAGCGCGCCCGCCTCGCGCGCGTCCTGGGCATGCTGCTGGTACCGCTCGGCGCGGATCACCGCGTCCGGCTCCACCGGGCGCCCGACGTCCGCGAGGCCTGCTGGGCGGCCTACGGACCGCTCCTTGACAACAGAATCGTGTCCCTGCGCGAGCTCCTGGGTGTGATCGGCGCCCACCAGTGGCGCGCCAGGGGCGTCGAGGTCCCGGCCCTCGGCGCCCGCATCCACCCGCACTACGGGGTCTTCTCACCCGTCCGCGGCGAGTACGTCGACCTCGTCGCCCGGGCGCCGCTGCCGCCGGCCGCCCATGACCACCCCACCGCCTACGACCTCGGCACCGGCACGGGTGTGCTCGCCGTGCTCCTCGCCCGGCGCGGCCTGCACGAGGTCCTGGTCACCGACGCCAATCCGCGCGCCCTCGCCTGCGCCCGCGACAACGCCCACCGGCTCGGTCTCGCCGACCGCATCGAGACCGCCGGCACCGGCCTCTACCCTCCCGGCCGCGGCCGGGCCGCCCTGGTCGTCTGCAATCCCCCGTGGCTGCCCGGCCGGCCGAGCTCCGCGCTCGACGAGGGCGTCTACGACCCGGGCAGCCGCATGCTCCGCGGCTTCCTCGACGGCCTGGCCGACCGTCTGCTGCCCGGCGGCGAGGGCTGGCTCGTCCTCTCCGATCTCGCCGAACACCTCGGCCTGCGCTCCCGCGCCGATCTGCTCGGTGCCGTCTCCGGAGCCGGGCTGCGCGTCACCGGGCGCCTCGACACCGTCCCCCGCCACCCGAGGGCCACCACCCCCGACCGGGCCGACCCCCTCCTCCACACCGCCCGCGCCGCAGAGGTCACCTCGCTCTGGAGGCTAGCCCCCGCATGACTCCCGGCGACCTGCCGCACACAGCCCGAAGCAGCCCTGCGCCCACCGGGCGACCCGGCCCGCACGTCCCTAGCCTGGTGACAGAGAGGAGGCGAAACACCATGCTTGGAGACGCTCCGCTGCAAGCAGTCATCCCCGCCACCGATCTCGCCCGCGCCAAGGCCTTCTACACCGACACCCTCGGCCTCAAGCTCGCCGAGGAAGGTGAGGAGGAGTTCGTCTGCGACTGTGGCGGCACCCAGTTCACCGTCTACCGCACTCCCAGCGGCGGACAGGCCGCCCACACCCTCGCCAGTTTCAAGGTCGCCGACCTCGACGGCGAGATGGCCGGCCTCCGCGACCGCGGCATCACCTTCGAGGAGTACGACTTCCCCGGTCTGCAGACCGTCAACGGGGTCGCCGAGGGCGAGGGCATGCGCGCGGCCTGGTTCAAGGACAGCGAAGGCAACATCGTCTGCGTGTCCCAGCGGGTCGGCCAGTAGCCGTCCCGCACCCGGCCCACCCGTCAAGCGCTGCACCGCACCCGTCGGACACGGCGCCGCTGCCCGGCCCGCTCGTACGGAGCGGACCGGGCAGCGGCGGCAGGTGCCAGGTGGCCATCCCAGGCTGGACCCACCCGAACATGAAGAACGGCCACGCCGATGGAGCGGCCGCCCCCGAGTCGCGGCCGCTCCGGACGCCTCGCTCCGGTGGCGGCCCGCCACCGCCTCGCCTTGACTGGTGCGGACCGCCGCCCGGATGCGGGAGGACCGAGGGATGAGATTGCCGAGGGGCACCCGCGGCCGCCGGAAGGAACAGCTGCTCCTGGCCCGCATGCGGGTCGTGCGGGCACGGAGTGAGGCCGAGCGGCGCTTCCCGGTGATCACCGAGCTGACCGCCCGCCTGTTCTCCCCCGGCCTACTGGACTCCGCCACCCGGATGGCCTCCCAGCTGTTCCTGACCTCCATCCCCCTCCTGTTCGCCGTGGCCGCCTTCGCCCCCGAGGGCGTGCGGAACCAGATGAACTCCTCACTGCGCTCGCTGTTCGGCATCTCCGGCGCCTCCGCCGAGCAACTGCGCCAGGCGCTGTACAGCCCCGGCGACCTGCGGCAGACCACGGGGATCATCGGCCTGCTGATGGCACTGCTGTCCGGCACGAGCTGCAGCCGGGCGGTCGCCCGGGTCTGCGAACACGCCTGGCAGCTGCCGAAGTCCGGCACCCGGGTCGCGGCCTGGCGGTGGCTGCTGTGGATCGCCTGCTGGGTGGTCGTGCTGCTGTTCCAGGGCGTGCTGCGGAACGGCTTCGGCGCCGGGCTCTGGCTGGGCCTGCCACTGACCTTCACGGCCTCCTTCCTGGTCTGGTGGTGGACCGCCCGCCTGCTGCTGAGCGCACGGATCCGTTGGTTGTCCCTGGTGCCGGGAGCACTGCTCACCGCCATCGCGTCCACCGCGATGTCGCTGACCGCCCGGATCTACATGCCGATCGCACTGAACCGCTCACTGGCCCAGTACGGCTCGCTGGGCCTGGTGCTGATGGTGCTGTCCTGGCTGATCGCCTTCTGCATCGCCGTCACCTTCGCCATCACGGCCGGCGCGGTACTGGCCCAGGAGAGGCCGCTCAGCGCCTACCTGGGGCCGACCGGCCCCGAACGGCGCGGAACCTGACCAGCCGCCCCGGCACTGGTCACCCGCCACACCCGCCACACCGACGAACGCGCCGACGGCGTCGGACGACCCGACCGCCCGCGCACCCGCCGACAGCCCGCACGGACCGAGGCGACCGGGTCGAAGGAGCCCGGGCGGTCCCGGGTCAGCGGGTAGCAGGCGAACCCGATCAGCGCCGCGCTGAAGTGGCCGATGCTCGTGTAGTCCCGGCTCTGCTGCACGCCCAGTCCGTAGACCACCAGCACTCCCACCGCGTACAGGTACCGCCAGGGACGCACGATCAGGTAGGTGAGGACCGCGACCACGCCGGCCAGCGCGTAACTGACGCCGTAGTCCAGGGTGTAGAGGGCCCTCGGCGAGGCCAGCCCCCGGTGGATCGCCCAGCCGAGCACGCCCTCGCTGAGATAGGTGGCGCCGACGTGCGCGAGCGCCGCCACCGAGATCCAGCGCAACGTGCCGAGCCATCGTTCGGCGGGCACATGGAAGAGGTTGTACAGCAGGAAGTAGAACGGCCAGCCGCCGCCCGCGATCCACAGGGCGCTGGTGACCAGGACACGCACCGGCGACACCTGGAGGTGGTGGAGGTTGGTCGAACGCCGCTCCAGGATGCGGTCCGCGGTCGCCGGATCGACGTGCCGGATCACCTGCGTGGTGACGAGCAGGACCGCCAGCCAGGTGTAGGTACCGGGCGCGCGCCGGACATAGGCCCACACCGCGTGGACGGCACGCGCCCACCAGGGCCGCCGGTGCGCCCTGGCGCCCCTGGCTGTGCTGCCGGCCATCGGCGCCTCCTCGACACTCCTCCCCCTCACCCTCGCCCCCGCCCGACCTCGCCGCCACCCGCCACCCGCCGTCCCTGTGCAGCCCGCGGGAATCCGCCCACCTCACACGCCCCGCCGCCGGCCCCGACGGCCTCCACGGCGCTCGCGTACGCTGGCGCTCGGACCGTCCCGGTCGCGGCCTCCCCTCCACGCACCGGGCGGGGCCGGTACCGGGAACCGCCGAGCAAGGGCACCAGGCACGATGAGCGATCGCCTCGCGACGAGGACACCGACCGGCCCCGCCGCTCTCCGGCACCCGGCGCTGAGAGCCGCCGTCCGCCTGCGCCTCACCACGGCGTACGTCCTGCTGCTGACCGTGACGGCCTCCTGGCTGGCGAGCCAGGGCCATGCCGAGCGGGCCCGGTTCGTCCGGCACAACAGCAGCAACGTCCATCACATGGAAGTGGGCAAGTGGTGGACCCTGTTCACCAGCGGCCTGGTGGTCGACGGGGTTCCGGCCTGGGCGGGGATCGCGGCGGTCGCCGCCGTCCTGGGCCTGGCCGAGTGGCGCTGGGGTCCGGCCCGGGCCGGTGCGGTCTTCGTCTTCGGGCACCTGGGCGCCACGCTGCTCACCGAGGGCGCCATGTGGGTGATGCTGACCGCCCGCATCCCCGGCGCACTCTCCCGCGCCCGGGACGTGGGCATCAGCTACGGCCTGGTCGCCACCGGCGCCTGCCTCCTCGCGCTCGGCCCGCGCCCGCTGCGCCGTTACGGCCTGCCGGCGCTCGCTCTGGCCCTCGCCGGCGCCTGGGCGCTGGACCAGCAGCTGGCCGACGCCGGCCACCTCGTCGCCCTCGGGCTGGGCGCCCTCGCCTCCCGCACCGTCTGGATGCGCACCCGAGCGCCCGCCACGGCCTCCTGATCCACCCCAACCACCCGTCCAGTCAAGCAAGTTGACCAACGGGCCGGTCGACTCGCAGCAGCCGGGAGAACCTTCGTCGCCACCCAGGGCTCCGTATGCTCTTGCATTACTCTGCAAATCTATGCCAGAGTTCGGGCATCGGATCGATTACGCCGAATCCCGTCACACATCGCTAGATCAGGGGCCCGCTCACGCGGGTCAAGGGTGCATCCATGTCGAAGGTCTTGAGCAAGCTGCCGGTCGGTGAACGGATCGGCATCGCATTCTCCGGTGGGTTGGACACCTCCGTCGCCGTAGCGTGGATGCGCGAACACGGTGCCTTCCCCTACGCCTACACGGCCGACATCGGCCAGTACGACGAGCCGAACCTCGCCGACGTCCCGGCCCGGGGCCGCGCGTACGGCGCCGAGCAGGCCCGACTGGTGGACTGCCGGGCCGCGCTGGTCGAGGAGGGCCTGGCCGCCCTCGCCTGCGGTGCCTTCCACATCCGCTCCGCCGGGCAGACGTACTTCAACACCACCCCGCTCGGCCGCGCCGTGACCGGCACGCTGCTGGTGCGCGCCATGCAGGAGGACGGCGTCTCCATCTGGGGCGACGGCTCCACCTACAAGGGCAACGACATCGAGCGGTTCTACCGCTACGGCCTGCTCGCCAACCCCAACCTGCGGATCTACAAGCCGTGGCTGGACCAGGCGTTCGTCGACCAGCTCGGCGGCCGCAAGGAGATGTCCGAGTGGCTCGCCGAGCGGGACCTGCCGTACCGGGACTCCGCCGAGAAGGCCTACTCCACCGACGCCAACATCTGGGGCGCCACCCACGAGGCCAAGCGGCTGGAGTACCTGGACGCCTCCCTGGAGATCGTCAGCCCGATCATGGGCGTGGCCTTCTGGGACCCGGCGGTCGAGATCCAGACCGAGGACGTCACCATCGAGTTCGAGTTCGGCCGCCCGGTCCGGATCAACGGCCAGGAGTTCGCCAGCGCCGTCGACCTGGTCCACGAGGCCAACACCATCGGTGGCCGGCACGGTCTGGGCATGTCGGACCAGATCGAGAACCGCATCATCGAGGCCAAGAGCCGCGGCATCTACGAGGCCCCCGGCATGGCGCTGCTGCACATCGCCTACGAGCGGCTGCTCAACGCCATCCACAACGAGGACACCATCGCCACGTACCACACCCAGGGACGGCGGCTCGGCCGGCTGCTGTACGAGGGCCGCTGGTTCGACCCGCAGTCGCTGATGCTCCGGGACAGCATTCAGCGGTGGATCGGCCACCCGGTCACCGGCAGCGTCACCCTGCGGCTGCGGCGCGGCCAGGACTACTCGGTCATCGACACCCAGGGCCCCAACTTCAGCTACCACCCCGAGAAGCTGTCGATGGAGCGCAGCGTCGACGCCGCGTTCGTCCCCGACGACCGCATCGGCCAGCTGACCATGCGCAACCTCGACATCGCCGACTCGCGCAGCAAGCTGGAGCAGTACGCGGTGCACGGCCAGCTGGCGCCGTGGAGCGGCCTGATCGGCGAGCTCGCCCCGGGCGGCGCGGCTCCCATCGCCGCCGGCAACGGTGACGAGGAGGACCCGAACGCGCTCGACCACGCGGCGCTCGAGTCCGGCACCGACTGACGCACCTCACGCCCACGGAGGGCCGTCGCACCCCAGCGGTGCGGCGGCCCTCGGCCGCTCTCCCGGCGCCTCCGCTCCGCCCCCGCCTCCCGGCCCCGGCACCCGCCACCGCTCCCCGTCCGGGCTCCGCCCCGCCCCGCCCTCACTCCAACGGCGGCACCGGCCGTGCGCCGCCCGCCCGACGGGAGCTGAATGGCGGACGGCACCCGGCGACGGGAAGGCAAGTCCGGGGATGGGTGAAGCGATCGGCCCGATGCTGGCCTCCGCAGTGGCGGTCGCGCTCAGCCCGCTGCCGCTGATCGCCGTCCTGCTGGTCCTCGCCTCACCGCGCGGCCGGGCCAACGGGCTCGCCTTCACGGCCGGCTGGCTGCTCGGCCTCGCCGCGGTGTCGGCCGCCGTCGTGGCCGCGGGCACCGCGTTGAACCCCGCCCGCACCACACCGACCTGGTCGTCCTGGCTGAAGCTCGCCCTCGGCACCGTACTCGTCCTGCTGGCCGCCCGGCAGTGGCGCGAACGACCGCGACCCGGCCGGGTGACCGCGCCACCGGCCTGGCTGCTCTCGATCGACCGGCTGACCGCCGCCCGGTCCGCCGGTCTCGCCGTGGTCCTGGTCATCGCCCACCCGAAGACCCTGGTCCCGGCCGTCGGCGGCGCCGCCTCCATCGCCGCCGCGCCGACCGGCGGCGGGGAGAAGGCGGTGGCCGCCGCCCTGATGGTGCTGCTCGGTTCGCTGGGCACCCTGCTGCCGCTCGCGGCGCACCTCCGGGGAAGCGTCCAGGCACGACGCACCCTCGGCGAGTGGCGCGCCTGGACGGCCACGCACAGCGCGGCGATCATGATCACCGTCCCGCTGCTACTCGGCGCCGAGTACCTGGGCGACGCCGTCTCCGGGCTCATGTGAGCCCCCCGCCTACCCGACCCCGACCGGCCCACCCCTCGGGCCGGCCCGCTTCCCTACCCGCCCCATCCCCGTCACCGGATCCGTACCACCCCCCGCCCCCGCACGGCCCGGACCCCCAACCGCCCGGGGTCGGCCGTCGGCCGCGCCGCCACCGCCTCCCGTACCGTCAGCAGGATCTCGCCGTCATAGCGCTCCGCCAGCACCCGCGCCAGCTCCGCCGCCCCGCCCGGCCGGACGTCGGGCGCCAGCTCCGGCAGCCGGCCCGGGGCGCTGAGGTCCTGGGCCTGGGCGGCCCAGCGGGCCGCGTCGCACCGTTCGCCCTCGGCGGTGTAGTGCACGGCCAGGCAGTGCACGGCCAGCTGGTCCCCGTACTGGGCGGCTATCCGCCACCAGAAGACGCCGTCCGCCGCACGTCCCATGCCGTACAGCAGGCAGCCGAGGGTCCGGAAGGCGGTCTTCTCGGCGAGTTCGAGGTCCAGGGCCAGCTCCCCCGGCTCGACCGCGCCCGCCACCCCCGCGCACAGGTGCCGCAGGTCGCGCCGCAGCTCCGCCCGTCCCCCGGCCCACCGGGACTGCCCCGGCACCGACCCCGGACCGGACCCCGAGCCTGGACCGGATCCCGCCCCCGAACCGGAGCCCGACCGCAGGCCGGGACCGGCTCCGGCCCCCGCTCCCGCGCCGAGCCCTGAACCCGCCCCCGCTGCCGCTCCCGGGCTCGGCCCCGAAAGCGGAGCGTGCGGTGGCCGGGCCCCGGCGGGCGGCCTGGCGGGGCGTTCGCGCAGCGCCGGGGCGGTCCGCCGGGCAGCGGCGAGCCGCTCGGCCAGTCGGCGGGTGAAGTCCACCGGATCATGGTCGTCGAACTCCCGCTCCAGCTCGACGGCGTGCGCGCGCAGCAGGTCCACGACCCTCATGTCTGCGCCCCGCCGTCGTCCTGGTGCTCCAGGAGGTACTCCAGGTGACGCCGCCCGAGGCTGTAGTAGGTGCGGGCAGTGGTGTGCGCGATGCCGAGGGACCGTCCGATGTCGTGGTACGACAGCCCCGCCTGGCGCAGCCGGACCACGTCGGCCTGGACGGGTGCGGCCCGCGCGAGTTCCTCCATCGCCCAGTCCAGGGCGTCCAGCTCGGCGAGTTCGTTCAGCTCGTCCTGGCTGGTGTCGGGGCGGCGCTGGGCGATCACCCGCAGCCGCTTGCGTTCGGTGCGCCGGCGCTCGCGCATGACGTCCACCACCGCGTCCTTGACGATCTTGAAGGCGAAGGCCTGCGGATCGGGGCTGGCCAGGGCCCGGCGCCAGTTCTTGTAGAGCGTGGTGCCCGCGTTCTGGACGGCGTCCTGGGCATCCTCACGGTGCCGCAGGCGCTGCTGGGCGTAGCGGAGGTAGCCGGAGTTCTCGCGGGTGAAGAAGGCCTCGAAGTCGTTCGGCAGGTCGCCGAGCGGGTCGGCTCGCAGACCCCGCTCCTCGCCCGGCCCGGGAGTGCTCACGCGACCCCCCTTTCGTGGTCGGCTGGCCGGCCCGCCTGGTGGCACGCCGACGGCCCCTTGGGGCTCGTGGTGTAACCGTCCGGGAGGTCCGGGATGTTGACCGGATCGGGCAGACAATTGCCGAACGTTTCCGTTCACTTTTGAACAGTGCGGCTGACCTGCCGCTTCACCCTCGCGCACCCAACCGGAAGACTCGCAACGTGACCCAGATCACAGTGCGCGAGGGCGTCGCTTGACAAGCCCCACGGCACCACCCGCACCATCCCCGCAACCCTGCGGATCCCACTCCGCGCAGCGCCCCCCGCCCCCAGCGGGTCACGCCCCCTACGGCGCCGGCTCCACCTCCGCCGCATCCAGCGTGGCGGTCACCCGCTCCAGCAGCCCGCGCAGTGCGACCAGGTCCTCGACCGGCAGCCCGGTCGCCGCGAGCAGTCGACGCGGAACCTGCCCGGCCCGCTCTCGCAGCGCCGACCCCTCGGGGGTCAGGCGGACGGTGACCGACCGCTCGTCCTCCGGGCTCCGCTCGCGGCGCACCAGCCCGGCCGCCTCCAGGCGCTTGAGCAGCGGGGAGAGCGTCCCGGAGTCCAGCCGCAGCCGCTCACCGATCCGCTTGACGGGCAGCTCGCCCTCCTCCCACAGCACCAGCATGACCAGGTACTGCGGATAGGTCAGCCCGAGGTCCCGCAGCAGCACCCGGTACACGCCGCCGAAGGCGCGGGAGGCCGCGTTGAGCGAGAAGCAGATCTGCTGGTCGAGGCGGAGCAGCTCCTCGTCCGCCATGCCGGGGTGAGTCGTCATGAACCCATGGTACTGATCACCATCGCGCCATTTAGTTGTGCACAATTGAATTGCGTGCTCTACTTGTCGCACCGCACCACCGCACCACCGCACCACCGCACCACCGCACCACCGCACCAACGCACCAACGACCGGGCGGCCGCCGCCCAGCACGCCGGGCCGGCGACCGCCCGGACAACCGACCGCAGGAACACCCAGGACCCGAAGGGGAAGCCACCATGGACGCGCTCTACACCGCAGCCGCCACCGCCAACGGCCGGGAGGGCCGCGCCGTCAGCTCCGACGGACAGCTGGACCTCGCGCTGGCCATGCCGCCCGCGCTCGGTGGCAGCGGCCAGGGCACCAACCCGGAGCAGCTCTTCGCCGCCGGCTACGCCGCCTGCTTCGCCAGCGCCCTCGGCCTGGTCGGCCGCCAGGCCCGGGTGGACACCAGCGAGGTCTCGGTGACCGCCGAGGTGTCCATCGGCAACGACGAGGCCGGCTTCGCCCTCGCCGTCGTGCTGCGCGTCGAGCTGCCCGAGTCCCTCGCGGGCGAGACCGGCGAGCTGCTGGTCAAGCAGGCGCACCAGGTGTGCCCGTACTCCCGTGCCACCCGGGGCAACATCCCGGTCGAGCTGGTCGTCGAGTAAGCACCCCCGAGAAGGAGCGCCCCGGGGGAAGAGCACCCCGAGCGGCCTCCGACCGCCCCACCGACGGACCGGGCCCGCCGCACGCGAACTGCGGCGGCCCCGGTCCGTCACCCCTGGGCTCAGTCGCCTCCCGGCCCGTTCGCCGAACGCAGCGTGTCCAGTCGGTGCCGGTACTCCTCCGCGTCGATCTCACCCCGCGCGAACCGCTCCGCGAGCAACTGCTCCGGGGACACCCCCTGACCTCCCTGACCTCCCTGACCCCCTTGGCCCCCTTGCCCCACCGGGCCCCAGCCGTGCGGACCGCCCACCCCGGATCCACCGGCGCCGGGTGCCGCCCGCCCGGGCGGGATCGGCTGCCGCGAGCGCGCTACGTAGCGGAACAGGGCCACGGCGAGCAGGACGACGATCACCAGGAACATCAGCGTCCCGAACGCCATCAGCCCCAGCCACCCACGTAGTGGCCGTGCCCGTGCCAGTACCTCATCAGGACCTCCTCCTCCGGCCCCTTCGGGGCCCGCCGAGGTGAGCAGCGCCTACCACCATCGTGCTCCCGCCGGTGGTGAAAGCGGTGTGAGGGTGGGCTGAGAAAACGTTCCGGCAACCGTTCCCGGGCCCCACCGGGGTAGCGTGCCACTGGTGACCCACCACCCGCCGCCCGCGTTCCACCCCCAGCGGCCCACGGCTCACCAGCCGCCCATAGCCTTCCACCCGCCGGAGGACGACCGCTCCCCCGAGCAGCTCGTCGCCGCCGGGGTGCTGCGGCGCCACCCGGACCCGCGCCCCCACCCGGCGCTCGGCCACTCCCCGATCGGCTACGTCGCCACCGCGCTCTGGGCCGAGCTCACGGCCCTCGCCATCGCGCCGGCGGCCGCCGAGGCCACCGCCACCGCACTGCTGCGCGCGATCGCCGACCGCGCCGTGGACGCGGCGCTCGCCCCGGGCAACGAGCGCGCCCCACGCGACGACCTGTACGTGGCCGACCCGGCCCACATCGGCCCGTACCGCCGGGCGATCTGGTTCCAGCGTTCCAACCCGCACGGCCCACACGCCCCACGCGACCCGCACAACCCGTACGGCTCGCAGGGCCCCCGCGGCCTGCTCACCCCGGTCGACGCACGCGGCGGGTACGCCCCCCGCGGCCCGATCACCGCTTCCTTCGCGCCCCACGAACCGTAGCCCCGGGCGCCCCTGCCCGCCCTCGCCCGCCCCGCCTCCCTCAGCGCTCGACCTGGAGGCTGTGGCACACCCAGCTCAGCCGGTCCGGCCCGCCGTACGGCGGCCGGTCGTGATACGTCCCGTCCGCCACCGACATGTTGACGATCAGGTAGGCGTGCCACGCGGACCCGACCCCGTGCAGGTCCGCGTAGACCAGCTCGTCCTCCACGTACCAGTCCACCGAGTTCGCGCCGAGCACCACCCGCAGGCCGAAGGTGGCCCCCGGCCCGATCCCGGCGCTCGCACCGTGCCAGTACCGGAAGCCGCCGCGGACGTGGTTGGAGATCTCCAGCAGGTCCGGGTTGTCAGGGTGGTACTCGAAGACGTCCACCTCGTTGCCGCCGTCCCGCCAGGTCCAGATCGCCGGCCAGGCGCCGAGCTCGACCGGCAGTGTCACGCTCGCCGACAGCACATCCCCGGCGCGGAGCTGGAATCCGTCGGGACTGCCCTCGGTGGTCAGCAGACTGCAGCTCCACAGCCCGCCACTGTGCCTCCTGACCGCCGTGAACTGCCCGTCGGGGCAGTAGTCGCGGCTGAGGTAGTCGAGTTTGTGGTCGCTCCGGTTGGTCGGCCCCATCCGGGGATAGGCGCTGCTGCGCCCGGCGATCCACTGCCTGGTCGAAGTGAAGTCCGCGTCGAACACGACTGCCACGGCCGCCTCCCCGGAGCGCTGGCGTCCCGGCAGTCCGCACCGCCAGGCACACAGGGTGAGTTACCCGATACCCTCCGCAGTATGCGAAGTGGATCGTTCGGGTCCGGGACGAACGTGCGATTCGGGACCGGTACGGCCGGTCAGGGGTCGGCGCCGAGCAGGTCAGCCGACCGGAGCCGCGCCTCCGGCCCCGAGCCGGTCGGTCACCGAGACCACCCCGTCCACCGAGCGGCACAGGTTGAGCACGATCGGCACCAGGTGCTGCTCGGGCACGGTGCCGCTGAGCACCACCCGCCCCTGGGTGACCTCCACCCCGATCTCCGCCGGGCTGACCCCGTCGATCCGGCCGAGCACCTCCTCGACGATCTCCCGCCGGATCACCATGTCCTCGCGCAGGAAGACCCGCAGCAGGTCACCGCGGCTGACCATGCCGACGACCCGCCCCTCCTCGTCCAGCACCGGCAGCCGCTTCAGGCCGTGCCGGCTCATCAGCCGGGCCGCCGCGACCACGCTGGTGCCGGGCGTGGTGCAGACCGGCTGCGCCGTCATCAGGTCGGCCGCAGTCACCTCGCCGTCCGGGCCCGCCTGCGCCGACTCGGGCGCGGGCAGCAGGCTGGCCGGGTCCTCCTGCGCGGCCAGGGTGCGCAGCAGGTCGGCCTCCGAGACCACGCCGAGCGGTCGCCCTTCCGGGTCCACCACCGGTACGCCGGTGATGTCGTACTCGCTCAGCAGCGTCACGATCTCCCGGAATCCGGTCTCGGGCGAGACCAGGACCACGGGGCTGGTCATCACGGATTCGACGGTGGCATGCCGCACGCCGGTTCACCTCGTCCAACGATGCTGGTCCGACCGGACGCGGATCGTCCCGGCCGGTACCGGCAGCATCGCCCGTAACGGCCGCGACCGCCAGGGGCCAAGGGGCCGAACGGGCGGGACCTTGGGCCCCGACCTGCTGACACGGCCCCAACACCACGCCCCCGACCGGGCACCGGCACCACGGGCCCGGCACCACACCCCCTACCGGACACCGGCACCACGTCCCCGGCCGGGGCAGCCGCGGGAACGACGCCGTCAGGCGTGCGTGGTCGCCCCGCAGACGAAGACGGGCACCCGCAGGAACCCGTGGCTCCGGACGGCCGCCGCGGCCGCCGGGGAGGTGCAGAACCAGCCGTTCCGACCGAACACGGCCCGCAGCGCCCGTCCCTGCGCGTCGGCACTCGTCCAGTCGCCGTCCCGCACCCCGAGGTAGAGGGTCCGGCCGTGCCAGGTCGTCAGGAAGGCCGGGTTGGTCCCGCCGTCGACCGTGGGCGCCGTTCCGTCCAGGGACTGCGGCACGAGCACTCCCGGGTCGTCGCCCGGCTTCCGGTGACCGCCGGTGACCTGTCCGACCCAGCGGCCGACCGAGTACGGGACGATCGCGTTCGGGTCGTGCAGGACCGCGTCCTCCCCCTGGTCCTCGGCGACGCCGGAGGTCACGCACGGGCCCGCGTAGAAGGTGCCCGGATCGCCGTTCGGGGAGGCGGCGGCCGCGAAGGCGGTCATCTCGTCGGAGAGATAGGACGACCGAAGCGTGGCGGGGTCCGAGACGTGGACACCGGGTACCACGGGCCTGATCGTCGCGTCCGGAAGGCTCGGGTCGATCTGCCGCCAGTTGGTGATGTCGCAGGAGTAGATCCACCGCAGATCGGCGGTCGTCAGGTTCTTCGGTGCGTTACCGCCCGCCGGGGCCGCCCAGGTCACCGCGTCCCTCATGAGCGGGACGAAGTCGATCGAGGTCGGGTCGCCCTGCTGTGGCGGCCTGCTCAGCCGGGCGAAGTCGACCGTTCCACTGCTGTTGAACACCAGGGCGTTGAGGGCGCTCCGGGTGTTGGTCGGCCGGAAGATCTCGTAGGCCCCGGTCTTGGGCGTGATCCTGCTGGTTCCCCGGGCGTCCCAGCTGTAGAGCCGGGGCGAGGTGGTGTCCCCGGCCGCCGCGAGCGAGGCGTTGTAGTCCGCCGCGAGCTGGTTGAGGAGCGCGTCGGCGGCCGGGGCGCCCACGCCGACCAGGTCGGCGGCGGCCAGCGCCGCTGGTCGGCACCGGGCGGGCCGCCATCGCTCGCCGGACGTTCTTCCAGAGGTGGCGCGCCGCACGTCCGTCATATGCCCGCCGATCACCCCGGACGGCGCAACCATCACATGATCGACTCGTTGGACCATCCACCACGACAGCGGTACGGCTCCCGGGAGGGCCCCTTGGCAGTACGGACGGTGAGCACGGCCGCGCTGCGCCGGGATGTCGCGGCGCGCCCGGTGGCCCTGGCGGAGGCCTCGCTGGTGCGCCATTACCGACGGCTGGTCCGGCTCGCCTACCTGGCGCTGCCGGCCGACCGCGACCGGCACACCCGGGTGCTCGCCGCCCACTGCGCCGTCCAGCGCGCCCTGCCCACCCGCTGGGCCCGCACGGACCGAGCCACCGTCCGACCGTCCGCGCCCGGGCCCGGGCCCTCCGACGCTCCGGAAGGCACGGACGCCCCGGACGACCCGGACTACGCCGCACTGCGCCTGCGGGTGCTGCGCGCCGCGCTCCGGCCGCGCCCGGCCGCCCGTCTCCTCACGCCCCGGGTCTGGGGCCTGCGGCTGTTCACCCCGCACGGCGGCGAGGGGGACGCGGAACTCGACCACGCGCTCGCCGCGCTCTCCGCCCCGGCCAGGGCGGCGTTCGCCCTGCGGACGGTCGAGGGGCTGGGCGTCGAACGGGCCGCCGAGGTACTACGGCAGGCCGGAGTGGCGCACCCGGCGGTGGCGGTGGCCGTGGCCGGGCAGGTGCCGTCCGGTCCGGATCCGCTGCCGCCCGCCTTCGACCCCTGCGCCGTCCGGGTGCAACCCACCGACCTGCTGCGCCGGCGCCGTACGCTGACGGCCGCGCTCGCGGTCGGCGTGCTCGGCCTCACCACCACGGCGGGCGTGCTGGGCGGTTCGCACCCGGCGGCGCCCGGCCGTCCGACGACGGTGCCGCTCGCGGGCGCCGACACCGACCCGTCCCACCTGGTCCGGGTCGCCCCCGACGCCTGGCAGCACACCAGCCGGGTCGACTTCACCGCCTGGCCCGCCCGTGGCGAGCGGCGCGAGGACGGCGCGCTGCTCGGCCGCGCCCTGGCCGCCTGGGCCCGGCCCGGCAGCCGGACCCACGCCGAGCCGGGTACGGACGCCGGCCCGCCCGCCGCGCCCGCGCCGCACCTGCTGTTCGCCGGGACGGTGGACGGCACCGGTGTGGTGGTGTTCTCCGACGGCGAGCGGATCGCCCGCTACACCGACAGCCAGAACGGTCAGGGCGGTCGGGACAGCGGAGACCTGGACCTCGCCCGGGCCGACGACGCGGACCCGACCACGGCCGGCGCGGTGGTCCTGCGCCGTCAGGGCGCCACCGTCCGCTACCTGCTGGCGCCCTGGGTGGACTCCGCGGAGACCCGCCGGATCGACCGGCCCGACACCCCCGCCCACCCGTTGGAGCACCCCGACGGCCTCACCTCCCCGGCCCCGGCCGGCGGGCCCGCCGACTGCCAGGGCGCCACCCTGCTCCAGTTGCACTCGTCCCCGGTGGTCGCCGAGAAGGCCGAGAGGTCCGCCTTCCTGCTGGCCGACCTGGGCGGCCTGGTCCCCGCACACCTCACCTACGCCCCGCCACCGGAGCGCCCCCAGCCGGACGGCTCACCACCCGACCGCGCCCAGGCCGACCGCGAGCCGCGCGAGGCGACCGCCCAGGACGCGCTGCAGGCCTGGTCCCGGGCCGGCTGCGCCGTTCCGGACGGCACACCGGGCGTCAAACAGCTGAACCTCTGGGCCTTCGCCCTCCAGCCGCTGCCGCAGAACGCGGGCTCGGCCTCCTGGGTCTGCCTGCGCGCCGACCGCTGGGACGGCGCGGGCAGTGCGGCCACCGCCGTCGTCCTGCCGGGCGCCCGCGGCGCGCAGCGCACCGGTGGCGGACCGGGCCGGGCCTGCGGCCGCTTCGAGCGGGACGCCGTGGCCTGGACCTGGTGGCGTTCCCCGCACGGGACGGAGTTCGTGCTCGCGGCGGGCAGCCGCCGGGTCACCCGGCTCACCGTCAAGGGTTCGGGCTGGTCCGCCGACCGGCCCGCGCCGGACCGCACCCTGGCCGTCGAACGCCCAGCCCGCGCGGCCGTCCAGGTGGAGGCGCTGCTCGACAACGGCGCCCGGATCGACCCACCGCACTGAGCCCCGCGCCCCGTCTCCCTTCCACCCCGAGCGCTCCCGTTCAGACCGCGGCCCGCGGCCGACGGGACAGCTCCCGCTCGTAGTCGGGCAGTTCGACGCTGCTGACCTGCTTGCCCAGCTCCAGCATCTTCTCCAGCGCCCAGCGCCGGTTGAGCAGCGCGTTGCGGAACCGCAGCCCGGTGGCCGTGCGCGGCGCGAGGAACGGACCGGTGCGGTCGCCGCCCTTCTGGCAGCCCTGCGCGTAGCCGCGCAGGAGGTGCTCGTACCGCGCGAAGGCGGCCCGGTGGTCGCCGCGGGCGCGGGCCAGCTCGCCCGCCAGGACGTACGCGGCCACCACCGCCGTCCCGGTGCCCATGCCCCCGATGGTCGCGCCGCAGGCGGCGTCGCCGATCAGGGCGATCCGACCGGTCGACCAGGCGGGCACGTCGGCGCGACTGATCGAGTCGAAGTACGGCTCGGGGGCGGCGTCCAGGCTCTCCAGCAGCTGCGGCACCCGCCAGCCGAGGCCCGCGAAGGCGGCCCGGACCAGTTCCTTCTGCCGCGCCGGGTCGTGGCGGTCGTAGCGAAGTTCGGGCGAGGCGAAGAGGCAGAAAGCACCGGCCCGGCTCGGGTCGCGGTGGTCGGCGCCGACGGACATCAGCCGACCGGGGACGTTGAGGCCGACCCCGCCGACGGGCAGTCCGAGGTCGTTGGGCAGCTGCCAGGTGGCCGAGTAGTAGCCGAGGTGGCGGACGTAGCGCTGCTCGGGGCCGAAGGCGAGCCGGCGGACGGTGGAGTGCAGTCCGTCGGCGCCGATCACCAGGTCGAACTCGCGCGGCGCCCCGTGCCGGAAGGCGACCCGGACCCCGTCCGGAGTCTCCTCCAGCGCCGTGATCGAGTCGCCGAAGACGTACTCGGCGCGGGCGCTGCTGTGCCGGTGGAGCAGCTGGGCCAGCTCCCCGCGCGGGACCTCCAGGTCACCTCCGGCGAACTCGGCGGGCAGGTGCAGCAGTTGGCGCCCGTCGGGGCCGACGAAGGTCATCGGACTGCCGCCGGTGCCGAGCGTGCGCAGCTCCTCCAGGACGCCCATCCGCTCCAGCACGGTCAGGTGGGTGCGGCCACGGAAGTCGACGTCCTGGCCGCCGTCGCGCAGCGCGGGGGCCAGCTCGACCACGGTCACCTCGAAGCCGTACCGGCCCAGCCAGTGGGCGAGCGCGGGGCCGGCGATGCTCGCGCCCGAGATCAGGACCTTGGTGCTCATGGGAATCCACTCCGTCCGAGGATCGTGAAACTGTGTCTGGCGGACACTGTTTGTTGCTGTGTACGGTAGACACAGTTGAGCGGGAAGGGCAACCCCCCAGGTGGCAAGCCCCGAACGGAACCCCAGAACGGGAGCGGATGATGGCCGAGGCGGCGAACGACACGGTGCGGCTACTCTGGGGCCCGGCCCCCAAACCCACCCGCGGGCCGAAGCCGGCCCTCAGCCTGGAGCGGATCGCCGCGGCCGGGGTCGAGGTCGCCGACACGGAGGGGCTCGGCGCGGTCTCCATGCAGAAGGTGGCCGGGCTGCTCGACTTCACCAAGATGTCGCTCTACCGCTACGTCCCCGGCAAGGCCGAACTCGTCGCCCTGATGGTCGAGTCGGCCGTCGACGCGCCTCCGGACGCACCGGAGGGTGCCGACTGGCGGGAGCAACTCACCGCCTGGGCCCACCACTTGGCCGAGTCCTTCGCCAGGCACCCGTGGCTGCTGGACGCCACCGTCGGCGCGCGGGCGCTCGGTCCGAGGGAACTCGCCTGGCTGGAGCGGGTGGTGGCGGCGCTCGACGGCCACGGGCTGACCGGCCCCGAACGGATGGACGCCGCCGTCCTGCTCACCGGGCACGTGCGCGGAATCGCCGCGCAGTCCCGCGCCGCCGGCCCCGCCGACACCCCCGAGGCCGAACTCCTCGCCGCCCTCGGCACCGTGGTCCAGGAGAACGCCGACCGCTTCCCGGCCGTCGCCGCCGCCATGGCCGACCCCGACGGCCGCGACCAGGCGCTGGAGTTCGGCCTGGAGCGCATCCTGGACGGACTGGCCGCCCTGATCGACCGCCGCACGGCCGGCGCCTGACCCGCGGCAGCGTCCCGGAACGCCCGGTGGCGAGGAACCGGAGGCCCGGGAAAACCGCTCGGCCGGCCACCCGGTCGCTCGCTAGGATCGCGCCCCATGGCGATGTTCGTGCACCTGACCGCCGCGGCGAACGCGCCGCGCATCCGCCGCGCCGGGATCCGCGCCGACAGCCGGGGCCAGGGCGGCGCACGCGGGGTGTACTGCTTCCCCGTGCTGCCCTCGTACACGCTGACCCACCAGTGGCTGCGCGAGCTGGCCCGGTTCGGCCCCAAGGGCGCACTGGTCGCGGTGCACCTCCGGCTGGACGACGGGCAGGAGGTCCTGACCGGGCACTACCGCGACCGCGCCCAGGACGCCCAGCGGCCGGTGCGGGCCGCCGAGGCGGTCCGGCGGATCGGCGCCCTGCCCGACCCGCGCGGCTGGGAGGTCTTCCTGCCGCGCGCGGTGGGCGCCCGCGAGGTGCACCGGGTCCGCGCCGTGCCGCAGGCCACCGGCTGGCGCTACGTCCCGGACGCCCACGGCACCCGGCCCTGCACCTGTTTCGGCTGCCGTATCCGCGGCGAGTACGGCAGCCGCCGGCTGCGCGAGCGCCACCCGCACCCGCTGGACGGCCCGCCGCCGCCCGTCCCGGTGCTGCTGGCCCGGATCGCGGCGGCCGGCGAACCCGGCGACCCGTACGAACTGCGCACCGCCCTGCACTGGTTCGGGCTGCGCCGCCGCGGCCCGGTGGACCTGCTCGCCCGACTGGCCGACCACCCGCACCCGGGCGTGCGGACGGACCTGGTCTGGGCCGTCGGCGGCTGGTCGACCCCGGGCGTCGCCGAGCTGCTGGACGGCCTGGCGGACGATCCGGACCCGCTGGTCCGCGGGGCCGTCGAGGCGGTCAGGGAGAGCTGAGCCCCGGCCGGCGGCCCGCCCCGGACGGGCAGCACCGCTCCGCCGGCCGGTGCGCCGCCGTCAGGAGACGCGCTTGAGCTGCCAGGAGTTCTTCTCCAGGCTCGGCACCGCCGAGTAGTTGCAGCCGGAGCCGTAGTAGGTGCTGACGATCGTCCAGCCGGCCGGCGGCCAGGTGGAGGCGCAGGCGTTGACCACGGTGCCGACCGGGTAGCCGGTGAGCTGCATGATCTTCTTGGTGTTCGGGGTGAAACCGGAGCCGCAGCCCGCGCTGTTCCACCACTGGACGTCCACGAAGCCGCCCGGCGTCAGCGAGGAGGAGCAGCTGGTGCTGGTGTCACCGGGCGCGGCCTGGGCCGTCCCCATGGTCAGGGTCAGCGCGGCGGCGGTACAGCCCAGGGTCAGGACGGCGGAACGAAGGCGTATCACGGGGCGGCTCCTCTCGGTGACGCGGCGCGTCCGCGTCCCGCCCATTCCTATCCGTGCGGAGCCGATGACGGACAGCGACTTTCCGGCCCGACCTGCGGCGCGTTCTCGCCCATTCCCCGCCGGGAGCGCTCCACCGGTACGCGGCTGACCTGCGCACTCTCCCGTCGACATGCCCGTTCGCCGGATCCGGGTGATCATGGGACGAACCGCGTCATCGGCGATTCGGCGCACCGGGCCGTCGGCCCCGGGAGCGCCCGGAAGGTGGACTGCGATGTTCCAGCTCCTGTGGATTCTGCTCATCGGCTTCGTGCTGGGCGTGCTCGCCAAACTGATCCTGCGTGGACCGCAGTCGATCCCCTGGTGGCTGACCATGCTGCTCGGCGCGGCCGGGGCCTGGCTCGGCAACGCCGTCTCCGGCTGGATCGGCGTCCGCCACACCTCGGGCATCGACTGGATCCGGCACATCCTGCAACTGGCCTTCGCCGTCGCCCTGGTGGCCTTCGTCGCGCCCGCGTGGACGAAGTCCCACCAGAACCGCTGACCGACCGACCCCCGGCACCCGGCCCGGCCGACCAGCCGGCCGGGCCGCCCGCTCAGCCCACGTGGACGGCCGGCCGGCGGGACCGGTCCGGTTCGGCCTCGCGCAGCACCTCGCGGGTGACGGGGGCGATCTCGCCCTGTCCGAAGAGGAAGAACCGCAGGAACTGGGCGAAGGGGTTGCCCTCGGTCCACTCGAAGTAGATGTGCGGCTGCTGCCCGGTGAGGTCGCGCACCTCGAGCAGTAGCGCGGCCAGCGCGTTGGGCACGCTGGAGCTCTCCAGCGCCAGCACCCGGTAGCGGTCGTGCAGCACCTCGCCGCGGACCGTCAGCACGGCCTCGAAGTCGGACGGGTCGAGCACGGTGACCTCGACGAACACCAGGTCGTCCTCGGCCGGGATGTCGTTGTCCCGCCGGATCTGGTGGATCTTGTCGCGGTACTCGGCGAGGTCCCGGCTGTTCGGCTCGTTGGCGATCAGCCGCAGCGGGCGGTGGGTGTAGTCCCGGACGAACCGGTCCGCGACGTCGTCCAGCACCACGTCGGTGACGCGCAGTTCGAAGGCCCGCTTGAGCCGGGACAGGAACGAGAGCAGCATGATGCCCGCGATGAAGCAGGCGCCGATCTTGACCCCGTCCGGCCGCTCGGCGATGTTCACCGCCGTGGTGTAGAGGAACACCCCCGCGATCACCGCGAAGCCGGTGCGCCAACGGCGCTGCCCGGCCTTGTGGGCGGCGATGGTCACCGCGATGGCGGCGGAGCTGATCAGCACCAGCACGCCGGTGGCGTAGGCGCCGCCCTGGGCGTCCACGTTGGCGTCGAAGATCCAGGTGACCAGGAAGGCGATCAGGGTGAGCACGATGACGGTCGGCCGCACCGCGCGGGCCCAGTGCGGGGCCATGCCGTAGCGGGGCAGGTAGCGCGGCATCAGGTTGAGCAGCCCGGCCATCGCGGAGGCCCCGGCGAACCAGAGGATGGCGATCGTGGACAGGTCGTAGACGCTGCCGAAGGTGCTGCCCAGGTACTCGTGGGCGAGGTAGGCGAGCGCCCGCCCGTTGGCCTGGCCGCCGGCCTTGAACTGGTCGGCCGGGATGAGCAGCGTGGTGATGAAGCTGGTGGCGATCAGGAACACGCTCATGATCGCGGCGGCGGTGGTCAGCAGCTTGCGGGCGCCGCGGATCCGGCCGGTGGGCTTCTCCTCGGTGTCGTCCGGGTCGCCCTCGATGTGCGGCATCACGGCGACGCCGGTCTCGAAGCCGGACAGGCCGAGCGCCAGCTTCGGGAAGACGATCAGCGCGACGCCGATCATCGCGATCGCGTTGCCGTGCTCCACGGTCAGCGCGTGCGTCCAGTCGCTGAACACGTGCGGGGCCTTGAGCACGTGCCACAGCCCGTTGGCGACCACCACGACGTTCAGCGAGAGGTACACCGCGACCAGCACCACCGCCAGGCCGATCGCCTCGCTGAAGCCCTTGAGGAAGACGGCACCGAGCAGCGCGATCATGATCAGGGTCAGCATGACCTGCTTGCCGGTCAGGGCGCTGTGCAGGTGCGGGTTCTCCACCAGGTGGGCGCTGGCGTCGGCGGCGGACAGGGTGATGGTGATCATGAAGTCGGTGGCCGCGAAGCCCAGCAGGGTGAGCACGAAGAGCTTGCCCTGCCAGAAGGAGAGCAGCCGTTCCAGCATCGCGATCGAGCCCTGGCCGTGCGGGCTCTCCTGGGCGACCCTCCGGTAGACGGGCAGCGCGCCGAGCAGGGTGACGACCACCAGCACGATGGTCGCCAGCGGCGAGACCAGTCCGGCCGCGAGCGCGGCGATGCCGGGCTGGTAGCCGAGCGTGGAGAAGTAGTCCAGGCCGGTCAGGCACATGACCCGCCACCAGCGCTGGCCCTTCTCGTGCGGCGCCTCGGCGTGCGGGCCGGGGTGCTGTTTGGCCAGGTCGGCCAGGCCTTCCAGCATCCACTCCCGGAACCGCCCGCGCCGGGTGACCGGCCCCGCCCCTGCTTCGGCCGACCCCGACGACACCACGGGCACCCCTGTCCACGACTCGGCCGGCCTCGTACGGCTCCGGACCCCCTGTGGCCGCCGGACGGCGGGCCTGGTCAGGCTAGGGGACCGGCCCGCCGGGGCCGGTCAACCGCGCGGGCCGACACGCCCGGGTGCGCCCGTACGGCCCTCCCCGGTGGCGGGCCGTCCCGAGGCGGGTGCGGCCGCGCCCGATCCGGTGTGCCAGGCTGCACGGACCTCGCGGAACACGCGAGGATGTCCGCGCGCACCGACGCACCGGGCCGGCGCCGCACAGCGCGCCACCGGCCGGGCCGGCGCGCCCACGGACCGGGCAGGGACAGGAAAAACGGAGGAAGCGGTGGCGGAGCCGAGTCGGCGGAGGATCCTGGGCCTGGGCCTGATGGCGGCCGCCGTCACTTCCTGTGGCCCCCGTCGCCCGGATGCGGCCCCCGCCGCGCACCCGTCCGCCGGGGCGGCGGGCGCGCCGGCCGCCCCGGCGTCCACGCCACCCGGCACCGCCGGCCCGGCCGCCGACGGCCACACCGGCCCGACGAGCGAGCGCTCCCGCCCCGGCAACGCCGACTGGGAGATCACCGACCCCGGCCCGGACGGCGCCATCGAGGGCTTCGCCGACCGGGTCAGCGTCCTGCCAGGCGAGCCCTTCGGCCTGCACGTCTCCACCCCCGCCGCCGCGTTCACCGTCTCCGCCTACCGGATGGGCTGGTACGACGGCGCCCGCGCCCGGCTGGTCTGGCGCCGCGAGCACGTCCCCGGCGGCAAGCAGGCCGCGCCGCACGTGGACCCGGCGACCCGCACCGTCCTGACCGGCTGGCAGCGCACCCTCACGGTGGACACCACCGGCTGGCCCGAGGGCGCCTACCTGCTGCGGCTGGACGCCGAGGACGGCTCCGGGCGGCGCTACGTCCCGCTCACCGTCCGCTCGGCGAGCACCGCGGGCCGGACCGTGGTGATGAGCGCCCCGGCGACCTGGCAGGCCTACAACGAGTGGGGCGGCTACAGCCTCTACAACGGCCCGACCGGCGGCCTGGCCACCCGCTCGCTGAAGGTCGTCTTCGACCGGCCGTACGACTACGACCACGGTGCCGGGCTGTTCCTGGTCTACGAGGCGCCGCTGGTCGCCCTCGCCGAACGGCTCGGCCTGCCGCTCGCCTACACCACTGGCGTCGACGTGGCCCGCGAACCCGGCCTGCTGACCGGGGCGAGCGCCGTCCTGTCGCTCGGCCACGACGAGTACTGGTCGCCCGAGCAGCGGGCCAACGTGGTCGCCGCCCGCGACGCCGGGACCAACCTGGCGGTCCTGGGCGCCAACTGCTGCTACCGCCGGATCCGCTTCGAGCCGTCCGACCTCGGGCCGGACCGCACGGTGGTCTGCTACAAGGACGCCTGGGCGCAGGACCCGGGCCACCAGGCGGGCGCCCCGGCGACCACCGACTTCCGGACCGGCCCGGGCGCCGACCCGGAGAGCTCGATGCTCGGCGTCATCTACGACGGCTACCCGGTGGACGCCCCGTACGTGGTCACCTCCCCCGGGCACTGGGCCTACGAGGGGACGGGCGTCGCGGCGGGGGCCTCCTTCCCGCACCTGGTCGGGGTGGAGTACGACCGGGTGCACACCGGCTTCCCCACCCCGCGCCCGATCGAGGTGATCGCCCACTCCCCCGTGGTGTGCGACGGCCGGCGCTCCCACTCCGACACCGCCTACTACACCGTGCCGAGCGGGGCCGGGGTGTTCGCCACCGGGACGATGCGCTGGGTCGAGGCGCTGGAGGCCCGCGGCCCCGGCGGCGGCCGGGCCGACCACGGCATCGACTCGCACGCCGGGGACCTGGTCCGCCAGGTCACCGAGAACGTCCTGCGCGCCTTCGCCGCCGGCCCGGCCGGCCGGACCCGCCCGGCCCAGGACAACCTCGACGCCGTCTACGGCCCGGCGTAGCCGCCCCGGCTCAGCCCGCGGCCAGCGCGACGGCGACGGCGACGGCGAGGGCGGTGGCGGTGGCGGTGGCGGTGGCGGGCAGGACAGTGGTGCGACGGATCGTCATGGGAGGTCTCCGGGGCTACTGTTCCGGGCGTTCGCGGCCCGTCACGGTACCGCATCGTGATCGAACGGGCTTCCGACCTCCGGCCGGGGCAGGAGGCGGTCGGAACGCCCGATACACTCGCACGGTCTCATCCGGAGCAGGCACGAGGGAAACAGAACATGGTCGAGGCCTCCCCCAAGGTCGTTGTGGTCGTCCCCACGTACAACGAGCGGGAGAACCTCCCGGTCCTCGCGGGCCTGCTCGCGGAGCTCCCGGTGCCCGACCTGCACCTGCTGGTGGTCGACGACAACTCCCCCGACGGCACCGGCGAGATCGCCGACAAGCTCGCCGCGGACTCCGGCGGCACCGTGGGCGTGCTGCACCGCACCGAGAAGGACGGCCTCGGCCGGGCCTACCTGGCCGGCATGGCCAGGGCCCTGGACGAGGGCGCCGACGTCGTGGTGCAGATGGACGCCGACCTCTCCCACCCGGCCTCGGCGATACCCGCGATGGTCGAGCTGCTGCTCGGCGGCGACACCGCCGTGGTGCTGGGCTCCCGCTACGTCCCCGGCGGCTCCACCGCCGAGGAGTGGCCCTGGCACCGCAAGGCGCTCTCGGCCTGGGCGAACTTCTACGTCAACACGATCCTCAGCCTCGGGGTCAGGGACGCCACCGCCGGGTTCAAGGCCTGGCGGGCGGACACCCTCCGCGCCATCGACCTGCCGACCGTGCGGAGCAACGGCTACTCGTTCCAGGTCGAGATGAACTACCGGGTCGTCAAGCAGGGCATGACGATCCGCGAGGTGCCGATCCGCTTCGAGGAGCGGATCGAGGGCGCCTCGAAGATGAGCATGGGCGTGCAGGTCGAGTCCGCGCTGGCGCCCTGGAAGCTGCGCTTCAACCGCGAGGGCTGACGAGGCACCGACGGGACCGGGCGGAACCGGACGGGACCGGGCACGGCAGGACGCCGGCCCGGTGCGGTCGTACGGGTGCCGGACCGCCGCCGGAGCGGTGTGAACGGCCGTCGCGGGGAAAGAAGGGCGACATGGCCCTTCTCCCGGAGACACTCACGGACCTGGTCCGCCGCGGCGCCCGAGAACCGTTCGTGGTCCAGAGCGTCCGGGCCACCGTCGCGGCCACCATCGCCTTCGCGGTGGCGACGCGGCTGAGCAGCGAGCCCGCTCCGCTGACGGCGCCGCTGACCGCGCTGCTGGTCGTCCAGGTCACCGTCTACTCGACGCTCAAGACCAGCATCCGCCGGGTCAACTCGGTGGTGGTCGGGGTGCTGATCGCGATCGGGTTCAGCGCGGTGGTCGGGCTCTCCTGGTGGAGCCTCGGGCTGATCATCCTGGCCTCGCTGGTCGTCGGCCGGTTCGTCCGGGTCGAGGAGTTCGTCCAGGAGGTCGCGATCAGCGCGATGCTGATCCTGGGCGTGACCAAGCTGGCCTCGCAGGCCTGGGACCGGGTGCTGGAGACCCTCATCGGCGCGGCCGTCGGCCTGCTGTTCAACCTGGTGTTCGCGCCGCCGGTCTGGGTGGACACCGCCGGGGAGTCGATCGAGGACCTGGCCCGGCGGGCCCGCCAGCTGCTGCTCGACATCTCCGAGGAGCTGGGCCGCCCCACCCCGGTGGCCCGGGCCGCCGAGCGGCTGCACGAGGCCCGCCGGCTGGACCAGGCGATCGCCGACGTGGACGCGGCACTGCGCCAGGCCGAGGACAGCCTGCGGTTCAACCCGCGGATCAGCGAGGGGCTGCTGTCCCGGCTGGTGCTGCGCACCGGGCTGGACACCCTGGAGATCTGCGTCGTCGTGATCCGGGTGCTGGCCCGTTCGCTGACCGACCTGGCCAAGCGGCGCGCGCCCGGCGAACGGCTCTTCCCGCCGGACGTCGCGACGGGGCTGGAGGAGCTGCTGGCGCACGTCGGCGGCGCGATGGTGAGCTACGCGGTGCTGGTGACCACCCAGGTGAGCCGCAGCGCCGAGGAGGCGGAGGAGCGGCTGACCGCCGAGCTGGCGGCGGCCTGGGCCTGCCGGGAGAACGTCGCCCAGGTGCTGCTGCGCAAGGTCCAGGAGCACCCGGAGGCCTGGCAGCTGCACGGTTCGATACTGGCCGAGGTGGACCGCATCCTGGACGAGATGGACCTGGAGCACCGCGGCCGGCGGCTGATGGAGGAACTGGACCGGGCCTCGGTGGCGAACCGGGAGCGGTTCTCCCGCTACGCCTGGCTGCGCCGCCTGCTGCGGGGCGAACGGGCCCGCGGCGGCCGGACGTCCGCTGCGGCGGACCGCCCGGCGGCGTAGCGGTGGAACACCCGGCGGTTTGGCGGGCGCCGGGGTCTCAGGGCATCAGCCAGGGCTCCTGCGGCAGCGGGTGGCCGGTCTCCAGGTAGGTCTTGAGGTTGGCGAGCACCGCCGACCAGCCCTGCTCGGCGTCCGCCCGGGCGGCCTCGTCGGCGAGGTCCACGTGGGTGACGGTGAGCCGGGTGAGGTCGTGCCAGCCCTGGAGTTCGAAGGTGACCCGGGAGGGGAAGGCGGCGCGCCCCTCCTGCGGCCCGGCCCAGGTGGTGACCAACAGGTGCGGGCGGTCGACCGCCTCGACGGTGCCGATGACGTCGGCGGTCCCGGAGCCGTCGGTCCGCTGGTGCTCCCAGGGCGCGCCGAGCAGCCAGGTGGAGACGTTGCGGTGGCCCCAGTAGAGGCCGGACTCGTCGGCGTTGGTGAGCGCGTGCCAGACCCGCTCGGGGGTGGCCCGCAGGTAGGTGATGCCGCGGTGGCTGAAGGCGGTCACGGGCTCACCCCTTCGCCGCGTCGAGCAGCGGCTGGATCTCGATCTTCTGCATCCGCAGCATGGCCGCGAAGACGCGGTCCGCCGTGGCCCGGTCCTCGCCCGAGACCAGGTCGAGCAGCACCCGGGGGGTGATCTGCCAGGAGAGGCCGTAGCGGTCCTTGAGCCAGCCGCACGGGCCGGGCTGTCCGCCGTCGGCGGTGAGCTCCGCCCAGAGCCGGTCGACCTCCTGCTGGTCGTCGCACGCCACCTGGAGCGAGATCGCCTCGGTGAAGTGGAACGCCGGGCCGCCGTTGAGGCCGACGTACGCGCGGCCGGCGAGCTCGAACTCGACGGTCATCACCGAGCCCGCCGGGCCGGGGCCGGTCTCGCCGTAGCGGGTGGTCCTGAGGACCCGGGAGTTCGGGAACAGCGTGGTGTAGAAGGCGGCGGCCTCTTCGGCCTGGTCGTCGAACCAGAGGGAGGTGGTGATTTTCTGCATGCGCCCGACGGTAACGGCGGGGTCCGTCGGGGCGGCCGAGCCACGGCCGGGGGTCACCGGATCGGCGCCCCCGGCCGTCGCCGGGTCAGTGCACCCAGCCCGCGAAGCGCCGGACGAAGCGCTGACCGGTGTGGGCGGTCACCACGACGTCGTAGCGGCCCTGCTCGTCCAGCGGCCAGGCCAGGTTGGCCTGCTTGCCGGGCTTGACCCAGACGGTCTGCGCGGTGCCCGCGAAGTCGTTGGGCGCGGCGGTGAAGGCCACGTCGGTCATCCCGTCGTTGACGAGCTGCAGGGTGAGCTTGCGGCTGCCGCGCAGGTCGACGGTGACGATCGGCACGCCGATGTCGTTCTGGCCGTCCTGCCCGTCGCGGACCACGGTGCCGGCGAAGCGCCGGACGAAGCCGTCCGGGCCGTGCACGGTGAAGTCGTAGCGGCCGTCGGTGGTGGCGGCGTCCCAGACGTACCGGGCGGTGGCGCCGGGGGCGACGGTGTACGGGGTGCCGGCGAAGGGGAGCAGGATGTTCGGGTAGACGGTGTACGGGAAGGCCACCGAGCCGTCGTTGCTCATCGTGCAGGTGACCTTGCCGGTCTTCCGGTCCACCTCGACGTCCGCCCACGGCTGGTACGGCAGCGGGCGGTGCGGGCGCTCGCCGCGCTCCTGGACGGGCATCGCCTGGGCGCCGACCGCCGGCAGCGCGACGCCGGGCAGCCTGGTGCCCGCGTCGGCCCTGGCCATCAGGGCCTTGGTGTCGGGCAGCACCGGGATCGAGAGCTCGGGGGCGGCGAAGTCGAAGCAGCTGGTGAGGTCGCCGCAGACGGCCCGGCGCCAGGCCGAGATGTTGGGCTCGGCCACCCCGGTGACCAGTTCCATGAAGCGCAGCACCGAGGTGTGGTCGAAGACCTGGGAGTTGACCCAGCCGCCGCGCGACCAGGGCGACACGACCCAGAGCGGCACCCGGTTGCCGAGGCCGATCGCCCGTCCCTGGGTGAACTCCTCGGGGGTGCCGGGCTCCGGGGTGGGCGGGACCATGTGGTCGAAGTAGCCGTCGTTCTCGTCGTACATCACCAGGAAGACGGTGTGCCGCCAGACCTCCGGGTTGGACGTCAGCGACCGCAGGGCCTGGTCGACCCAGTGCGCGCCGTAGGCCGGGCCGGCCTCCGGGTGCTCGGAGAACAGGTACGGCGCGACCAGCCAGGAGACGGTCGGCAGGGTGCCGTCCTTGCAGTGGCGGTCGAAGTCGGCGGGGTCGAACTTCGTCATCGCGTTGACGTAACGCGGGTCGTCGTGCGGGAAGTTGTGGAACTGCTTGAAGTAGGAGAGCGCGTTGTCGTCGTAGTCGCCGGTGCGCTCGTCCTTGCTGGGGTTGTGGTAGACGCGCCAGCTGACGCCGGCCGCTTCCAGGCGCTCGGCGTAGGTGGTCCAGTCGGCGACGGGGTTGTCGGTGACCGGGGTGTTGTCGATCCACGGGCCGGTGGTGCCGTCGCGGCCGGGGCCGGACGTGCCGGTCCACAGGTAGAGCCGGTTGGGGTCGGTCGGACCGGCCAGCGAGGTGAAGTAGGCGTCGCAGACGGTGAACGCGTCGGCCAGGGCGTACTGGTAGGGGATGTCGTCCCGGGTGAAGTAGCCCATGGTGCGCTCGCCCTTGGCGGCGATCCACTTGTTCATCGCGCCGTTGTTGATGGCCTGGTGGCCGGTGGCCCAGTCGTGCGGCAGGCCGCCGGCGTTCTGCGCGTTGTACTTGGCGGTGTCCATCCGGTACGGCAGCATCACGCCGCCGTCGCTGCGCCGGCCGTCGGGCTGGCGGAAGACGTCGGTGCCGTCCGGGAACTGGAGCGCCTGCTTGTCGCCGAAGCCGCGGACGCCGGCCAGGGTGCCGAAGTAGTGGTCGAAGGAACGGTTCTCCTGCATCAGGACGACGACGTGCCTGACGTCCTTGACGGTGCCGGTCAGCGGGGTGCCGGGCTTGGCACCGGCGGCGGGAGCGGGGGCCGGGGCGGCGGCGGCCTGGACGGCCGTCAGACCGCTCAGGGCGGTGGCGCCGGCGGCCGCGGTGGCGCCGACGAAGGTGCGGCGGGAGAGCTCGGGCATGACGAACTGGCCTCTCGGAGCTGGGAGTCGGGGAGCCTGGGAGCTCAGAGCTGGAAGGTGGCGACCGCGGCGGCGGTGTCGGAGGGCCACTCGTTGGCGGCGGAGCCGGGCTCGGGCTGCGGCCAGCCGACGGCCAGGGTGTGCGCCTCGACCAGCTTCAGCGGGCCCGCGTACTGGACGTAGTCGGTGCGGTCCTGCGGCTCGGGGCGGTCGCCGCGCCGCTTGCGGGTGGGCGACCAGGTGGTGCCGGGGGCCTTGACCGGGTCGCGGTTCTCCTCGCGGAAGGTGTCGGTCAGTCCGGCGCCCTGGAGGGCCACGGTGACCGGCCAGGCGAGCGCGCCGACCCCCTGGTGGGCGGCGGCGGTGGCGGCCGTCCAGTCCCGGTGCGAGGGCGAGGAGAGCGCACCGGCCAGCACCACCGGGGTGCGCCGGGCGATGTCCGCGCGGACGGCGGCGGCCAGCGCCTTGGCCTGCCTCAGCCGCAGCGAGCCGTTCTCGGCGGCCTCCACCTCGGCGGCGGTCCGGCCGTCCTGGACGGCGTACGGGCCGTAGCCCGCCTCGTCCAGGTGGGCGGCCCAGAAGCGGACGGTGCGGCCGCCGGGCAGCCGCAGGGTGGCCGCGGCGGCGGGCAGTTCGGCGGTCGGCGGGGTGACGTCGGTGAGCGGGTGGCGGCTGAGGATACCGACGCTGCCCGGGCTCTGGTAGGCGTACCAGCCGAGGGCGTCGGCCAGGGTCCTGGCCCGCTCCCCCGCGGTCTCCTGGAGGGCGAGCACGTCCAGGCCCTGGGCGAGGACCACGCGCAGCTGCTTCTCCAGCGCGTCGGTGTAGGCCGAGCCCGCGTCGTGCAGGTTCCAGCTGGCGGCCTTGAGGCGCGGCGGGGCGGCCGGGTCCGCCACCGGGACGAGGACGGTGACGGTGTCGGTGGCACCCGCGCTGTCCTTGACGCCGACGACCACCGGCTCGGGGTTCCGGCCGGGGGTGGCGGGGGCGGTGCCGGTGAGCGTGCCGTCGGCGCCGACCGCAGCCCAGGCGGGGCCGCTCACCTTGCGGTAGGTGGCGGAGCCGGCCGGGTTGCCGGCCGGGCGGGACCAGAGGCCGCCGAGCCGGACCGTCACCGCGGCACCCGGGGCGACGGGCGTGGCGGTGAACGCGTCGACGGCGGCGTGCGGGCGGACGACGGCGGGCTTGGGGCGGAAGGTGAACGGCCCGGTGCGGGCCAGGATGCCGTAGCCGTCCTTGGCGAGCAGGTAGGCGGTGTACGGGCCGCCGGTCAGCGCGGAGGTGTCGAGCTGGACGTCGCCCGAGGTGCCCGCGGTGTACTTCCACAGCAGCGAGCCGCCGTTGCCGGGCTGGCGGTCGCCGTCGTAGATGCCGACCCAGTTCTTGGCGTCGGGGGCGTCGGTGCTCCAGTGGAAGGTGAGCCGGTCGCCTTCGGTGGGGTTGGTGGAGGAACTGAACGTCAGGGCGCTGCCTGCGGCCACGGTTGTCCTGTCCGCCGCCCGGGGCCGGACCGCCGGGGGACGGTTCGCCGGGGCCGGGTTCGGCTGGTCACGGAGGCTGGGAGGAGGGGAGCGCACGCAGTTGGCTGTACAACTGCGGGCGGCCCTCATTCACCCGAAGGCCGGCGACCGGCGCGTGAACGACGCATGACGGAGCGTCGGGCGGTACGGGAACTTCGCTGGGCGGGGCCGTCGGCCCGCGGCACGGGTGCGGTCGCGGGCAGGTTCGCGGATGCTTCCTCCGGTGTTTCCGCCGACATGCCGCGAGGGCCGCGGCGGGAGGATCCGCCGCGGCCCTCGTCGGACCGTACCGCTGAACCGGGTGCCGCCCGGTCAGGCCAGGGCGAGGAAGAGCTTCTCCAGCTCGGCCTCGCTCATCGGCGCGGCGTCCTGGTCGGCGGCGGCCATGCACTGGCGCATGCCGCTCGCGACGATCTTGAACCCCGCCCGGTCGAGCGCGCGCGAGACGGCGGCGAGCTGGGTCACCACGTCCTTGCAGTCCCGGCCCGCCTCGATCATCGCGATCACTCCGGCCAACTGGCCCTGCGCGCGGCGCAGCCGGTTCAGGACCGCGCCGACCGCCTCCTCGTCCACCTGCATGTCGGGGCCGCCTTTCACATCGACTGTCGATGGACAAGTGTACCCGGCGGGGTATTCATTCCCGGCTGGCGAAAGCCGTGCTCGGCGCCCCCGGGTACGGCTCGGCTCAGCGGCGGGCCAGGCGGCGCTCCCCGCCCGCACCGGTCGCGTACGGCAGCTCGTAGTGCGCGAACACGGCGGGCTCGTCCTCGGCGGGCAGCACGTCGTCGGTGCCGATCGCCGGGGCCTGCTTGACCTGGTTGCGCGGGTAGGCCACCCGGAGGTAGTCCGGCCCGGCCACCGCCCCGTCCAGCGGGACGAAGACCAGGCGGCGCCGGCCCGCGAAACCGACCGTGACCGTGCCTAAGAACGGCTCGTCGCTGGCCGTCTCGACGTAGACCGACTCCAGCGACCCGATGCGGTGGCCCTTCTCGTCGACCACGGCGTGGCCGCGCCACTCGCGGATGTCCGCCATCGCGATGCCCACGGGCCTGACCTCCCGTCCCCGGCTGTTCCCCCGCCCGGACCTCCATCCTGCGCCGGGAACGGCAGGGGCGCGCGGCGAGCCCGGGAGCCCGCCCCGCCCGACGAAAAGGGACATACGGGGGTGACCCGACCAACCGGCACCCGGGCCGTGACCTGGGCTTTAGGCTGTCCGCCAACAGGGCCGCGAGTGGATCGTCCGTGGCGCCCGGGACAGAGGAGACGGCAACCGTGGGATACGAGAACATGTGGGAGTCCGGCGGGGCCGGGATCCCGGCCGACCTGCGGCCCGACGTGCCGCACCCGGCCCGGATGTACGACTACTACCTCGGCGGGAAGGACAACTTCCCCTCCGACCGCGCCGCCGCCGAGAAGGCGCTCGCCGCCAACCCGGAGTTCCGCTCCACCGCCCGCGCCAACCGCGGCTTCCTCACCCGCGCGGTGCGGTGCGTCGCCGAACTCGGCATCGACCAGTTCCTCGACATCGGCACCGGCATCCCCACGGCCGGCAACACCCACGAGATCGCCCAGGCGGCCCGACCGGGCGCGCGGACCGTCTACGTGGACAACGACCCGATCGTGCTCAGCCACGCCCGCGCCCTGATGGCCGGCTCGGGCCCCGGCCACACCACCGTCATCCGGGCCGACCTGCGCGAGCCCGCCGCGCTGCTGGACGCCGTCCGGGCGGCGGACCTGCTCGACTTCTCCCGCCCGGTCGGACTCGTCCTCGCCGCCGTCCTGCACTTCCTGCGGGACGAGGACCAGCCCCACCAGGCCCTCGCCACCCTGCTGGACGCCCTGCCCTCCGGCAGCCACCTGGTCCTCTCGCACGGCACCGCCGACTTCATCCCGGCCGAGATCCGCGACCGGGTCACCGGTGTCTACGACAAGGCCACCGCACCCCTCGTCGGCCGCTCCCGCGAGGAGGTCCGGGCCTTCTTCGACGGCCTCGACCTCCTCGACCCCGGTGTGACCACCGTCCCCCTCTGGCGACCCGACACCACCCCCGCCCCGGGCGCCGACCGCGTCAGCATGTACGGCGCCGTGGCCCGCAAGCCCTGAGCTGCGGGGCCGGACCGGCCACCGCCGGCCGGGCGGGCCTCAGTTCGGGCGGCCGGGCGGGACCAGGCCGGTCTGGTAGGCGATGGCGACGAGCTGGGCGCGGTCGCGGGCGTCGAGCTTGGACATCGCCCGGTGGACGTGGGTGCGGACGGTGAAGGGGCTGACGAACATCCGCTCGGCGATCTCCTCGTTGGTGAGGCCGGTGGCGGCCATCGACATCACCTCGCGCTCGCGGGCGGTGAGGACGGACAGCCGCTCGCTCGTGGAGGCGGCGGAGGCCGGCTCGGGCTGGGCCAGGAACTGGTCGATCACGGCCCGGGTGGCGGCGGGCGAGAGCAGTGCCTCGCCCGCCGCGACGGTGCGGACGGCGGCGAGCAGCTCCTTCGGGTCGGCGCCCTTGCCGAGGAACCCGCCGGCGCCCGCGCGCAGCGCCTGGGCCACGTACTCGTCGATCTCGAAGGTGGTGAGGATGAGCACCCGGGTGCCGGACAGCGCCTCGTCACCGCAGATCTCGGCGGTGGCGCCGAGGCCGTCGGTGCCGGGCATCCGGATGTCCATCAGTACGACGTCGGGCCTGGTGGCCCGGGCGAGTTCGACGGCCTCCCGACCGTCGGCGGCCTCGCCGACCACCTCCATGTCCTCCTCCGCGTCGATCAGCAGCCGGAAGGCGCCGCGCAGCAGGGCCTGGTCGTCGGCGAGCAGTACCCGGATGGTCATGCGTGGTCCCTCTCCTCTCGGACCGCGCCGTCCGCTCGGGCGGCGCCGTCCTGTCCTTCGGCTGGTGTCGGGCGATCGGCTGGTGCCGGGCGATCGGTGCGGGCGGCGCGCGCGGCCCTGGCGGCCCGGGCGACGTCGGCGGCGGTGAGGGCGCCCACGGACTCGGGGCCGTCGTCGCGGGCGCCGGTGCGCAGCGGCAGTTCGGCGGTGACCAGGAAGCCCCCGTCGGGCCGCCGGTCGGCACTGAGCCGGCCGCCCACCGCCCCGGCCCGCTCGCGCATGCCGATCAGGCCGAAGCCGCCCTCGCTCGGCGGGTGCTGGGGCAGTGGCACCGCGCGGCGGCGGCCGGTCGCGGTCGGGCGGCCGTTGGCGACGCTGACCGCGACCCGGCTGCCGCTGTAGGCGAGGGTGATCTCGGCGTCGGCGCCGTGGGCGTGCTTGGCCACGTTGGTGAGCGACTCCTGGACGATCCGGAAGGCGGTGAGGTCCACGCCGGGCGACAGCGGGCGGGCCTCGCCCTCGACGGAGAGCCGGATCGGCAGACCGGCCCGCTCGAAGGTGTTGATCAGTTCGGGCAGCCGGTCGAGGCCGGGGGCGGGTTCGAGCGGGGCGCGGTCCTCGGCGCGGCGCAGCAGGCCGACGGTGGCGCGCAGTTCCTGGAGGGCCGAGCCGGTGGCGTCGGTGATGTGGCTGAGCACCTCCCGGGCCTGGACGGGGTGGTTGTCCATGAGGTGGACGGCGATGGCGGCCTGGGCGTTGGCGAGGGCTATGTGGTGGGCGACGACGTCGTGGAGGTCGCGGGCGATCCTGATCCGCTCGTCGGCGACCCGCCGGCGGGCCTCCTCCTCGCGGGTGCGCTCGGCGCGTTCGGCGCGCTCCTCGATGGCCGCGAGGTGGGCGCGGCGGTTGCGGATGGAGTCGCCGAGGGCGCCGGGCAGCAGGGCCCAGGCGAGCACGCCGAGCCGTTCGCTGATCGGCCCGCCGGGGCCGAGCAGCAAGGTGATCCCGGTGAGCAGGACGGCGGTGACGACCGAGGCGCGCAGTGCGGTGGCACGGTCGGTGCGGATGGCGAGGAAGTAGAGGGCGAGCAACAGCGGCGTGGCCACGGTCGGGGTGAGCCGGGGGCTGACCATGGCGAGCGCCATCGTGCAGAGCAGCGTGACGGCGACCACCGCGCGCGGGTGGCGGCGGTGGGCGAGCACGGTGACGGCGGAGAACAGCGCGATGGCGAAGGTGGGCGCGGCGAACGGGGTGAAGTGGCCGCCGTTCTGGTCGATGGTGGCACCGAGGCCGGTGACCGTGATCACGCCCGCGCCGCCTGCCGCGTCGAGCAACCGGGGATGGTCGCGGCGCAGGCGCTGCCAGATGTCGCTCATGCTCGTGCTCTCCGGTCGGGGGACGCTGGTCGCGCCCGCGCCCGGGCATCGCCAGTTCGTGCCGCGCCGGCTCCCGGTGGGAGCGGCGGGCGGGGTCGGGGGCTCCGGACGTACGGCGGTCCCCGACAGCAACGGTAACGGTTGGGGTTCGAACCGCTGTCCGAGCCGTACGGGGTCGGTCCGAGGGGCGGTGCCCGGCCCGGGCCCGCGCGGTGGCGGGGCCGGGCCGGGTGGCAGCGCCCTAGACGGTGACGGACTCCCGGGCCGGGGCCGGCTCCGGGGCGGCGGTCGCGAGCTTGCTGCCCTCGACGTCCACGTCCGGTATCAGGCGGTCGAGCCAGCGCGGCAGCCACCAGGCGCGGCGGCCGAGCAGGGCGAGGACGGCCGGGACGATGGTCATCCGGACGATGAAGGCGTCGAAGGCGACGGCCGCGGCGAGGCCCAGGCCCATCATCTTGATCATCGGCTCGCTCATCCCGATGAAGCCCGCGAAGACGGCGATCATGATGAACGCGGCGGCGGTGACCACCCGGGCGTTGTGCCGGAATCCGGTGACGATCGCCTCACCGGGCTCCTCGCCGTGGACGAAGCCCTCGCGGATGCGGGTGACCAGGAACACCTCGTAGTCCATGGCGAGGCCGAAGACCACGCCGATCATGAAGATCGGCATCATGCTCATCACCGGGCCGGTCTGCTCCACGCCGATCAGGTTGGCCAGCCAGCCCCACTGGAAGACCGCGACCACGGCGCCGAGCGCGGCGACCACCGACAGCAGGAAGCCGAGCGCCGCCTTCAGCGGAACGAGGAGCGAGCGGAAGACGATCATCAGCAGGATGACGGCGAGGCCGACGACCACGGCGAGGTAGGGCACCAGCGCGTCGGACATCTTCTGCGACACGTCGATGTTCATCGCCGTGGTGCCGCTGACCAGGACCGTCGCCCCGGTGGCCGTCTTCAGGCCGGCCGCGTCGTGGCGGATGGCGTGCACGATGTCCTTGGTCTCGGCCTCGCTCGGGCCGGTCGCCGGGACGGCGTTGAGCAGGGCCGTGTCGCCCGCCTGGTTGAACATCGGCGGCGTCACCGCGATGACCCCGGGCAGGCCCGAGACCTTCTTGGCGACCTCGTCGGCGGCGGCCTTCGGGTCGGCGACGCCCTTGGCGTCCACCATGACCGTCAGCGGGCCGTTGAAGCCGGGGCCGAAGCCCTCGGAGAGCAGGTCGTACGCGCGGCGCTGGGTGGTGGAGGTGGGCTTGGACTCGTCCCCCGGCAGGCCGAGCCGCAGGTCGAGCGCCGGGGCGGCGAGCACCCCGAGGCCGATCACGCCGCCGAGCAGCACCGCGAGCGGGCGGCGCAGGATGAAGCGGGCCCAGCGGGCACCGCCGTTCTCCTTCGCGCCCGGGGCCGCCGCACCGCGGGCCTTGCGGGCCTTGCGCGGCAGCACCTTGCGGCCGAGGAAGCCGAGCAGCGCGGGCACCAGGGTGAGCGCGACCAGCACGGCTATGACGACCGTCCCGGCGGCGGCCATGCCCATCTTGGCCAGGATCGGGATGCCGACCACGGAGAGGCCGGCGAGCGCGATCACCACGGTGAGGCCCGCGAAGACCACCGCGGACCCGGCCGTGCCGACCGCCCGGCCCGCCGCCTCCTGGGGCGTCCGGCCCTCGGCGAGCTCGGCGCGGTAGCGGGAGACGATGAACACCGCGTAGTCGATGCCGACCGCGAGGCCGAGCATCATCGCGAGCGTGCCGGTGGTGGTGGAGAGCCCGAGCGTGCTGCCGAGCGCGGTGATCAGCGCCATGCCGAGGCCGACGCCGATGACGGCGGTGAGCAGCGGCAGGCCGGCCGCGAGCAGCGAGCCGAAGGTGATCACCAGGACGACGGCGGACAGCGCCATGCCGATCGCCTCGCTGCTGCCGCCCGCGTCGGGCTTGGCCATCAGCGCGGTGCCGCCGATCTCGACCTTGAGGCCGGCGTCCCGCCCGTGCTGGGCGGCCTGCTCGAGGGTGTCGGTGGCGGTCTTGGAGACCTCGCCGGCCTTGGCGGAGTAGCTCACCGTGGCGTAGGCGGTGGTGCCGTCCGCGGAGACGGCGCCCTTCATCTTGAACGGGTCCACCGCGCTGGTGACCTGCTCGGAGCCGGCGAGCTCGCCGACCGTGCGCTCGACGGCCTGCTGGTTCGGCGCGGCGGTGATCTTCTGGCCGGAGGGGGCGACGAACACCAGGCGTGCCGAGGCCCCGTCGGCGTGGCCGCCGGGGAAGCGCTCGTTCATCAGGTCGAAGGCCTTCTGCGCCTCCGTGCCGGGCATCGCGAAGCCGTCGTCGGGTGCGGCGGGCGCCTTGGCCGCGAGGACTCCGACGGCCGCCAGCACGGCGACCCAGAGGAAGGTCACCAGCCGGCGCCGGACGAAGGTCCATCGGCCCAGACGGTAGAGGAACGTGGCCACGGGAGAGCGGACTCCTTCGGATGCGGTTCTCGGGATCGGGAGGTGCCGCGGCCGGCCGGACGTCCTGGTGGACGCGGTCCGCCGCAGCATGACCAATCCTTGATCGCCGACCCCTACTCCGTCGTCGTCCCTGCGCAGGCCGTTTGCGTACTGCGGACGCAGTAGTGCCCTCCCCCGTACGGAGGAGCGCGCGTCCTACCCCGGAAGCAGCCCCTGGACCTGCGGCGGAAGCAGATCCGGTCACCCGTGCGGTCCGCGGCGGCGGGCCGCGGGCCGGTGGGCGAAGTAGCGTGATGTGCCTGACCCGTCCGCTGACGTGCGGTTCGGGAGGATCCGACCCGATCGGTGCTGCTTTCGCAGCCCGCCGCCGGAGGTGCCCCATGGGCGTTCCAGCCGCCCGCATCGTGTTCGACGAGAGCGACCGTGCGGCCGTCGCCGAAGCGGTGACCGAGATGCTCACCACCGGCGCGCTGACCCTCGGTCCGTGGACCGAGCGCTTCGAGCAGGCCTTCGCCACCGAGCACGGCGCCTCGCACGCCGTCGCGGTGAGCAGCGGCACGGCGGCGCTGGAGGTGATCCTGCGCGGCATCGACGTCCGGGGCCGCGACGTGGTCGTCCCCGCCGTCACCTTCTACGCCACCGCCGGCGCGGTGGTGCACGCGGGCGGGCGTCCGGTCTTCGCCGACGTCGACCCGGCCACCCTCGCGCTCTCCCCCGAGACCCTGGAGGCGGCGCTCACCCCGGACACCGCCGCCGTCGTCCTGGTGCACATCGGCGGGCTGGTCGGCCCGCAGGTCACCGCGGTGCGGGCGCTGTGCGACCGGCGCGGTATCCCGCTGGTCGAGGACGCCGCGCACGCCCACGGCAGCAGCTTCGACGGGCGCGCCGCCGGGACCTTCGGCCTGGCCGGGGCCTTCTCCTTCTACCCGACCAAGGTCACCACCAGCGGCGAGGGCGGGATGATCCTCACCGAGTCGCCGGAGCTGCGCGACGAGGCCCGGATCTACCGCGACCAGGGCAAGGGCTCCTTCACCACCAACCACCACGTGAAGCTCGGCTACTCCTGGCGGATGAGCGAGCCGCACGCCGCGATCGGGGCGGTGCACCTGCGCCGGCTGAAGGAGTTCATCGAGACCCGCCGGGCCGTCGCCCGCCGCTACGACGCGGCGCTGGCCGGGCTGGACGGCCTCGACCCGGTGCTCGAACCGCCCGGCTGCCGGGGCAACTACTACAAGTACGTGGCGCTGCTGCCGCCCGGGGTGGACCGCGCGGAGTTCAAACGGGCGGTGGCCGAGGAGCACGGGGTGCGGCTGTCCGGCGAGGTCTACGACCTGCCGCTGCACCTCCAGCCGGTGCTCGCCCCCTACCGGCGCGGGCCGCTGCCGGTGGCCGAGGACGTCTGCGCCCGGCAGGTCTGCCTGCCGGTGCACTCCGACATGACCGAGGACGAGACGGAGCAGGTGGTCGACGCCGTCTCCGCGGTGTACCGGCGCCTGGCCGGGTAGCCGGAGCGAAGGGAGCAGGATCGTGCGGATAGCCGTCACCGGAGGCTGCGGGTTCATCGGTTCACACGTCGTGGACCACCTGATCGCGGCCGGCCACGACGTCCTCGCGGTGGACACCACCGACAAGTACCTCAACCCGGACGCCGAGCACGCGCGGCTCGACATCCTCGACCTCGGGGCCCTCACCGCGGCGCTGGCCGGCAGCGAGGTGGTCTACCACCTGGCCGCCATGGCCGACGTCGAGCAGGTCTCCGCCGACCCCGTCCGCGCGGTGCGGACCAATATCGACGGCACCGAGGCCGTCCTGGAGGCCGCCCGGCGCAGCGGCCTGAGCCGGACCGTGCTGGCGAGCACCGTCTGGGTCTACGGGGCCGCCCTCACCGACGGGCAGATCGACGGCGGCGAACAGGAGCTGGACGAGCACGTGCCGATCGAGCTGGAGCACAGCGGCCATCTGTACGTCGCCACCAAGCTCGCCGCCGAGATGCTGGTGCACAGCTACCGCGAGCTCTACGGGCAGCACTTCACCATCCTGCGCTACGGCATCCCGTACGGCCCCCGGATGCGGGACGAGCTGGTCGTCGCCCGGTTCGTCCAGGCCGCGCTGACCGGTCGGCCGATCACCATCGCCGGGGACGGTCGGCAGAGCCGCAACTTCGTCTACGTCGAGGACCTCGCCGACGCCCATGTCCGGGCCCTCTCCCCCGCCGCCGAGGACCAGACCTTCGCGCTGGAGGGCTCGGCGGCCGTCTCGGTGCGGGACATCGCCGACACCGTCGACGCCCTGCTGGGGCCCGTCACCATCGAGCACATCGACGGGCGGAAGGCCGACTACGCGGGGCGGCGGATCTCCTCGGCACAGGCGAAGCGGCTGCTGGGCTGGTCGCCGAGCACCAACTTCACCGCCGGCGTGCGGCAGTACGCGGACTGGTACCGGGCCGCCGTCGGCTCGGCCGCCGGCGCCTGACGGGGGCCGCCCGATGCCGCACGCCCTGCTGGTCTCCGGCTCGCTCGGGCAGGGCCACGACGTGATGGCGCAGGCCTGCGCGGACACCCTGCGGGAACGCGGCTGGACCACCGGCACGGTCGACGCCATGGCCCTGCTCGGGCAGCGCTCCGGCGCGGCCGGGGAGGCGGTGTTCCGCCGGCTGCTCGACCTGCCCGGGGTGTACGACGCCTTCCACTTCTCGGCGCTGCGGCCGGGCGCCCGGCTCGCCCTGCTCGCCGACGCGGCGGCCCGCGCCCGGCTGGTCCCGGCGCTGCGGGAGCTGATCGCGGCGCAGCGGCCGCAGCTGGTGGTCTCGGTGTTCGCCACCGCGACCTCGGCGGTCAACCGGCTGCTGCGGCAGGCCCCGGAGCGGGAGTTCCGGCACTTCGTGTTCTGCACCGACGTGACGCCGCACCGGCTCTGGGTGCAGGAGGGGACGGACCTGTTCCTGGTCACCTCGGAGGTCGCGGCGTGCGCGGTGCGGCGGTACCGGCCGGACGCCGACGTCGCCGTCGTGCCGGCGCCGCTGCGGCAGCCGTTCTACCGGCCGCCGGAACGGGCCGCGGCGCGCGCCGAGTTGGGCGTACCGGCGGGCGCCGCCTGCGTGCTGCTGATGTCGGGCTCCTGGGGGCTCGGCCCGCTCGCCCGCACCGCCGCCTCGCTGGCCGCCGCGGGCCCGCACGTGCTCGCGGTGGCCGGGCGCAACCGGGAACTGGAGCGCCGGCTGCGGACCGCCGCGCGCCGGGAGCCCCGGCTGCACCCCTTCGGCTACACCGACCGCGTCCCCGCGCTGATGGCCGCCGCCGACCTGGTGGTCACCAGCTCGGGCGACACCTGCAGCGAGGCCCGGGCGCTGGGCCGGCGGCTGCTGCTCCTCGACGTGGTGCAGGGGCACGGGCGCGACAACCTCCAGCACGAGCTGGAGCTCGGCCACGCCGACGTCGCCACCGCCCGCCCGGCCGAGGTGGTCCGCAACGCCCTGGCCGCCCTCGGCCGCCCCGAGCCCGCACCGTCCGCCGGCGCCACACCGGAGGCCTGGCAGGCCGGGTTCGGGGCGGTGCTGCGACGGGTGGGGCTGGGCTAGCCGCGCGGGGGACGTGGTGCGGCACGCGGGTGGCGGCCGGTGTGTCCGTCACCCCGGACGGTTCCCCGCGCCCGACGGCACCCGGTGGTCGCGGAGGGGGCCGAGGGTGAGGCGGTGGGTGCGGCAGTGGGCGGCGATCAGTGGGAGGGCGGCGAGGGTGGCGCGCCAGGAGCCGGGGGCGGAGGTGCAGTCGGAGTCGTGCAGCAGGAGGGTGGCGCCGCCGGTGAGGCCGGGGCGGGCGGTCGCGTAGACGGACTCGCCGGTGGCCTCCGCCGTCCAGTCGCGGCCCCAGGCCGTCCACAGCACGCTGCGCAGGCCGAGCCGGCGGGCGGCCAGGGCCGGGCCGGCGGTCAGGACGCCGTACGGCGGGCGGTACCAGCGCGGGCGGGCGCCGCAGAGTTCGGTCACGGCCTCGCTGGCGCGGCGCAGTTCGCGCAGGTCGCGGGCGGGGGCCGGGTACCACTGCTGCCGGTGGTGCCAGCCGTGGACGGCCACCTCGTGGCCGCGCAGCACCAGCTCGCGGCCGAGCCCGGGGGCGCGCTCCAGCATCGCGCCGAGCAGGAAGAAGGTGGCGCGGGCGCCGAGTTCGTCCAGCGCGTCGAGGACGTACGGGGTGCTGGCCGGATCGGGGCCGTCGTCGAAGGTCAGGGCGACGTGGCCGGGCGCGGCGCCGTGGCCGGCGGTGCGGCGGGCCAGGGTGCGGCGCAGTGGCGGCAGGCGGACGGCGGCCGGGGCGAGGTGCAGGAACTCCGCGCCGACGGCGAGGGCAGTGGCGGCGACGGCGGCGGTGCCCGTCCGGTGCACGGCGGCGGCGCTCACTCGAAGCGGGCGGCCATCCGGCGGAACACGCCCGGTGCCACCCCGTGGAGGCGCGACGGGAAGCCGAGCCAGTGCGGGACGTAGAGGCGGTCGCGTTCGGTGGTGATGGTCGCCACCACCGCGTCCGCGACCCGGTCCGCCGGGACCAGCCTCGGCCAGTCGCGCTCGTATGGGGTGCCGCGCCGCTCGAAGAACGGGGTGTCCACCGCGCCGGGGAGCACCAGGCGCACCCCGACGCCCGTGCCGCGCAGCTCGTACCAGAGGCTCTCGGCGAACATCGTCAGCGCGCCCTTGGTGGCCGCGTAGCCGGACTCCTCCCGCGAGCCGACCTGGCCGACGATCGAGCCGAGCAGCACGATCCGGCCGCGGCGGCGCTCCAGCATGCCGGGCAGCAGCAGGCGGACCAGGCGCAGCGGGGCGGCGAGGTTGACCTCGATCATCCGGTCCAGGGTGTCGGAGGGCGTCTGCGCGTACGGGCCGCGCCAGCCCAGGCCGGCGCTCGCGACCAGGGCGTCCACCCGGCCGGTGTCGGCCAGGGCGGCCTCGGCGAGGCGGGCCGGGCCGTCCGGCTTGCTCAGGTCCTCGGGCAGGGCGCGGCCGCCGGTGCGGTCGGCGAGTTCGTCGAGGCGGGCGCGGTCGGTGCCGGAGAGCAGGGTGAGCCAGCCGGCGTCGGCCAGGCGGGTGGCGGTGGCGCGGCCGATCCCGGAGGAGGCGCCGGTGATCAGCGCGACGGGGCGGTCGGCCGGGTCCGGCGGGGGCTTCAGGGCCTTCCGGTCGGCGGGAGCCGCGAGGTCGGTGACCTCCTTCGGGTCCGACCGCCGGGGTCGGGAGTGGGGCTCCTCCGCCATCGGGCACCTGCCGCTCTGTGACCGCCTAGCCGTCCGTTTTGTCCGGCAAGTCACCTTCGCACGGCGGAGCCGTCCGGGCTACCGGGGCGGTACGGCGGGCTCCGCCTCGGCGTCCCGGTGCGGGGCGGTCGGCTCCGCGGGCCCGCCCTCCGGCTCGCCGAAGCGGGAGAGCACGAACGTGCCGCCCACCGCCACCGCGAAGCCCGTCAGCGCGCACCACTCGAACCCGGGGCGCGCGGCGTCCCCGAGCACCGTCACGCCGACCAGCGCCGGGCCGAAGGTCTCGGTCACCGTCCCGGCGGCGGTCGCGGCCGTCACCGTGCCGCGTTGCAGGGCCAGGGCGTAGGCGAGGTAGCCGCCGAGGCCGCCGACGGCGAGGGCGTAGGCGGCCGGGTCGGTGAGCACGGCGACCGGGCCGGAGGCGTCCAGCACCCGCACGGCCAGGCTGGTCACGCCGAAGCCGGCCCCGGCCAGCAGTCCCAGTCCGGCCGCGGCCGCGTTGCCCTCCCGCCGCACCAGGACCAGGGTGGCGAGCAGCAGGACGGCGGTGGTGGCGAGCAGCGCCCAGTGGAAGGCGGGCGCGGCGTGGTCACGGCCCTCCCGGCCGGAGCCGAGCGCCAGCAGGGTCAGGCCGACGACCACGGCGAGGATGCCCGCGAGGTCGCCGCGGCGCAGCCGCGCGCCCAGCAGCCAGACGGCGGCCAGGGCGGTGACGGCCAGGCTGGCGTTGGTGACGGCCTGGACGAGGAAGAGCGGGAGGGTGCGCAGGGCGACGATGCTCAGCGCGAAGCCGACGATGTCCAGCAGGGTGCCGAGGAGGAACTGCCAGGACCGCGCCAGCGCGGCGAGCAGGCCCGCCCGGACCCGGTCGGCGCGCGGGGCCGACCGCGCCCCGCGCGCCTGGAAGACCGCCCCGAAGCCGAAGCAGACGGTCGCGACCAAGGCGGTGGTGAGTCCCAGCAGCATGCCTCTCCCAGCCTCCCGGGGCAGCGTCGATCCACCACCAGTCTGGGGCCGGGGGGACGGGGTCGCACGGGTGGAGCGGGTGGGACGGGAGCGGCGCCGGACGGGATCGGCTGGGCCCGCCGGGTGGACCCGGGCGGCGCGCGGTTTGCCGACGGACGGTGTCGCGTCATCCCTGATCCATGATTCAGCACGCCATGCCGCTCGCCGCATCCGGTCTGAAGATCGACTGGGCCAGGATGCCGACCTACAACACGATCATGTCGGTGGCCGCCGGCGCCGGACTCCTGCTGGTGGTCGCCCTGGGGCGCCGACTCCTCGTCCAGGGGCGCAGCACCACGCTCGAGGGCTGGGCGCTGGCGTTCGGGGCCCTCGGGTTCACGCTCGTCACCACCGGCCTGCACATGACCCTGACCTGGCCGCTGGCCGGGCAGGGGTTCCCGTTCGACAACGTCATCTTCGGCGAACCCGCCCTGGCGTTCGGCGTCTTCCTGCTGACCGCCTCCTTCTACCTCTGGAAGCGCGGCAGCGAACTGCTCGCCGCGGACGGCGTCGACCGGACGGTCCGGGTGGCCGCGCCGATCTCGGTGTTCGTCTTCGGCATGGGGCTGGCCTGCTTCGGCATCGCCGCCGCGGGCTGGAAGTACACGCTCTTCGCCGCCCCGCCGGAGGAGCCGATCTCCGGGGAGTTCTCGGACTGGCCGTGGCTGGAGGCGAGCTTCATGTCCGGGCTGTACGTGCTGGTCGGCATCGGGGCGCTGCTCTTCCCCTTCGCGCTGCGGGACCCCCGGCGGTGGATGAGCCCGGTGATCGGCGTCGTGTGGGGGCTGGCCGGCCTCGCCTTCCTGGCGTTCGGCGGGCTGAACTACTTCACCCACATCGGGCTCATCGTCAACACCATGTGACCCGCGGCGGGGGTGGCCGGGGGCGCCCCGTCACGGCCGGACGGCCACCCCCGCGTACAGCGAGACCTCCTCGGCGGCGACGGGCGCCTCGTCGGGCGACGGCCGCCACTGCGCGATGGGGACGAGCCCCGGCTCCAGGAGGGTCCAGCCGTCGAAGAAGCGGGCGATCCGCGGCCGGGTGCGGGCCTGGGCCGCGGTGCCGGCCGCCTCGTAGATCCGGGTCAGTGTGGCGATGTCCTCGGGTGCGAACTCGGGGCTGACGTGGGTGATCACCAGGGCGCTGCCCGGGACGAGGGCGGACTTGAGGTGCTCGACCAGCTCGTACGCGCCGTGGGTGTCGGGGACGAAGTGGAGCAGGGCGTTGAGGGAGAGCGCGACCGGACGGGACAGGTCGAGGGTCTCCCGCAGTCCGGGGGCGGCGAGCAGCCGGGCCGGGTCGGTGGCGTCGGCCTCGACGTAGGCGGTGCGGCCCTCGGGGGTGCCGGTGAGCAGGGCCTGGGCGTGCGAGAGCACGATCGGGTCGTTGTCGGCGTAGACCACCCGGGCGTCCGGCCGGACGCCCTGGGCGACCTCGTGCAGGTTGGGCGAGGTGGGGATGCCGGTGCCGATGTCGAGGAACTGGTCGAAGCCGAGCTCGGCGAGGGCACGGGTCGAGCGCTGCATGAAGGAGCGGTTGACGCGGGCGGCGGCGCGCAGCCAGGGCGCGACGGCGAGGGCGTGTCCGGCGGCCTCGCGGTCGGCGGCGAAGTTGGTGAACCCGCCGAGGAAGTAGTCGTACATCCGCGCCGAGTGCGGAACGTTGAGCCGCAGGTCCACCCCGTCGTAGAGACCCATCCGTGTTCTCCCCCCGGTGCCGTGCCCGATCGATCCTCCCCGCCCACGATAGGCGCGGCCCCTCGTGTTCCGAACAGCTTCCGGGCATTCCAACCAACCGCTGGTTCCCATGAGATGACAATCTGTATTCGGATTGCAGCCTGGAGTGACAGGCCTGATGGAATGAGGATGGGCGCAGACAGCCCGACCCTCGGGTGGCCCGGTGCGCAGCCGGCGGCCACGGAAAGCAGGCCCGATGACGATCGACAGGGGCGCCCCGACGCGCAGGCACCGGGGAGGAACGGCCGTGGCGTACCTCCGCGGGACGGCGGCGGAGCCGACGGCCGACACCGACCCCGGACTCCGCTCCGACCCCGAACTTCGCCTGGGCCTCCCCTACGCGGCCTTCTGCGAGACCCACGAACCCGCCTGGCGCGCCCTGGCCCTGACCCGGATAGGCAGCCAGTCCGACGCGGAGCTGGTGGTCTCGGCGGTGAAGGCCGACCTGGCCCGCTGCTGGTCGCAGGTGCTCCGGTTCGAGGAACCGGCCGCGTACGCCTGGCGGTTGGCCAATCGGCACGTCGCGGACTGGGTGGCCGCCGAGGAGCCGGTCGAGGTGGAGGCGGTCACCTTCGCGGCGGTGATCGGCGCCTTCAAGCAGGTGGCGAAGGGGCTGCTGCACAGCGAGGCGGACGAGGTGCGGCTGTACGCGGCGATCCTCGAACTGCCGGACCGGCAGCGGGACGTGGTGATCCTGCGGTACCTGCTCGGCCTGCACGTCAAGGTGATCGCGGCGTACCTGGGGCGGCCGGTGGCGACGGTGCACTCCAACCTCCGGCACGCCCGGGAGAGGCTGGCCCGACGGCTCGGGGTGGGCGAACTCCCGGACGGCGGCGGCGAGCTGTGACGGCGGCACCGGAGGACCGGGCCCCGGACGGCCCGGGCCGGGCCGACGGCGGGCGCACGGTGTTCCGCGTCCCGCGGCCCGAACGCGCCCATGCGGAGCGGATTGCCGCCGTGCGCCGGGCGCGGCTCACCGCCGCGCCCGCGCACCTGCCCTCGGAGCACGAGCAGGCGGCGTTCGAACTCGGCCTGGTGGTGGCCCTGGTGCTGGGCGCGCCGGACGCCTCGCACGGACTCGACCTGCTGGTGAACGCGCGCCGGATCCAGCCGGAGGGGGCCGAGGTGTTCGGCGCGCTGCTGTACGCGACCGGCAAGGAGGAGGGCGCCGAGTTCTGGTGGCGCTTCGCGGCCGGCTCGGGCAGCGGGACGGCCGCGTACTGCCTGCACCTGCACCACCTGATGCTCGGCGAGACCGACGACGCCGACTACTGGCGGGCCTGGTCGGACCAGCTGGCCACGGCCGAACGGCCGCCCGGGCCACGGGCGTTGCGGATGAACCGGCCACTGCTGCCGGACGACGTGCGGCGCGACATCCTCTCCCGGGTGCACCACGGGCTGGCTCCGCAGCTGCCGCCCGCCCTGGTCGCGGTGATCGACCGGCTGCCGGTGCAGGACGGCGGCGAGGAGGAGGTGCCGAGCCCCTGGGGGCTCACCTCGGGGGCGACCTCCGCCTGTTCCTGGGAGGACCTTCCATGGGACCCGGTGGATGATCACGACGCCCCGTGGGGGTGAGCGCCGTACGGGCCGCCGTGATCATCCCTTCAGGTGAGCACGGACAGCCGGGCGGCGACGGCCGGGTCGCGCCCGCTGCCCGCCTCGGTCCGCTCCCCCGCCGGGAGGTCCTGCCGCACGACGTAGTGGTGCGGCGCCATCGCGGTGTCGCGTCCGGGTAGGGCGGCGACCACCGCACGGTGGGCCTCGACCGGGCCGAACGAGGGGTCAACGGTCGCCAGTTCCACCACCAACTTCCCCTCCTCCTCGGAGAGTCGGTGCTCCCCGAGGGCGGTCCGCAGCAGTTCGCGGACGGCCGCGAGGTCGATCCAGGCACCGTCGACCAGCCGCCATTCGCCGCCCCTTTCACCCCCCGGCGGGCCGAGCACGGCGGGCAGGTCGGACAGCAGCACCGGCCCCTCGGCGGCGGCCGCGAGCAGGGCCGGCAGGGCCCGGGCGAAACCCTCGGTCTCCTCGGGGTCGAGCACCTGGGGGCAGGCGATCAGGGCGAAGTCGAGGCTGCCGGTGATCCGCAGGATGGTGAACATCAGCCGGACCGGCAGCGGCGGGGCGGGCAGGACGGTGAGTTCGGGGTCGACGACCGGGGGCGGCTGGGCGTCGGCGACGGCGGCCGGGATGGTGAGGCTCAGGTCGTTGACGACCACCTGGCGGGAGAACCGGGCCCCGCGCAGGTGGGCGGCGTCGTCCACCAGCTGCCAGACCTGCTGGGCATCCAGTGTGCTGTGCCAGTAGGCGCTCAGCAAGGCGGACTTGGCGCGGCCGATCAGCTGGTCGAGGTCGGCCGCGCCGGTGTCGAGCAGGATCAGCGCGTCCTGCGCGAGGGTGCCCACGTGGTCGATCAGGGCGGCGCGCTGGCGGTTGGCGGAGAGCGCCGAGAGCACCAGCTCGCGGCTGCCGGACCGGTGGGCGACCAGCGCGGCGAAGGCGGCGAGCAGGACGACCGACGGACTGGCGCCGGTGCGCCGGCAGACGGCGGCGAGGTGGTCCGCGGCGGTGCGCGAGCGGACCAGCAGAGCGCTGTGGTCGCCGGGCGGGCCGGTGATCCGCGCGTCGGCGAAGACGACCTGCGGGCCGGCGGTAAGGACCCGGGCCCAGTGCCGCAGCGCGGCCGCGGCCCTGCGGCGGCCCTGGGCGCTCTGCTCCGCGACGGCGACCTCCAGCGGGGTCGGAGCGGTGACCGGCGGCAGCTCCTTCCCGGCGGCGAGGGCGTGCCAGTCCTGGATCAGCACCGCGGTGGCGGCGCCGTCGGCACCCGCGTGACAGACCACGGCGACCAGCCGCAGCAGCCGCTCGCCTGCGGCGAGCATGGTGAACCGGACCCGCGGCGGAGCGTCGAGGGGTACCGGGACGGCGACATCCACCCGGCCCAACTCGGCGGCCAGCGCGTCCAGTTCAGCATCGCTCCGATTGCCGGCCTCGACCACCGTGACGGCGAACCGGCCGTTCCGGTGCACCAGCTGGCGGTCCGGGAAGCCGTCCGGGCCGGGGCCCGCGGGGAAGGAGGTCCGCAGCGACTCGTGGCGTTCGACCAGCAGGCGCAGGGCGACCAGCCCGGCGGGGACCGAGACTCCGTCGGGCACCGGCCAGACGGAGTCCTTGTTGATCCCCTCGGGCGGGTCGCGCCGGATGCAGAGGACCATGTTGCCCTGGCCCCGGGTGAGCGGGCCGGAGCCGCCGCCCTCGACGGCGTACCGGACGGTGATCCGCCTGGGGGTCGCTGTCGTGCCGCGCGGTGTCGCGCCGAGTGACGTCGGATCGTTCGGTGGGGCGTCCTGCGGTGTCACGTCGTACGCGCCTTTCGGCTCGCCGGGGAGGGCCGGGGAGGGTTCGGCAGGGGGTGTGACCGGGACGCTACCAGCGCCCTCGCGAGCTGGTCCAGACCAAACCTCGACGGGCCCGATCCATCGTCAATTTTCTTTCCACACACGGCAGTTGACATGTATCGGCGATTCCCCGAGGGCCGCCACGGCAGCCCGGAACGGCTCCGCCACGGGAACGTCGCGGAGTCGGGACGGGCCGGTTCCGAGCCCGCCCGGGTCGGTCACCAGCACCGGCGAGGGGCCGCCCACGGGCACGCCGAAGGACTGCGCGAGCCGCCCGCCGTACGCCTTGACGCAGGCCTCGCGGCGGCACCACAGGGTGGTGAACCGCGCCGCCCGCTCGGCCGGTTCGACGGGCTCGGCGACGAACCGCGCCTCCTCGGACGGGAACCAGCGGGCGGCCATCCGCTCGGCCGTCCGGGGGTCGTGGAGCCGCTCGACGTCGACGCCGACCGCCCGCCCCTCGGCGAGGGCCAGCGCAGCGAACGCCCCCGAGGCCGACCAGCTGACCCGCAGCCCACCGGCCGCCGCGGGCTCGGGCTTGCCGTGCGGACCGTACCGCCAGACCAGTGCGGCCGGAGGCACACCGAGCCGGGCGGCGACCAGCCGCCGGACGGCGCCGCGCACCACGGTGAAGCGCTCGCCCGCCCCTGGGTCCATCCGCGCCGCCCGGGCGCGTTCGTCCGGGTCGAGCAGCGGCCACAACTCGGCGGCCGGCACAGCTGGTTGACGCGTATCGATCAGCCAGAGGTCGATCGCCGTCACGGCAGGGCCAGCGTGCTGAGCACGCCGAGCCGCCGGTCGTACCCGGCCAGCAGCGCGGGCCGGCCGTCCGCCCGCCAGCGCGGGAGGTGGTCGGCCAGCTCCGCCCAGAGGCCGGTGAACGGCTGGGCCGGCGGGGGCTCCCCGGCGCCGAAGCCGGGGCCGAGCAGGAGCGCCGGCTCCGGCCCGAGCTTCTCGGCCTCGGCCCGGACCGCTTCCGCCGGGGAGGCCTCGCCCCGGGTCTGCCGGACGGCCAGGCCCTCGCCGGGGGCCTCCTCGCAGACCAGCACCACCACCGCGTGCCGCTCCGGCAACGGCACCGGCCCGGACGGTTCGTAGTGCAGCGCGCTCTGTTCGGCGAGCACCACCACAGCCCGGCGGCAGGTGCCGGTGCGCTGGTGGGCGGCGGCCAGCCGCAGCGCGGTGAAGGCCGCCGCGCCGCCCTGGTCGCAGACCGCGAAGGAGAGCGGGCTCCCCGGGACGGACCGGCTGAGCGCCAGCGAGGACGGCGCGCCGGGCCGGACGTCCGGGGTGTCGAAGGCCAGGATCAGCAGGTCCGCCGGCTCGTCCTCGGCCAGCGCCTCGCGCAGCGGTCCGGCGGCCAGCTCCTCGTAGGAGTGGCCGACGCCCTCGCCCAGCAGGTCCTCGCGCAGCGGCAGGCCGTAGGGGCGGACGAGGTCGGAGACGAAGACCCGCAGGTCCGGGTCGAGCGAGGTCTCCGAGCGGCCGTCGGAGCGGCGGGCGAGCACCCGGGTGATCCGCAGGCCGGTGGGACCGGGGGCCACCCGGTCAGTCCTCGGGGATGACGTGCCCGGCGACGTAGTCGGCCAGCCTGGTGACCGACCGCAGGTCGTCCTCGGTGATCTGCTCGACGTCCACCTGGATGTCGAGCGACTCCTCCAGCTCCAGGATCAGCTCGATGGTGCCGGCCGAGGTGAGGCCGAGGTCGTCGAAGAGGCAGGCGTCCTGCGGGATCTCGGGCAGCTCGCGCTTGAGGACGCGCGGCAGGAGCTCGCCGATGCCGTGCAGGATGCGCTCGCGCAGTTCGGGGTCGGTGGTCTGGACCGCGGCTTCTGACATGGGTGTCCCGTCCCGTCGTACGTGGGATGTGTGCTCCGGGGCTTGCAGGCGCCCCGGAGCTCTGGGGTGGTGTGGGAAATGTGGTGTGGGAAATGCGGCGTCGCTGTGCGGACGACGGCCGCCGGAGGAGTCGGCGGGCCGTCAGTACCGCATGGCCATCGCGGAGAACGTGGCTCCGACACCGGCGGCGGCGATCAGGTAGTGGTCGCCGCGGCGGAGCAGCCCCCGCGTGGTGGCGGTGTGGAGATTGATGAGGCCGTCTGAGGCGAAACTGTGCCCGACCGACCGCACGTTGTCCAGCACGACTTTCTCGACCGGATAGCCGATCCGGCGCGCGATCATCCGCCAGGACGCCTGGTTGACGTTGTGCGGCAGGATCGCGGCCAGGTCGGAGAGGTCCAGACCGGCCTGGTCCAGGGCGGCCTCGATCGCCTCCACCATCACGTTCGGGTACTCGCGCTGGTAGCGGGCGAGCAGGTCCGGGTCCTCGGCCAGCCGGCCGTCGAACTCCGGGCGTTGGCGCACCGCGAAGGAGAGCATCCGGTGGCGCTCGCCGTCGGCGCTGACCAGGCAGGCGGCCGCGCCCTCGGCGAAGATGCCGGTCTCGGGCACCACCTGGGCGTCCCTGGTGAAGGTCTTCTCGCCGGTCAGCACCAGGGCGAGCGCCGCCGGGTCGGGTTCGGCCGCGAGCAGCCGGCCGGCCAGGTCGATGGCCAGCAGGCCCACCGCGCAGGCGTGGTGGGTCACCGTGAAGGCGTCGGCGTGCACCAGTCCACGGGTTTCGAGCAGGTCGTGCAGCGGGTTGAGCGGATGGGGCACCGCCACCGGCATGCTGCGGGCATGGATCACGAAGCGGACGTCGCGTTCGCGTCCGCGCAGCTCCGGCAGGTTGTCCAGGGCGGCTTCGAGCAGGTCGGGCAGCGTCCCGGTCGGGTCCAGACGTAGCTGGTCCAGGCCGTGGAAGCGGCGGAAGAGACGGAGTTGACGTGGGGTCAGGCCGATGCGCTCGCCCACCGCCTCGATGGGAACGGCGTGTGGGGGGAGGTGGACGGCCACTGCCTCCAGTGCGGTCACCCGGGCTAGTATTCCGACGCCCGCCGGGTCGCACAAGTGATCCCGGGCCCCTCCACCGTCGCCGTCGCTCCCCGGAAGCCGCCAACTGCGCTCCGGTGCGGCCGCGTTCACCCCCGTGCCGTCGAGCAGGTGGGAGATCTCTCATGCCGAACCCTGAACCCCTCCACCCCGACGCCCCGTTGGACCCGGAGCTGGTGGCCCTGCTGGTCGAGGCGGCCGGCGCGCCGCCCGACTGGGCGCGCCACGTCACCCCGGACGCCCGACTGGACGGCGACCTGCTGCTGGACGAGGACGAACTCGCCGATCTGTCGCTACGGCTGCGCCAGCGCTTCGGTCCGCGGGCCGACCTGGCCGCGCTGCGCGCCGGGCTGGACCTGGCCGCCCTGGAGGCCCTGACCGTCGCCGACCTGCGGCGACTGCTCCCCGAGGAGGACGCGCGATGACCCGGTTCCTGCTGGTGATGCCGCCGTTGACCGGCCACGTCAACCCGGCCGCGGGCATCGCCGCCGAGCTGACCGCACGCGGCCACCAGGTCGCCTGGACCGGCACCGAGTCCGTGCTGCGCCCGCTGCTCGACCCGCACGCCGAGGTGCTCGGCACCGGCACCCGGGCGTTCCGGGCCCAGGGCGGGCACGGACTGGCCGCGCTGCGCACGCTCTGGGAGGGCTTCATCGTCCCGTACGCGCGGTTCACCGCGAAGCCGCTGGACGCGATCGTGCGGGAGTGGCGGCCGGACGTCCTGCTGGTCGACCAGCACACCCCGGCGGGCGCGCTGGTCGCGCACCGGCACGGGCTGCCGTGGGCGTCCTTCGCGCCGGGGGCGATGGAACTGGGCCACCCCTACCGGGCGTTGCCGCAGGTCGAGGCCTGGATGGCCGGGCTGCTGCGCGGGCTGTGGGAGCGTGCCGCGCTGCCTCCGGAGGAGTACCTGGACCCGCGCTTCTCCCCCGCCCTGGTGCTGGCGACCACCGGTCCGGCGCTGACCGGTTCGGCCCCGCCGCCGGAGCACGCGCTGGTCGGGCCGGTGCTGTCGGTACGGCCGCACGACCCGGACTTCCCGTGGGAGCGGCTGCTGCCCGGCCGGCGGCGGGTGCTGGTCACCATGGGCACGCTGGCCGGCGAGCTGGGCGCGGACTTCCTGGCCCGGTCCGTCCGGGCGCTGGAGCTGTGCGGCGACGACGTGCAGCCGGTGTTCGCCGCGCCGCGCGGGCTGCTGCCCGAACTCCCGCCCCGGGCCGTGGCGGTGGACCGGGCGCCGGTGCTGGAGCTGATGGCGCGCGGCGAGCTGGACGCGGTGCTCTGCCACGGCGGGATGAACACCGTGGGCGAGGCGCTGGCACACGGCCTGCCGCTGGTCACCGCGCCGATCCGGCACGACCAGCCGGTCGTGGCCGGCCAGGTGGCGGCGGCCGGCGCGGGGCTGCGGGTGCCGTTCGCGCGCGTCGCGCCGGAACGGCTGGCGGGCGCGCTGCGGGCCGTACTCGACTCCACGGAGTACCGGCGGCGGGCGGTTCAGGTCGGCGCGGAACTGCTGGCCGGGGGCGGTGCGGTGGTCGCGGCGGACCGGCTGGAGGCGCTCGGCCGAACGGGCCCGGGCCGGCGCCCTGTAGCAGACCGGGAGACCGCACGTCCATTGGTCTAGGCCATTGTTTCCGGGGCGGGGTTCGCCCTAGGGTGTCGCAGCGGCACCGCCCTCCGCAGGTGCCGGGCCCCGCCTTCCCAGGTGCCGTGGCAGCCCATCCCCGCACGGGAGTTCCCGTTGATCGAGACCACGGGACTGCGCAAGTCCTACCGCAAGAAGACCTCCCGCCGCGGCGGCGACGACACCACCGTCGACGCCGTCCGCGGCATCGACCTGTCGGTCGCCGCCGGCGAGATCTACGGCTTCCTCGGCCCCAACGGCGCCGGGAAGACCACCACCCTGCGCATGCTGGCCACCCTGATCCGCCCCGACGGCGGACAGGCCGTCATCGCCGGGGCCGACCTGTTCACCGACCCCGCCGGGGTCCGCCGCCGGATCGGCTACGTCGCCCAGGGCGGCGGCACCACCGACAACGTCAGCGCCCGCGAGGAACTGGTGCTCCAGGCCCGGATGTACGGCGCGGCCAAGGCACAGGCCGGCCAGGCCGCCGCGGACGCGCTCAAGGCCTTCGACCTGACCGGGTTCGGCGACCGCCCGTGCGCCACCTACTCCGGCGGCCAGCGCCGCCGGGTGGACATCGCGCTCGGGGTGATCCACCAGCCGCGGGTGCTGTTCCTGGACGAGCCCACGGTCGGGCTGGACCCGGCCAGCCGGGCGTACGTCTGGGAGGAGATCCGCCGGCTGCGCACCGAGGGCATGACGGTGGTCGTCACCACCCACTACCTGGACGAGGCCGACGCGCTCTGCGACCGGGTCGCCATCGTCGACCACGGCCAGGTGGTGGCCGAGGGCACCCCCGAGGCGCTCAAGCGCGAGATCTCCGGCGACGTCGTCCTGGTCGGGCTGGACGCCGCGGAGGCCGCCTTCGAGCGCGCGGCCGCGGTGCTGCGCCCGCAGCCGTACCTGCACCGGCTGGAGCAGAACGGCGACGAGGGGCTGCGGCTGTACCTGGAGGACGGCGCCGCCGCCATCCCCCAGCTGCTGCGCGCGCTGGACGCGGCGGGCCTGACGCCCGGCACCGTGCAGCTCCAACGGCCCAGCCTGGACGACGTGTTCCTGGCCCGCACCGGGCGCTCGCTGCAGCAGTCCTGACCCCGCACCGGGCGCCCGCCGCAGCAGTCCCGGCCCGCAGCGGCCGCCCGCCGTGGCAGTCCCGACCCCGCACCACCCGGACCCGCACCACCCGGCCCCGCACACCTCCCTGGGGAGACCGTGAAGCTCGCCCGCGACACCTGGCTGGTCTTCCAGCGCCAGCTGCTGCTCATGATCCGCACCCCGATCTGGATCGCCGTCGGCATCATCCAGCCCGTGTTCTACCTCCTGCTGTTCGCCCCGCTGCTGAAGAAGGTGCTCGCCTCGGAAGGCGCGCGCAGCTACGCCGACGTCTACCAGGTGTACGTACCGGGCCTGTTGGCGGTGCTGTGCATCTTCGGCGGGCTGTACACCGGCTTCAGCCTGCTCGGCGAGCTCAGGTCCGGCATCATCGAGCGCTCGCGGGTGACCCCGGTGAGCCGGCTGGCGCTGCTGCTCGGGCGGGCGATGCGGGAGATGGTGGCGCTGCTGGTGCAGGCCGTCCTGATCACCCTGATCGCGCTGCCGTTCGGGCTGCGGGTGAGCCCGCTGAACCTGCTGCTCGCCTACCTGCTGCTGGGCCTGCTGGCGCTGATGACCTCGGCGATCTCCTTCGGCATCGCGCTGATGGTGCCGACCGACGCGGCGATGTCCCCGGTGGTCAACACCATCGCGCAGCCGATCGCGCTGCTGTCCGGGGTGCTGCTGCCGCTCACCCTGGCGCCGGAGTGGCAGCAGCAGGCGGCCAGGTGGAACCCCTTCTACTGGGCGGTGGAGGGCATGCGCGCGCTGTTCTCCGGGCACGCCGGGGACGACGTGGTCTGGCAGGGGCTGCTGGTGGTCACGGTGATGACCGTCCTGGCGGTGTACTGGTCGGCCCGGCTGTTCTCCACCCGGGTGCGCTGACGGACGACACGGAGGGGCCCGGCTCGCGATGAGCCGGGCCCCTCCGTCGTCCCCGTCGCGACCTCAGGCGGTCAGGAAGGCCGCCAGCTTCGCCACACCGTCGATGATCTGCGCCTGCGTCAGCGAGCTGACGGACAGCCGCAGCCGGTGCTCGCCGCCGCCCGCCGGGTAGAACGGCGCCATCGGCGTCCAGAGCACCCCGTGGTCGCGCGCGCAGCGCTCCATGGCCGCCTCGTCGGCGACGAACGGCACCGTCAGCACGGCGAAGAAGCCGCCGTCCGGCCGGGTCCAGGAGATGCCCAGCCGGCGCCGCACGGAGGCCGGGAAGTGCCGGTCCAGCTCCCGCAGCAGGGTGTCCATGCCCGCCGCGTAGTGGGCCGTGGCAGGGGCGTTGGCGGCCCGCAGGCGGCAGTCGTGGGTCAGCAGCATGCCGCCGATGACGGCCTGGCTGAGCGCGGGCGTGTTGACCGTCGTCATGCTCTTCAGCTTGGCCAGCTCGTCCGCGAGCAGGCTGCGCCGCCCGTCGGGGCCGGCCACCTCCTGGTCGGCGACCACGTAGCCGAGGCGGGCCCCGGGGAAGCAGGTCTTGGCGAACGAGCCCAGGTAGACGACCTGGCGGCGGCGGTCCAGCGCCTTGAGGGTGGGCCGCTGCCCCGGGGTGCGGGAGAAGAAGCCGTACGGGTTGTCCTCGACGACGAGCACGCCCTCCTCGGCCGCGGCCTCCAGCAGCCCGGTGCGGGCCGAGACCGGCATGCTGGTGCCGGAGGGGTTGGCGAAGTCCGGGACGACGTAGAGGGCGCGCGGACGGCGCCCCTCGGCCCGCACCGCGCGGGCGGCGGCGCGGACCGCCGCCGGGTCGGGGCCGCCGTCCGGGCCCTCGGGGACGGGGCGGACGGTCAGGTCGAGCAGCCGGGCGGCGCCGGTGACGCCGACGTAGCAGGGCGAGCTCACCAGCAGGACGTCCTCCGGGCCGGCGCACAGGGCGCGCAGCGTCAGCAGCATGCCCTCCTGGGCGCCGACGGTGACCACCACGGACCCGGGGTCGACGGTCAGGCCCTCGTCGTTGGCCAGCGCGCGGGCGACCAGGTCGTTGATGAGGCCCTTGGTCGGGCCGTACTGGAACAGCGCGGTGCGCACCGCGTCCCGGCCGAGGCCGCGGTCGGCCAGGTGGGCGAGGTAGGTCTCCAGGTAGGCCGGGACGTCCTCGGGCTCGAAGAAGCCCTCGTAGGGGCGGCCGGGGGCGAAGGAGACGGCGTCCGGGTAGCGGGTGGTGACCTCGTTGAGGAAGGTCATCGCGTCCAGCAGCGGATCGGCCAGGGAGGCGTGCAGGTCGTCCAGTCGGAGGTCCGCCGCGGCGCCTCCCGGAGCGGGCGGAGCCGTCACCGCAGCGCCTCCCGGAGACAGCCGGCCGCGAAGGCCTGGGCCTCGGCGGCGTCGTCCAGGGTGCCGGTCATGGCGAAGAAGCCGTGCGGCATGCCCGGGTAGCGGCGCAGCTCGACCGGGACCCCTGCGGCGCGCAGCGCCTCGGCGTACTGCTCGCCCTCGTCCCGCAGCGGGTCGTACTCGGCGGTCAGCACGGTCGCGGGCGGCAGGCCGGCCAGGGTGGCGGCGCGCAGCGGGGAGGCGTACGGGCTGGCGCCGTCGCCCCGGTCGGCCAGGTAGTGCCCCCAGTACCAGTCCACCGAGCGGCGGTTGAACAGTGCCGGGTCGTCGTGGTCGCGCAGCGACGGGGTGTCGGCGCCGTGGTCGGTGTTGGGGTAGACCAGCAGCTGGTGGCGCAGGGCGGGGCCGCCCTCGGCGCGCAGCAGGAGGGTGAGCGCGGCGGCGAGGTTGCCGCCGGCGCTGTCGCCGGCGACCGCGATCCGGTCCGGGTCGACGCCGAACTCCTCGGCCCGTTCGACGAGTTGCAGCAGTGCGGCGCGGCTGTCGTGGAGCGCCGCGGGGAAGGGGTGCTCGGGGGCGAGCCGGTAGCCGACGGAGGCGGTGACGCAGCCGACGGCGTTGGTGAGCCGGCGGCAGATCGCGTCGCTGGTGTCGGGCGAGCCGAGCGTCCAGCCGCCGCCGAACAGGTAGAGCAGGACAGGCAGTCGGCGGCTGGGCGGCTCGGGGCGGTAGAGCCGCAGGGCGAGTTCGCCGCCGGGGCCGGGGACGCGGTGCTCCTCGACGGCGGCGACCGGCTCGGGCGTGCCGGCCACCGCGCGGATGTCCGCGAGGTCGGCGGCACGGGCCTCGGCGAGGGTGAGGGTGTAGAGCGGCGGGGTCCCGCTGCTCGCGCGCCGGGCGCGCAGCGCCTCGGCCTGGGGGTGCAGGGGCATGGGCGGATCCGTTCGGTGCGCGGGGCTCGGCGGCGGGTTCAGCAGTCTGCCTCGACGTACACGGTCTCGTCGGTGCGGAAGGCCGTGTCGAGGTCGGCGACGTCCGGACGGGCGCCCTGCCGGTAGGCGCACGGACGGATGCCGTCGGGGTCGAAGCCGGCCCGGGTGAGGACGTGCCGCAGCTCGTCCAGGTCGTAGATCCACTGGTGCCCGAAGTACCGGAAGATCTGGTTCACCAGGAAGGCGGGGCGCTCGGGCATCGGCGGGCCGAAGCCGAGGGTGGTCAGCCGGCGCCGGTGCTTGCCGAGGAAGCCGTCGCCGGTGGCGTAGCCGACCAGGTAGCGGGCGAGGTCGGGGGTGGTCAGGCGCAGGACGCCGCCGGGGCGCAGCACCCGGCGGGCCTCGCGCAGCCAGCCGACGGCGACGGGCATGGTGACGTGCTCGATCAGGTGCTCGGCGTACACCCAGTCGACGCTGGCGTCGGCGAAGGGCAGCGGTTCGGCGATGTCGAGCTGCGTGAACCAGCGGTCGCCGTCGACCCGGTAGAGGGTGCCGGGCGCGGTGGCGGCGTCGGGGCTGCGCAGGGTGGCGAGGTCGGTGCCGAGGCCCTCCGGGTGGGCGGTCCGGAAGGCGGCGAACTCGATTCCGGTGATGCCGAGTTCGCGCAGGCCCTGGTGGTCGCGCGGCAGCCCGCCGGGGTGCGCTTCGAGCGTGTCGCAGGTGGCGACCTGCTCGCTGAAGGCGTCCAGCCGGGGAGCCAGCCCGTCCGGGTCGTCCCAGTCCCAGCCCGGGAATCGTTCGTTCTGCTCGGTCATGTGTCGGACCTCCATGGGGGAGAACGCGGTTCGGGTACGGCGCGGTTCAACGGCGGTGCGGTTCAACGGCCGCGTGGTTCAACGACTGCACGGTTCAACAGCCGCGCGGTTCAACAGCCGCGCGGGGCTCGGGCCCGGCCGGCCGCGCGGGGGTACGGGTTCAACGGCCGCACGGGGGGCCAGGGTTCAGCCGGCCGGGCAGGGCCAGGGCGCGAGGACCGTACGGTCCAGGTCGGCGAGCCGGGGGCGGCCCAACAGGGCCATGGTGTGCTCCAGTTCCTCGCGCAGCAGGTCGAGCACCCGGTGCACCCCGGCCTCGCCGTCGGTGGCCAGGCCCCAGAGCGCGGGGCGGCCGACCAGCACGGCGCGGGCGCCGAGGGCGAGGGCGATCGCGAGGTCGGTGCCGCTGCGCACGCCGCCGTCGAAGAGCACCGGCAGTTCGGCGGGAACGGCGTCGACCACCTCGGGGAGGGCGGCCAGGGCCGGCATCGCACCGTCGAGTTGGCGGCCGCCGTGGTTGGAGACCAGGACGGCGTCGACGCCGTGCTCGACGGCCAGCCGGGCGTCCTCGGCGGTGAGGATCCCCTTGAGGACCAGCGGCAGCCGGGTGCGTTCGCGCAGCCAGGCCAGGTCGGTCCAGCTCAGTACGGGGTCGAACTGCTCGCGGGCGTGCTCGGCGATGCCCGAACGTCCGGCGGTGGCGCGGTGGCTGGTGGCCGTCAGGGCCTGGTCCAGGTTGACCGCGCGGACGGCCGACGGGACGGCGAAGCCGTTGCGCAGGTCGCGCAGCCGGCGGCCGATCCTGGGGGCGTCCACGGTCAGCACGAGCGCGCCGTAGCCGGCCGCCTCGGCGCGTTCCACCAGGGCGGCGAGGACGGCGCGTTCGCGCAGCCAGTACAGCTGGAGCCAGAGCGGGCCGGTGGCGGCCGCGGCGATCTCCTCCAGCGTCCGGCTGGCGAACATCCCGGCGACCAGCAGGGCGCCGGCCCGGCCGGCGGCGCGCGCGGTGGCGGTCTCCCCCTCCGGGTCGACCAGCCGGTGGTAGGCCATCGGGGCGATGCCGAGCGGGAGGCGCAGCGGTGCGCCGAGCAGGGTCAGCGCGGGGTCGCAGGCGGAGACGTCGACCAGGGTGCGCGGGCGCAGCGCATGGCGCCCGAACATCTCCCGATTGGCCGTCAGAGTGCGTTCGGCGCCGCTTCCGCCTTCGATGAAATCCCAGATTTCCGGTGGGAGTTGGGCGTGCGCCGCACGCTCGATCCCGGCCAGCGTGAGAAGTCCCACGGGCATTCCTCGTTCCAGGACGGCCACACGCGGGCCGGTCCTGCTTCGGCAGCGTAGGAGCAACGACCACATTGGTATAGACCTTGATTTGACCAAACGTCTGTGCCAAGGTCTGGCCACGGAATTGGCCGTTCGGATTTGTTAACGGCGTTCATGTCAAAATCCCCTCACTTGTGTGGAGCCGCGTTGACCGGCTTTCTCCCCTCCGTACTTCCGCCTGCCCTCCTGCCGCACTCCGACGCCCCGGACTCCTGGGTCGACCGGCTGCTGCTGGCCGGACCCGGCGGCGAGGAGTGCCTGCGCCTCGGCGCACCGCTCGACCGGGACGCCCTGCGCGCCCTGGTCGAGGAGCAGTCCGAACGACTGACGGCCGCCGGGCTCGGACCCGGCGGGACGGCGGCGCTGCGGCTGCCGCCGTCGGTGGCGTTCGTCGCGGTGCTGCTGGCGTGCTGGCGCCTCGGCGCCCAAGTCGCCCTGCTCGACCACCGGTTGACCGACCACGAGATCGACGCGGCGGTGGCCCGGCTGGCCCCGCAGGTGCTGGTAGGCTCCGCCCATCGGTCGGCGGCGGCCCTGCGCGGCTTCTCCGAAGTCGAGCCGGTGGCCGTCCCGCTGGCGGACGGGCGCCCGGCCCGCACCGGACACGCGTTGATCCAGCTCAGCTCCGGATCCACCGGTCCGGCCAAGGTCATCGCCCGCACCGCGACCGATCTGCTGCGCGAACTCGATTGCTACCGAAGGCTGGTGGAGTTCCCCGGCGAGGGCGAGCGGGTCGTCCTGCTCTCCTCGGTGGTGCACGTGCTCGGCCTGGTCGGCGGGCTGCTCAACAGCCTGCACGCCCGGGTCGCGCTCACCGTGCCGGAGCGGATGACGGCGGCGGGCATCCTCGCCGAGGTCGCCGCGAGCGACCGGCCGACCACCGTGATCGGGGTGCCCTTCCACGCCGAACTGCTGGCGGGGGCGGTCGCTCCCCCGCCACTGCCCCGGCTGCGGCGGATGGTCGTGGCGGGCGAACTCGTCCGCCCGGGACTGCCCGCGCTGTTCACCGAACGGTACGGCGTCCCGCTCGGCACCATGTACGGCATGACCGAGACCGGGGTGATCGCCACCGACCTCTCCGGTACGCTCCACCCTGCCAAGCGGCCCGTGCACGGCATGCGACTGCGCCTGGTGAAGGGCGAGTTGCAGATCGGCACGGATTCCTCCCCATACCCCGGACTGGACGATCCAACCCGCTGGTCCGACGGCTGGCTGCACACCCGGGACGCGGCCGAGCTGGCCGCCGACGGCCCGGTCACCGTGCTCGGCCGGCTGGACTCCCAGGTCTCGATCGGCGGCCTGAAGGTCGACCTCACCGAGGTCGAGCAGACGCTGACCGCGCTGCCCGACGTCCGCGAGGCCGTGGTGGTCTTCGACGGCGGCGCGATCGAGGCCTACCTGGCCACCGAACCCGGGACCGACCTCTCCTCCGTCCAGGACGGGCTGGCCCGCCGCCTGGCCGCCTACAAGCGGCCGCGCCGGCTCGCCCGACTGGACCGCCTCCCCCGCACCGCCACCGGAAAGCTGCTGCGCGACCCGGCCGCCCTGCGCGCGACCGCGACCGCCGGCTGACCGCGCCCACCGGCGCGCGGGCCGCACCCGGCCGCGCCCCGACCCCTTCGCACCACCACCCCGACAAGGAGCCCACCATGCAGGACCGCATCCGCGCCTTCGTCCTGGCGGCACTCGCCGAGATGCAGTACGACGTCTCCGAGGTCACCGGGGACACTGACCTCGGCCCGGCCGGGCTGGACCTCGAATCGCTCGCCCTGGCCGACCTGTCGGTGCAGGTCGAGGACGAGTTCGGGATCAAGTTCGACCTGGACGAGATGGAGACCACCGCGCTGATGACGCTGGACGAGTTCACCGGCGACGTCGCCCGCCGGGTCGACGCCCTCGCCGCCACCTCCGGCAGCGCCGCGTGACCGGCTCCCCGCTCCCCGACGCCCTGCCGGACCGGGCCGAGGTCCTGACCATGCTGGCGGCGTTCGGGCAGCGCGCCGTCGACACCGTGCCCGAAGACCTCGGGTCGCTCGAACTCACCTGGCTCGTCGCCGAGTTCGAGCAACGGTACGGACTCCAGCTGGACCTGGACGACGACCGCTTCGGCGCGGTGCGCACCGTCGACGACGCCACCGGGCTGCTGCGCGAGGCCGTCCTCGCCGACCGCGCGGGCGCCCGGCCGTGATCCCCGGGGGCACGGGCTCCGGCCCGCCCGGCCGGGCGGCCGACCGCCCGGTGGTCACCGGCGTCGGGGTGCTCAGCGCCGCCGGGCGCGGGCTCGCCGCGCTCACCGAGGCCGCCACCCACGGCAAGGCGCTGTCCGGCCCGGTCACCCGCTTCGACGTGAGCGCCCGCCGAACCACCCGGGCCGCGCTGTTCCCCGACACCGTGCCCCTGGCCTGCACCTTCCCCCTGGCCAGGGCCGTGCTCGACGCGATCGGCCAGGCCTGCGGGCAGGCCGGGCTGACCGCCGCCGAGGGCGCCGGCCTGCCCGTCCTGCTCGCCCTGCACAGCGACGAGCGCACCCGGGCGACCGCCGACGCGGTGGCCGCCGGGGTCCGTTCCGGGTGGGGCGCGCCGGGTGTCACCCGGGTGTACAACGGCGCCTGCGTGGCCGCCTCGACCGCCGTCGCCGACGCGGCGGCCCTGGTCGCCGCCGGGCGGCACGAGCGGGTCCTGGTCGCGGCCGGGCACCTGGTCGGACCAGGCGTCTTCGCGGTCTTCGACGCCGGACGGGCGCTGGCCCGGGACGGCGAGGCCCGCCCGTTCAGCGCCGGCCGCACCGGCACCCTGCTCGCCGACGCGGCCGCCGCCGTCCTGGTCGAGTCCGCCCCGGCCGCCGAACGGCGCGGCGCTCCCGCGCTCGCCCGGCTGGCCGGCTGGGGCCGGGCCGGGGACGCCCACCACGTCTGCCGCCCGGAACCGGAGGGCGACGGGACGGCCCGGGCGATCGGGGCCGCGCTCACCCGCGCGGGCGTCGATCCGGCCGAGGTCGGCTACGTCAACGCCAACGGCACCGGCTCGACCCTCGCCGACCGGGCCGAGGCCCGCGCCCTGCGGCGGGTGTTCGGCCCGCACACCGACCGTCTGCCGGTCAGCTCCAGCAAGTCCGTGCACGGGCACGCCCTGGAGGCCTCCGCACTGCTCGAACTCGCCGTCACCATCGGCGCGTTGGGCACCGGCCTGCTCCCGGTCAACGCCGGCTGGCTCGGCCCCGACCCGGACCTCGCGCTGGACCTCGTCCTGGACGGCCCGCACGCCGCCAGGCCGCCGTACGCCCTCAGCCTCAACTCCGCCTTCGGCGGCGCCAACACCGCCCTCCTGCTGGCCCCGGGATGACCGCCACCGCCATGACCACCGCCGAGAACACCCCTGCCGACCACACCCACGGACTGCGGATCCTCGCCGAGGCCCGCCGCCCCGCACCCGGCCTGGACGGGCCGCCGCCACCGCTGCCCGGCTTCGCCGCCTCCGCCTTCAACCCGCTGGTCGCCGACACCGCCGAACGCTGCCTGCGCGCCCACCACGGCGAACCGCCCGCCCCCGGACGGACCGCCCTGCTGCTCGCCAGCACGAGCGGCGACCTCGACACCGCACGGGCCATCGAGCGCAGCGCCGAACCCGGACAGCGGACCGGCCCGCTGCTGTTCTTCCAGTCCAACCCCAACGCCGTCCTCGGGCACGTCTCCGCGCGCTGGGGCCTGACCGGCCCGATCGTGGCGATCTGCCCGGCCGAGGCCGAACCCGGCGTGGTCCCGGCCGAGGCGTTCGAACTCGCCGCGCTGCTGCTCCAGGACGGCGACGCCGATCTGGTGCTGGCCGTGGCCGTCGAGCAGACGCCCGACGGGGACCTGGCCGCGGCCGTCCTGCTCGCCGGTCCGGCGGCGGGGAACCGGCCGGACTGACCCCTCCGAACCGTCCGACCGGACCGAACCGCCGCCCGAACCGCCACCCGGACTGAACCCCGCGACCGCCCCCGGCCGTAGGAACCATCGAGGCCCGGCGCCTGACGCAGCCGCACCCGGCACACCAGCGCCCCCGCCCGTCCCCGCCTCGCTCCCGGCACCCACCGCCCGAGCGACCGACCGCACGCAGCCCGCCACTCGCCGCACGCCATTCGTCGCACGCCGCCCGAGCAGCCGACCGCACCCGCCGCCCCCGCGCGGCCGACCGACCCTGCCACCCGATCAGCCGCCCGGGCCGTCCACCGGCCCCGAGGGAGGGATCCACCCCCGTGACCATCCGCAGCCTCCGCACCCAGCTCGCGGACGACCCCGACGTGGGCGCCGGCAACGTCCTCACCGCCCGGATCGCGCTCGGGCTCGACCTGGACGTACCGCTGCTCAGCTTCGACACCCCGGTGGACGACCACCCCGCCTGGCAGCCGTTCACCCTGCGCGAGCTGGACCGCGCCGTCCGGGCCCGCGCCGCCGCGCTGCACGGCCTGGGCATCACCCGGCGCGACCCGGTGGTGGTGTACGCGAGCGACGCCGCCGACCACGTGCTCGCCTTCCTCGCCCTGGCCCGGCTCGGCGCCGTCCCCGCGCTGCTCAACCCCAACCTGGACGGCGAACGGGCCGCCCGCTACATCGCCCGCCTCGGCGCGGCCGGCGTCCTCGCCGACCCCGCCCACCTGGCCGCACTGGCCGGCCACGACCCGGGCGCGCCGCTGCTGCCCGAGATCGCCACCCTCGGCGCCGGCGACCCGGACGCCGCCCCGGAGCCGTACCGGCACTGGTCCGGCGACCCGGTGGCGATCACCCACTCCTCCGGCACCACCGGCATGCCCAAGGCCGTCGTCCACTCCCACGCGAGCCTGTACGCCGCGATCCGCCACCGGCTGCGGCTGCCCCGCCCGCAGGGCCAGGACCGGATGCTCAGCGCGCTGCCCGCCCCGCACGCCGCCACCCTGATCGCGCTCAACCTCGCGCTCAGCTCGCACACCGAACTCGCCGTGCTCTCCCGGCAGTCCGGCGACGGCGTGCTGGAGGCCGTCGAGCGGTGGCGGCCCACCGGGGTGATCGGCTTCGCCGCCACCTGGGCCGACCTCGCCCGGCACGACCTCGCCACCCGCGACCTGACCTCCGTGGCGCTCTGGTGGAACACCGGCGACTGCGCCCACGAGGTGCACATCCGCCGCCTGATCGCCACCGGCAGCCGGGAGACCGTCACCCGGGCCGGCCGCACCCGGCTGCCCGGCTCGCTGTTCGTGGACGGCCTCGGCTCCACCGAGATGGGGCACTCGCACTTCTTCATCACCCACGGCCCCGGCACCGAGCGCTACGGCCGCTGCGTCGGCCGCCCGCACGCCTTCGTCGACTGCGAGGTGGTCGGCCCGGACGGCGAGCCGCTCGGGCCCGGCGAAGTCGGTGAACTCGCCACCGCCTCACCGACCCTGGCGCTCGGCTACTGGAACGACTCGGCCACCACCTTCCGCACCCGGCTGCGCGGCCGCTTCCTCACCGGGGACCTGATGTACCGGGACGAGGAGGGCTACTACTACCACGTGGACCGGGCCGTCGATTCGGTCGAACTCGGCGGCGGCAAGCGGCTGTTCACCGCGATGTCGGAGGAGCGGGTGCTGGCCGCCTGCCCGGACGTGCTGGACTGCACGGTGGTCGCGGTCCGGGACGGCGAGCGCGTCGTCACCGACGTGCTGCTGCTCCTCGCCGCGGACGCCGATCCGGCCGCGGACCGCACCGGGGCGGTCGTCGCCGCCCTGGACGAGGCCGCCGCCGCGACCGTCCGCAAGGTGCTGGTGGTCTCCCCCGACGACATCCCGCTCGGCCCGACCGGCAAGGTCCGCAAGGTCCTGCTGCGGGAGACCCACCTCGCGGCGGTGGGCGCATGAGCGAGCGGAGTGTGCGAGCAGGCGAGCGGGGTGGGCGCACGACCGCGCGCCCCGGCGCCGTCGTCACCGGCATCGGCCTGGTCTCCCCGCTCGGCCGCGAGCCCGCCGAGGTGTTCGAGGCGCTCACCGCCGGCCGCACCGGCCTGCGCGCCGTCCCCGAGGGCCACGCCGCGCACGGCTGGCTGCCCGCCGCCGGGCTCGCCCCCGCCCTGGACGGCCGGGAGGTGCTGCCGCCGACCGAGACCCGCTGCGTGGACCGCTTCGTGCTGCTCGCCCTGGCCGCCGCCGACGACGCGCTCGCCGACGCCGGACTGGCCGTCGGCCGGGACGCCGACCCGCACCGCACCGCCGTGGTGCTGGCCACCGGCGGCGGCGGACTGGAGACCTTCGAGCAGCAGTCGCACCGCCGGCTGGAGCGCGGCCGCCCCGGCGTCAGCCCGTACCTGCTGCCCGGCATGCTCTCCAACATGGCCGCCGCCCGGATCGCCATCAAGCACGGCATCCGGGGCTACAGCTCCGCCGTGGTGACGGCCTGCGCGGCCGGCGCCCAGGCGATCGCCGAGGGGCTGCGGCTGATCCGGGCCGGGGACGCCGACGTGGTGGTGTGCGGCGGCACCGAGTCCTCGCTGCACCCGACCATCGCCGCCGCCTTCACCAACGCCCGTGCCCTGGCGCAGGGTTGGGACGACCCCGAGCAGGCCAGCCGGCCCTTCGACGCCCGCCGCAACGGCTTCGTTCTCGGCGAGGGCAGCGCCGTCCTGGTCCTGGAGCGGGCCGAGCACGCCGAGGCGCGCGGCGCCGCCGGCTACGCGGACGTCCTCGGCTGGGGCGCCTCCACCGACGCCCACCACCCGACCATGCCCCGCCCGGACGGCACCGGCGCCGCCGACGCGATGCGCGCCGCGCTCGCCAACGCGGGCCTGGCCCCGGGTGACATCGACTACGTGAACGCCCACGGCACCGGCACCAAACTCGGCGACGTGGCCGAGACCGCCGCGCTGCGCGCCGTCTTCGGCGCCGAGCCGCCCGCGGTCAGCTCCACCAAGGGCGCCACCGGCCATCTGCTGGGCGCCGCGGGCGCGTTGGAGGCGGCGGTGACCGCCCTGGCGGTGGCCCGGGGGACGCTGCCGCCCACCCTCAACCTGACCGACCCCGACCCGGCCTGCGACCTGGACCACGTCCGGGGCGCCGCCCGGACCGTCCCGGTGCGCGCCGCGCTGAGCAACGCCTTCGCCTTCGGCGGCCACAACCTCAGCCTGATCCTCGGCCCGGCCTCCACCCGGACCGCCCGCTAGCGGTACCGCCGACAGCCGCCGTCCGACTGCCGCCACCCGACCGCGGTCGCCCGCCGCGCACCGCCGCGCGGCGCCGGCGCGCCCCGATCCTCGATCCACCATCCCTCCCGGGGGGAGATCCCGTTGTCCATCCAGACCATCACCCACGTCGAGTTCCACTGCGCGGACGCCGACAAGACCGCGGCCGGACTCAGCGCCGACCTCGGCTTCACCGCCGACGCCCCGGCCACCGCCCCGGACGGCTCCCGCACCATCGGGCTGCGCCAGGGCACCATCCGGCTGCGGCTGACCTCCGCCGCCGACCCGGAGCACCCGGTGGCCGAGTACGTCACCCGGCACGGGGACGGCGTCGCCGTCCTCGCCCTCGGCTGCGCCGACCCGGCGGCCGCACTGGAGCGGGCCGAGCGGCACGGCGCCCGGGTGCTCGACCGGGCCGGCGCCCTGATCGAGGGCTTCGGCGACACCGCGCTGCGCCTGGTCCCGCTGCCGGACGCCGAGGCCACCCCGGAGCCCCGCCTGCTGGACGGCCTCGACCACGTCGCGATCTGCCTGCCGGCCGGCACGCTCGCGGAGGCCGTACGGTTCTGCGAGGACGCGCTGGACTTCCGCACGATCTTCGAGGAGTACATCGAGGTCGGCGAGCAGGCGATGGACTCCAAGGTGGTGCAGAGCGCCTCCGGCGGCGTCACCTTCACCCTGATCGAGCCCGACACCACCCGCCGCCCCGGCCAGATCGACGAGTTCCTCGCCGCCCACGGCGGGGCCGGCGTCCAGCACCTCGCCTTCAGTACCCGCGACATCGCCGGCGCCGTCCGGACCGCCCGGGAGCGCGGCGTGGAGTTCCTGACCACGCCGGACGCCTACTTCGACGCCCTGGCCGACCGCTTCGGCGAGACGGCCATCCCGGTGGCGACCCTGCGCGACCTGCACGTCCTGGTCGACCAGGACCACGGCGGCCAGCTGTTCCAGATCTTCGCCCGCTCGACCCACCCCCGGCGCACCTACTTCCTCGAACTGATCGAACGGCAGGGAGCGGGCACCTTCGGCACCGCGAACATCAAGGCCCTCTACGAGGCCGTCGAACGGCACGGCCCCGCCGCCGAGGACCGGCCCGCCCCCGCACAGCCGAAGCAGGCCCGGCCGACGGCCGCCGCCCCCGCGTTCCGGCTCACCGAGGCCGAGCGCGCCCTGCTGCCCACCCCCGACGAGGTGGCGCACTACCGCGAGCACGGCTGGTACCTCTCCCGCAGGCTCTTCAGCGACGAGGAGCTGGACACCCTCCAGGCCGCCACCGAGGCGTACTACGCCGGCCACCGGGACCGCGAACTGCCCGTCCGGCCGCCCCGGTTGGCCTCCTGGCGGCCCGAGGACGGGCCGGTCCAGCGGCACAACGACTACGTGCACTACGAGAGCGACGCGATCGGCGCGATCCTGCGCAAGCCGCTGGTCGGCGCGGTGGCCGCGCTGCTCGCCGGCACCGAGGAGATCCGGGTCTTCCAGTCGACGCTCATCTACAAGCCCCCGGTGCCCGAGGAGCCCAGCAACCGGGTGCCGTGGCACTTCGACAAGCACTACTGGCAGACCTGCGGCTCCGAGGAGATGCTCACCGCCTTCATCCCGTTCCACGACTGCCGCGAGGAGAACGGCACCATCACCATGGTCGACGGCAGCCACCGCTGGCGGGAGCTGCCCTCCGGCGAGGACTCCACCCGGCACTTCGCCGACCGCGACGGCTCCGAGCTGGAGTCCATCCTGGCCGCCAACGCCGCCCACAACGGGCAGCGGGTGCGCAAGGTCCCGATGCTGATCCCGCGCGGCCACCTGTCCTTCCACCACTGCCGCACCTACCACGGCAGCGGCCCCAACCTCGCCTCCTTCCCGCGCCGGGCGGTCTCGCTGCACCTCCAGGACGGCGCCAACGAGTACCGCCGGCACGACCGGCCGGACGGCGAGCCGGTGGTGTACAACCACGACGTGCTGGTGGGCCGTACGGACGACGGCCGGCCGGACTACGCCGACCCGCGGTTCTGCCCGACGGTCTGGCGGGGGCGGCCGTGACCGCTCCCGCGCACCCGGCCGGCGAGGGCGCCGCACTGCCCGACAGCCCTGCCCCGCTGGACACCCCCGCCGAGCGCTACCGGATGCTGCGGCTGATCCGCGGCTTCGAGGAGCTGGCGCTCGGCCTGGTGAAGTCCGGCGCGATCCCCGGTGGCATCCACCCGTACATCGGGCAGGAGGCCGTCGCGGTCGGCGTCTGCTCGGCGCTCGGCCCGGGCGACCGGCTCGCCAGCACCCACCGCGGCCACGGCCACGTGCTCGCCCGGGGCACCGCGCCGCACCGGCTGCTCGCCGAACTCCTGGGGCGGGTCGGCGGGTCGAACGGCGGCCGGGGCGGCTCCATGCACGCCGCCGACTTCTCGCTGGGCATCCTCGGCGCCAACGGCATGGTCGGCGCCGGTGCCCCGATCGCGGTCGGCGCGGCCTGGGCGGCTGTCAATCCCGGACGGACGACGGCCGAAGGGCCGGAAACCGAAGGGCCGGGAACCGACGGCCCGGGGACCGACGGCCCGGAGGCCGGCCGGACCCCGGTCGCGGTGGCCTTCTTCGGCGACGGCGCGCTCAACCAGGGCGTCCTGCTGGAGTCGCTCAACCTCGCCGCGATGTGGCGCCTGCCGGTGCTGTTCGTCTGCGAGGACAACGGCTACGCCACCACCCTGCCCGCCGCCACCGCCGTCGCGGGCAGCGCCACCGGCCGGGCCGCCGCCTTCGGCATCCCCGCCGAGGAGGTGGACGGCATGGACACCGAGGCCGTCCGCACCGCCGCGCTGCGCGCCGTCGACCGGGCCCGCGGCGGCCGCGGCCCGGGCTTCCTGGCCTGCCGCACCTACCGATACGAGGGCCACCACACCATGGAGCGCCGGATGAAGCTGCGCTACCGCTCCCCCGAGGAGGTCGACGCCTGGCGCGAGCGCGACCCGCTCCCCCGGGCCGCCGCCCTGCTCGACCCGGCGACGGTCGCCGAGCTGGACCGCTCGGTGGCCGAACAGCTCGCCGCCGCCGAGGAGTTCGCGCTCGCCTCGGAGCACCCGGACCCGGCGGGCGCACTGGACCACCTGTACGCCGACGGGCTGCGGCCCCGGGCGGGGGCGACGCCGTGACCAGGCTCTCGTACACCAAGGCGCTCAACCGGGCGCTGGCCGACGAACTCGCCGCCGATCCGGCGGTCTGCGTCTTCGGCGAGGACATCGGCGCCGGTCTGGCCGGGCCGACCCTCGGCCTGCTGGACCGCTTCGGGCCGGGCCGGATCGTCGACACCCCGCTGTCCGAGCAGGCCTTCACCTCGATGGCGGTCGGCGCCGCGCTGGCCGGCCGGCGCCCGGTGCTGGAGTTCCAGATCCCGTCGCTGCTGTTCCTGGTCTTCGAGCAACTCGTCAACCAGGCCCACAAGTTCTCGCTGATGACCGGCGGCCAGGCCGCCGTCCCGCTGACCTGCCTGGTGCCCGGCTCGGGCTCCCGGGACGGCTGGGCCGGGCAGCACTCCGACCACCCGTACAGCCTGTTCGCGCACGCCGGGGTGAAGACCGTGGTGCCCGCCACCCCGACCGACGCCTACGGGCTGCTGCGCTCGGCGATCCGCGACCCGGACCCGGTCGTGGTGTTCGCGCCCGCCGCCGCGATGCCGGTGCGCGAGACCGTCACCTGGGACCTCGTCCCCGTCCCGCTCGGCCGGGCCCGGATCCACCGGCCGGGCAGCGATGTCACCGTGGTCGCCCTCGGGCACCTGGTGCACGACGCCCTCGCGGTGGCCGAGGAGCTGGCGCCGGAGGTCTCGGTGGAGGTCCTCGACCCGCGCACGGTGTACCCCTTCGACTGGCAGGCGCTCGCCGACTCGCTGGAGCGCACCGGCCGCCTGGTCGTCCTGGACGACTCCAACCGCAGCTGCGGCTTCGGCGCCGAGGTGCTGGCCACCGCCGCCGAGGAGATGCGCCTGGTCGCCCCGCCCCGCCGGATCACCCGCCCGGACGGCGCCGTGCTGCCTTTCGCCCCCGCCCTCGACCGCGCCGTCCAGCCCGGCCGCGAGCAGCTGCGGCACGCGCTGGACCTCGTGCTGAAGCACCGCTGACCGCGCCCCGACGCGGCGCAGCCCCCGCGTGCCTCGCGCACCCCGAACACGTCGATCGCCCAACAGCCCGACCAAGGAGCCCCGTTGTCCACGAACCGCTACCACTGGGACCGCTCGCACCCCGGCCTGACCAGCCTCCAGCAGGCCATCGACCCGCTGCGCCGCGAGGTGGTCGAGCACTCGGTGTACCGCTCGCTCACCGGCATCGAGCGGGTCCGCACCTTCCTCGGCAGCCACGTCTTCGCCGTCTGGGACTTCATGTCGCTGCTCAAGAGCCTCCAGCGCGACCTCACCTGTGTGGACGTGCCGTGGGTCCCGAACGGCCCGACCGCCAGCCGCCGGCTGATCAACGAGATCGTGCTGGTCGAGGAGAGCGACGAGCTCGGCGAGGGCTACACCAGCCACTTCGAGCTGTACGTCGAGGGCATGCGGCAGGCCGGTGCCGACCCGCGCCCGATCGAGGAGTTCCTGGCCCTGCTGGGCTCCGGCACCGCCGTACCGGATGCCCTGAAGAACGCCGGAGTGCCGCAGCCCGCCCTGGACTTCACCTCCACCACCTGGTCGATCGTGGAGAACGCGCCGGTGCACTGCCGGGCCGCCGCCTTCGCCTTCGGCCGCGAGGACCTGATCCCGGACATGTTCACCCAGGTCATCCGGATCGACGACCCCGAGGGCGCGCTCACCGTCTTCAAGGACTACCTGGCCCGTCACATCGAGGTCGACGGCGAGCAGCACACCCCGATGGCGATGCAGATGCTGATCGACCTGTGCGGCGACGACCAGGACAAGTGGGACTCCTGCGCCGAGACGGTCCGCACCGCGCTGCGCGCCCGGCTCCAGCTGTGGACCGCGATCGAGCAGTCCTTCTGAGGCCTGCCGGAGGACGTCCACGGCCACTGCGGAAGGGCGCCCATGGGGAACCGACATCCCCCGTGGGCGCCCTTCCGCCGCCGGGGCCTGCCTTCGCACTCGCGCCGCCGGGGCGGCTCAGAGCACCTTGGGCAGCACCCCGGCCGAGGCGGGCGGCCGGTCCCCGGCCCTGCGGAACCGGTGCAGCGCCGCCCGGCCCTCGGCCCCGCGCACCCGGGCGGCGAGCCGGGCCGGCAGCACCACGGTGGCCAGCCGGCCCTCGCCCCGGAACCCCTCGACCGTCCAACAGACCCAGGGAATCGGATAGTTGGCCGCCGGACTGAACAGCACGGGCCGCTTCCCCTGGAAGCTCACCGCGTAGGCGCCGAAGCCGCTCCAGTTGGAGAAGCTGAACCGGCGCGCCGCCGGGTCGAAGCCCAGCGGCACGCAGTCGCGCAGCCGGGAGCGGCCGAGGGTGGCCAGGAACCACAGGTTGGCGCGGAGGTTGAGGTGTGCGGTCGGGAACTCCTCGACCGCCGTACGCAGTGCGCCCGCGAGCACCGCCGGTCCTTCCTCGGGCCGGTGCGGCAGATGGACCTCGCTGAGGAGGTTGCCGAGCAGCGCGGGCGACAGGCCCAGCCAGCGGCGCGCGTTGACCGGCACGGTCAGCATCCGCTCGGCGTCGTCCCCGTCCAACTCCCGCAGGGTGCTGAGGAGGTGGGCGCAGAGCACATCCCCGGAGGAGAGCCGGCGCCCGGCCGCCAGTCCGAACTCCTCGCGCATCCTGGCCAGTTCGGCGTCGGTGAAGGCGATCTGGACGATCCGGTTGGCGCGTGGCCCGACCGCCACCTCGCGGGCCAGCAGCTCCGCCTCCGCCGCCGAGGGCAGCCGGAAGCCGGGCCGTCCGCAGTCCCCGTCCGGGAGTACCTCGGCCAGCAACTCGTCTTGGTCGTCGACGAGTTCGGCCTTCGGCAGCGGTTCGCCCTCGACCGCCGCGGACCAGGTCCGCAGCAGCAGCATGAAGCTGTGCAGGTCGCCGATCGCATGGTGCCAGGAGCAGCCGAGCACCGTGCCGCCGTCGGCCGTGCGGGTGAGGCGCACGGTGAGCAGCGGGACGCCGCCGTCGCGGGCGGCGGGGGCGTCCAGCGGGGCGACCAGTTCGGCGCCGGCCGCCGTCGCCCGGCCCATCGCCTCGGCGAGCGTGCCCTCCACGGTGTAGACCTCGAACGGCACACCGGTGTCGTCGCAGACCGCCTCCAGGACGCCCTCGACGGTGCGCAGCCTTCCGGCGAAGACCGGCACCCGCTCCAGCGCCCGGGCCAGGCCGACGGCGAGCCGGTCGTCGTCCAGCGGGTGCTCGAAGCAGAGCACGACCGAGACGGCGAGGTCGGCGAGCATGGTGTCCATCAGCCCGCAGCGCAGCACCCGGCCGGTGGCGTGCCCGGCCCGGACGGTCCGGGATCTTCGCAACTGCGGCCAGATGCTCATGGGTTCCGTTCCGAAGCACTCGACGACTCCCGGTGACGCGCGGGCGCGTTCCGGCGGCGCGCGATCCGCGGGCACGCCGAACGATAGTGGCGCGCGGAGGCAGTGGTCCAGTCCAATCCCGCACTCCGGCAGGGCTCTTCGGCCGGTGCGGCGACAGCGACGGCGATAGAATGCGCAGCATGGGAGAGCGCCCCGGCGCACCCTCCGCGCCGCCCCTCGTCCTGGTCACCGGCACCGCGTCGCGGGTGATCGACCCGACCCGGGCCTACCACCTCGGCCGCGACCCGACCAGCGAGATCGTCCTGGACGACCCCCGGGTGTCCTGGCACCACGCGATCCTGCGCGCCACCGGAGGGCACTGGCTGCTGGAGGACGTCGACAGCACCAACGGCACGTACGACGAGGGCCGGCGGGTCAGCCGCGAGGAGGTCGGCCCGGGCACCCGGCTGCGCTTCGGCGACCCGGCCGACGGCCCGTCCGCGGCCTTCGCCGGCCTTCCGGCACCCACCGCGCACAAGCGGCCGTCGCTGGTCGCCCCGCACCTCTCCGGCACCTTCCGCCGTCCGAGCGCCGTCCACCGGCTGCTCGGCCGCACCGTCCGGATCGGCCGCTCCCGCGACAACGACCTGGTCCTGGACAACCTGGTGGTCTCCCGGTACCACGCCGAACTGCGCGCGCTGCCCGACGGCGGCCACGAGATCGTCGACCTGGACAGCCACAACGGCACCTACCTCAACGGCCGCCCCGTCCAGCGCGCCCCGGTCGGCCCGGCGGACATCGTCGGCATCGGCCACTCCGCGCTCTGCCTGGCCGACGGCCGGCTGGTCGAGTACACCGACACCGGCGAGGTCTCCCTGGACGTCCGGCACCTGGTGGTCCGGGTCGGCCCCGACCACCGGGTGCTGCTGGACGACGTCGGCTTCCCGCTCGCCGAGAAGGCGCTGCTCGCGGTGGCCGGGCCGAGCGGCGCGGGCAAGTCCACCCTGCTCAACGCGCTCACCGGGCTGCGCCCCGCCGACCAGGGCACGGTGCTGTACGACGGGCGCGACCTCTACCGCGACTACGCCGAGCTGCGCCGCCGGATCGGCCTGGTGCCGCAGGACGACATCCTGCACACCCAGCTCACCGTCCACCGCGCCCTGTCCTACGCCGCCGAGCTGCGCTTCCCCGGCGACACCGACCCGCACGAGCGGGAGGCCCGGGTCCGCGAGGTGATCCACGAACTGGGCCTGGACGGCCGGGCCGACCAGGTGATCGCCAGCCTCTCCGGCGGCCAGCGCAAACGGGTCAGCGTCGCGCTGGAGCTGCTCACCAAGCCGTCCCTGCTCTTCCTCGACGAGCCGACCTCCGGGCTGGACCCGGGCATGGAGCGCTCGGTGATGCGGATGCTGCGCGGGCTCGCCGACGACGGCCGGACGGTGGTCGTGGTGACGCACAGCGTGCTGAGCCTGAGCGTCTGCGACCGGCTGCTGGTGCTGGCCCCGGGCGGGCGGACGGCGTACTACGGGCCGCCCGGCGAGGCGCTGGGCTTCTTCGGCTACGAGGAGTGGCCGGAGGCCTTCGAGGCCTTCGAGGACGAGGACCACGACAGCTGGCAGCAGCGGTTCCGCGGCTCCCCGCAGTACGCGCGCTACGTGGCGGCCGAGGGCGGGCCGACGCCGTCCCCCCGTCCGCACCCGCATTCGCACCCGCCCCCGCACGAGCCCGCCGCGTCGGCCACGCCCGCCCCTCCCGTGATCGACTGGGACAAGCCGCAGGGCTGGTTCTCCCAACTGGGCACCCTGGTACGCCGGTACACCGCGGTGCTGGCCGCCGACCGGCTCTTCCTCACCATCATGGTGGTGCTGCCCTTCGTGATCGGCCTGATGTGCCGGGCGATGGCCGGCTCCCGGCTCTCCCCCGACAACGCCGTCAACTGCCTGCTCACGCTCTGCATCGGCGGGCTGCTCACCGGCGCCGCCAACTCGGTGCGCGAGCTGGTCAAGGAGCGCGCGATCTACCGGCGGGAGCGGGTGGTCGGGCTGTCCAGATCGGCCTACCTGGTCTCCAAGGTGGTGGTGCTCGGCACGGTCACGGTGGCCCAGGCCGCGGTGCTGACCGTGGTCGGCCTGGCCGGGGTGGACCTCTCCTTCGCGGTGCCGACCGGGGTGGTGATGCCGCAGCTGCCCGAACTGATCCTCGCGGTCGCGCTGCTCGCCTTCTCGGCGATGATGCTCGGCCTGGTGGTCTCGGCGCTGGTGGGCAAGGAGGAGGCCACCATGCCGCTGCTGGTGCTCCTCTCGGTGGTGCAGATCGTCTTCAGCGGCCTGATGCTCAAGCTGCACGGCGTCCCGGGGCTGGAGCAGTTCGCCTGGCTGGTCCCGTCGCGCTGGGGCCTGTCGGCGATGGCGCGCACCGTCGAGCTGCACGGCATCTTCCCGAACGCGATCACCGCCGACCCGATGTTCCGGCACCAGCGCTCCGGCTGGCTGGTGGGCATCGCGCTGCTGCCCGCGCTCTCGCTGCTGTACGGCCTGGTGGTGCTGGCCCTGCTGCGGCGGCACGAGCCGAGCATCATGCGGCGCTAGCGGAAGGGCGACCGCCGCATGGACGAGCTCGCGTTCCGCCCCACCCACGTCGCCCCGCCGGACGGGATGGCCTCCTGGGCGGCACCCGACCCGGCCCGGCCCGACGCCCGGCTGGACGCGCTGCTGCCGCTGCAACTGCTCGACCGCCGGGGCGACTGGGCGCGGATCCTCTGCTCCAACGGCTGGACCGCCTGGGTGGACGGCCGCCTGCTGGTCGCGCTGCCGCAGCCACCGCCCGCCGCCGGCGGCCCGCCCGCGCGGACCGCCGACCCGCGACCGGCGCTCGCCGAGGCCGGGGGCGCACTCGACCACTACCGCGCCCTGCTGGAGGACCTCGCCGGCGGCGCCCTCGACCTGGGGGCCTTCCGGGAGCGCACCCGGGGCCTGCGGATCGGCCTGGTGGTGGACGGCGAGGCGGTCTGGCTGTTCGACCCGGTGCACGACCGCTGGTGCTACGGCGACGGGCTCCAGCTCCAGACGTACGCGGCCACCGACCGACCCAGCCCCTCGCCTGGCCCGCCCGCGGAGGGCCCGTCCGCCCCCACCCGGACCGGTGAGCCGTGACCTCCGCCGAGCGCGACGGCGTCGAGCGGCCGTCCGCCGCACGCGAGGCCGCCAAGCGGGATGCCCCCGAGCGGGACGCCACCGAGCGGGACGCCACCGGTCTGCCCGCCGGGCTGGTCGGGCGGCGGGTCGCCGGCTACCGGCTGGAGAACGAGATCGGGCGCGGCGGCATGGCCGTGGTCTACCGGGCCAAGGACCTGCGGCTCGGCCGGACCGTCGCGGTCAAGCTGCTCGCCCCCGAGCTGGCCCGCAACGAGGTGTTCCGGCAGCGGTTCATGCACGAGTCGGAGGCCGCCGCCGCGATCGACCACCCGCACATCATCCCGGTGTTCGAAGCGGGCGAGCAGGACGGCATCCTGTACCTCGCGATGCGCTACGTGGAGGGCGGCGACCTGCGCGCCCTGATCAACCGCTCCGGCCCGTTCCCGGTCGGGCGGGCCGTCCGGTTCGCCCTCCAGATCGCCTCGGCCCTGGACGCCGCGCACGACCACGGCCTGGTGCACCGGGACGTCAAACCGGGCAACGTCCTGGTCGCCGCCGGGACGGACAGCGAGCACCCCGAGCACCTGTACCTGGCGGACTTCGGCCTGACCAAGAAGTCCCTCTCGCTCAGCGGGCTGACCACCGTCGGCCAGATCGTCGGCACGCTCGACTACGCGGCGCCCGAGCAGATCTCCGGCAGGCCGCTGGACGGGCGCTGCGACCAGTACGGCCTCGGCTGCGTGGTCTTCGAGATGCTCGCGGGCGCCCCGCCGTTCCGCCGGGAGAGCGACCTCGCGCTGCTCTGGGCGCACCTCAACGACCCGCCGCCCGCACTGCGCGACCACCGGCCCGACCTGCCGGCCGCCGTCGGGGCGGTGGTCGCCCGGGCGCTGGCCAAGACGCCCGGGGAGCGGTACCCGAACTGCCTGGACTTCGTCGCCGAGCTGCGCGCGGCGAGCACCGCCGCCGCGCCGGAACCGTGGCGCGCCGACGGGCCGCCCACCCGGGTCGTCCCCGCGCTCGCCCCCGACCCGACCCCGGTGCCCGGGCCGCCCGCCTGGGCCGCGCCGGTCGTCCACCCGCCGCCGTCGCCGCCCGCAGGGAGCCGTCCGTCATGAACGCCGTGAGCCAGGTCTTCGCCGTGGTCGCCGCGGCGATCCACCTGATCGTCTGGCCGCTGGAGAGCTTCCTGTACGGGCACCCGCGGGTGCGCCGCATGCTGACCGGCAGCACGGCGGACGCCCCGGAGGTCCGGCTGTGGCGCGTCAACGTCGGTTTCTACAACCTCTTCCTGGCCCTCGGCCTGGTCGCCGGCCTGGTCCTGCTGCACACCGGACACCCGGAGGCCGGGCGGGCGGTGGTGCTCTACGTCGCCGCGTTCATGGTCGCGGGCGGGATCACCCTGTTCACCTCGGAGCCGAAGCTGTGGCGCGGTGCACTCGGCCAGGCCGTCCCGGCGCCGATCATCCTTCTGACGGAGGCTTTCTGACGTTTCATCACCATCTCTTCAGGCGTACGGCTAAACTCCGCCTACCCCGCGACGGTCGCGGCGGCTGGGGGTGGCAGCAGTGGCGAAGATCCCGATCACCGACCGGTACGTCGTCGGCCTCGGCTGTCGGGTGAGCGTCCAGCAGGGCCTCACCTCGACGAAGGTCAGCTGGAGCGTCGCACACCTGCCGGAGGGCGGCTCGCCCCGGCCCACCGGCGGGAACAAGGAGATCGGCGTCATCTGCCCGCGCTGCCGGCGTTCCTTCTCCGTCCGGGTGGAGACCGCCACCAGGGCGCGGGTCAAGCGGCTGGTCCACCGGACGGTGGGCTGGCTGCTGGTGCTCTCGCTGCTGGCCCTCGTCCCGATGCTGGTCCAGTTGGGCGGCCGGACCGTCGAGGAGGGCGACGAGCAGGCCGTCGACAACATCGGCCTGCTCTTCGCGCTGGCCGCCGCGGGCGTGGTCGTCGGACCGTCGCTGCTGCTCAGTGCGGGCATCCACGACGGCATCGGGAAACTCCGGCTCATCCGGGCCGACGGCCGCAAGACCATGTGGGTGCGGGGCCACCGGCTGTTCTGAGCCGGGCCACGCCCCCCACGCCCGTCACTCGGCGTCCGCCGGTACCTCGCCGCGGTGCCGCACCCGGGTGGCGAGCAGGGCGCCGAGCGCGCCGGTCAGCAGCCCCCAGCCCGCCGCGAGCGGCACCGCCGTCCAGAGCACCGGGCGCAGGGTGAGACTGCCGCCGCCCAGACCGGCCAGCGGGTTGCCGCCGCCGAGCACGGCGCCCAGCAGGTCGCCCAGGCCGCCCTGGCCGAGGCCGACACCGAGCACGGAGAGCCCGTAGTCGGCGTCCACCCGGGTCCACAGGCCCACCAGCAGCACGGTGACGGCGGTGGCGAGCGCGAACCGGACGGCGTGCCGCCAGGGCCGGACGGTGCGCGGCGCGCGGCGGGCCGCCAGGAAGGCGGCGGCGAGCAGCAGGACGGCGGCCAACGGCAGCAGCCACCAGCTGCGGGCGTCCTGCTCCGCGAGGGTGCCGAGGTCGATGGTCGCCGGCCCGCCCCCGGGGGTGCGCAGCACCGCGCTGAGCGGCTTGGGGACGGGCAGGCCGAGCCCGCCGACCAGCCGCCCGTGCCACGTGGCGCCGAGCCCGATGCCGAAGGCCAGCCAGACCAGGTCGGGCAGCGCGAGCAGCACCACGGCCAGGGTCTGCCGGGGGTTCCCGTGCACGACCGCGGTCAGCACCCCGGCCACCGCACCGATCGCCAGGTACGCCAGCAGGACCAGCCAGAGCGCGAACGCGGGCGGGCGGACCGCGAGTTGGTAGCGCACCAGGGCGGGCGGCAGCGGGGCCCGCCGGGACACCGCGAAGGTGACCGCGAGCACCACCAGCAGCCAGGCCAGCCCGATGCCCACGGTGGTCGGGCCGTCCGCGCGGAAGCCGACCTCCGGGGTCAGCCCGAGCGCGCCGCCGATCGACTGGGCCAGGTCGCCGCCGAGCGGGACGACGAAGCTGTGCCGGGCGCCGAGGGTGAGCAGCACCAGGGCGAGCACCCAGAGCAGCAGCGTCCGGCCGATCCGCCCGAGCAGCTCACCGCCGCCCGCGACCGCGCGGAAGCGCAGCTGGCGCAGGAACACCTCGGCCATCGCGACCGCGCCGACCACCGAGACGCTCAGCGGCATCGCGCTGATCCCGGCCCCGACCGCCGCGAAGTCCCCGGCCCCGCCGTCGAGTTCGACGGTGCCGCCGACGGCGAGCGCGAGCGTCGCGGCCAGCACGGCGGGGAAGCCGCCGTCCGGGAGGTCGTCGGCGCCGGCCAGCCAGAGACCGAGCGCGGCCACCGCCGCCATCGCGACCAGCCCGGCCAGCACGACGGCGAGCGCGTCCAGCCAGCCGCGTACGGCGCCGGGCGGGCCCGCGGCCCGGGTGGTGGGCTGCTGCATGCCGCCTCCTCGTCGCTCGCGGGGTGCACAGGGGTCCGGCCCGGGCGCGGCGCGATCGATCTCCGATCTACGCCCGTTCTACGTCCGGTCGACTCCCGGCCGGGTTCCGGCCGGGTTTCCAGGGTGGCCGACGGTCGGCGGGCACGCTCGGCGACGCCCCGGCACCTGCTGTTGCGGCGAACGGGGCAACGGGGGAGAAAGGGAAGCCACTGGCAGGAGCCTCCCGAGCCGGCCCCGGTCGGCCGACCGCCTGCGAAACGGAGCCTCGATGACCGCCCAACCGCCTCCGTCCGGCCTGCCCGGCCCGCCTGGTGAACCTCCGCACGGTCCGCCGTCCGGTCCCCCGTCCGGGCCGTTGGCCGGTCAACCGTCCGGCGGCGGTACGGCCGGTCCGCCGTCCACGCCCCCTCCGCCCTCGGGCCCGTCCGGCGCCGCCCGGGCGGGTGGGGCCGGGAGTGCGAGTGGTCCCGGCGGTGCGAGCGGGCCGGGCGGGCCGTCCGGACCGGGCGGCGCGGGCGGGCCCGGCGGGCCGTCGTCCGGCGGGCCCGGACGCGGGGCGCGCACGCCGTGGTGGCGCTCCGGGAAGGGGCTGGCGCTGGCGGCGGGCACGGTGGCGGTGGCCGTGGTGGCCACCGTGCTGATCGTCAACAACCAGGGCGGCAACCACCCGGCCGTGCCGACCGCGAACGAGGTCGCCCTGCAGGCCCCGGCCGATCCCGGGCCGGACCCGTTCACCCCGTCGGTGGAGACCCAGGGGGTGAGCGCCCCCGCACCCGGCTCCGCCATCCCGACCGCCGTGCCGACCCCCGCCCCGACCGTCACCCCGACGGCGCAGCACCCGGGCGGCGCCTCGTCCCGGAGCGGTTCGCCGACCGCGCTCCACAGCGTCGAGGGCAGCTCGGCCGGGCTGTACGCCGGGTCGATGGGCAAGCCGAGCTGCGACACCGAGCGCCTGGTCGGGATGCTCTCGACCGGGGACACCGGGCGCGCCTGGGCCTCCGCCGCCGGCATCGCGCAGGCCGACGTCCCCGGCTACCTGCGCTCGCTGACCTCCGCCTACCTGCGGGTGGACACCCGGGTGACCAACCACACCTACAAGAGCGGCGCGGTGGTCGAGTACCAGTCCGCACTGCAGGCGGGCACCGCCGTCCTGGTGGACGCCCAGGGCGTGCCCCGGGTGCGCTGCTCCTGCGGCAACCCGCTGAAGCCGCCGGCGCTGGTGAGCAACGCGAGGTACACCGGGAAGGCCTGGGCGGGCTTCCAGCCGTCCACGCTGATCATCGTGGTGCCGGCAGCCCGACCGGTGACCGAGATCATCCTGGTGAACGTCGAGACCGGCGGGTGGTTCTCCCGGATGACCGGGCGGGTCGAGGTCGTGGACCGACCGGCCGAACCCCCGAAGGGGCCCCTGGTGCCCGGCATCCCGCCGCCGGGCCCGTGGACGCCGTCCACACCCTCGGCCACCTCCTCGACCTCCCCCGGTACGACCTCCCCCGGCACGACCTCGCCCGGTGCAACGTCACCGGGTGCAACATCGCCGGGCACGACCCCACCCGGCACGCCATCGCCCGGCACGCCGACGAGTTCGGGTGCCACCCCCTCAGGCTCCACAGGCGCCGGAGTCACCTCCTCGGGCCCGACGACCCCCGGAGCCACGTCCCCGACCAGCTCGGGTCAGCCGCCGGGGACGGCCACGACGACCAGCACCCCGCCCCCGTCCACGGTGACCACCGGCACACCGACTCAGACTCAGACACAGACGCCGACACCGGTCACCAGGACGCCCTCCCCCGCGACGACGACCACCGCCGTCACGACGGCAACCGGGACCACGACGGCGACCACCACCACCCAGGCGCCGACCGCGACCTGCGCGAGCACCGCGCCGTCCACCCTGCCGCCCTGCCCGACCGCGAGCGCCGCCACGCCGAGCTGACCCGGCGCACGCCCCACTCCGCCCCGCTGCCATCGACCCTCACCCGGCCGGTGGCAGCGGCGCGCCTCAGGGCACGGACCTCAGGGCAGCAGCACCTTCGCGTCCTCGGGCCCGAGCACCCGGCCGTCCGCCGAGCGCACCTCGACCGGCGCGACGGGCGCACCGGACTCGCGGTCCACCAGACGCGCCCGGGGCTCGCCCTCCTCGAAGAACCACTGGTCGCCCCACTGCCGCAGCGCCGTGATCACCGGGAACAGCGCACGGCCCTTCTCGGTGAGCACGTACTCCTGGTACGGGCTGCCGTCGGCGGCCGGCGCGAGCTCGAACACGCCGTTGGCGACCAGGCCGGCCAGGCGGGAGGACAAGATGTTCTTGGCCAGGCCGAGGTTCTTCTGGAACTGCCCGAAGCGGCGCAGTCCGTCGAAGGCGTCACGGACGATCAGCAGCGTCCAGCCGTCGCCGACGACGTCGAGCGGACGGGCGACCGGGCAGGCCGATTCCTCGTGCGTGGTGCGTTTCGGCACTTCTCCCACCTCTCAGCTCTCACCGGTCGGCGCCCAGCGTACCGATCAGAGCGTGGTTGCTTATTAAAACCAGGGTATGCCATGGTGTCGCGGTAGCACTTTGAAACCACCATGCCCCTTCGAGGGAGTCCCGCCCATGACCTCACCCGCCCGCGCGTCCGCCGAGGACCCGACCGCCGCCGACCCGACCGCCGACGCCCTGGCCAAAGCCCCGGCCGACACCCCCACCGGGGCCCCGCCGCGCGGCCTGTCACCGACCGTCGCCTGGCTGCTCTCCGTCGCCTGCGGCCTCGCCGTGGCCAACGTCTACTACTCGCAGCCACTGCTCGACCTGATCGCCCGGGACTACGTCATCGCCCCGGCGACCATCGGCCTGGTCGGCACCCTCACCCAGACGGGCTACGCCCTCGGCCTGCTCCTGCTCGTGCCGCTCGGCGACCACGTCAACCGCCGCACCCTGATCACCTCCCAGCTCGGCCTGTCCGTCCTCGCCCTCCTCGCCGTCGCACTCGCCCCCTCCGCTCCGCTGCTGCTCCTCGCGATGGCCGCCGTCGGCGTCCTCGCCGTCGTCGCCCAGGTGGTCGTCGCCTACTCCGCCCAACTCGCCGCCCCGGGCGACCAGGGCCGGGTGGTCGGCACCGTGACCAGCGGCATCGTGGTCGGCATCCTGCTCGCCCGCACCGTCGCCGGGACCATCGGCGACCTGGCCGGCTGGCGCGCCGTCTACGTGGTCTCCGCCGTCGCCACCGCCGCCATGGCCCTCGCCGTCGCGGCCGCCGTCCCGTCCGAGCGGCACCGGGCGGCCGAGCGGATCGGCTACCCGCGGTTGGTCGGCTCGGTGTTCACGCTCTTCGCCCAGGAGCGCGTGCTCCGGGTCCGGGCCGTCCTCGCGCTGCTCGGCTTCACCTCCGTCACCGTGCTGCTCACCCCGATGGTGCTCCCGCTCGCCGCGCCTCCCTTCAGCCTCAGCCACACCCAGATCGGGCTCTTCGGCCTGGCCGGCGCCGCCGGAGCGCTCGGCGCCGGATACGCCGGCCGCCAGGCCGACCGCGGCCGCGCCGAACGCACCGCCGGCATCGGTCTGCTGGCCATGCTGGTCGGCTGGCTCCCGGCCGCGCTGCTGCCGCACTCGGTCTGGTGGCTGGTGCTCGCCATGGTGGTGATCGACTACGGCCTGCAGTCCGTCCACGTCGCCAACCAGCACCTCCTCTACCAGGTCCGCCCGGAGGCGCAGAGCCGCCTGACCGCCGGCTACATGCTGCTCTACTCCGCCGGATGCGGCGCGGGCGCGATCCTGTCCACCGTCGTCTACGACCACGGCGGCTGGACGGCCGTCTGCCTGCTCGGCGCCGCCACCAGCCTCACCGCGCTCGGCTACTGGTGGACGGCGGCCCGCCGCTGACGGCCGATCGGCCACCGGCCTCCGGCCCCTACGCGTACGTCACCTACGCGTCCGCCACCGGCGCCTCCGCCGCCGACGCCGCGGCGAGGACCTCCCGCAGCGTCCGTATGCCCTCGCGCCAGGCCGCCGCCTCCCCCGACTCGTCCCACAGCTCCGCGAGCTCCGACTCCTCCGCGACCACCCGGTCGAGCGCCGCCACCGCGAGCGGGCGCAGCTCGGCGGAGAGCGGCGGGACCGGCTCCTTGGGCCCGTAGGCGCTGGTCACCGCCGCCCCGCCCGGGCACTGCGCCGCCACCAGCGCGGCGGAGGCGACCGCCTCCACCGCCTCGTCCGAGTCCAGGAACTCCTCCGCCCGGACGGCGTACAGCAGCGCCGACCGGAGCAGCGCCTCCCGCTCGCCCGGCGCCGCGTCATCCAGTCCGCCGCAGAAGTCCGCCGCCGAGTCGTTGTCGAAGTGCCCGATGTCCCAGGTGCCCATGCCGATCCCCTCACGCCGTTCGTGTTCGTGTGCGACGGATGCTTGCACACGGCACTGACAATCGGCCGGGCCGAGGGATATTCGCTGGTCAGGGCCAACCGCGGTGGGGCAGAGTGCCCCCATGACCACGATTCAGGGGCTGGACCGGGACGGGTACATCGCACGGGAGGGCTCGCTCGACCGCGTGCCGCCGGCGTTCGCGCCGGTGGTCACCGCGGCCCGGGAGCGGATCGCCGCGGCCTTCGCCCCCGACCGGCTGCACAGCGCCTACCTCTACGGCAGCCTCCCGCGCGGCACCGCGACCCCCGGCGTCTCCGACCTCGACCTGCTGCTCGCCCTGCGCCACGAGCCCACCGCCGCGGACCGGGCGGAGGCCGACGCCCTCGAAGCCGCGCTGGACGGGGAGTTCGCGCAGGTGAACGGGGTCGGCGTGGTGCTGGCCGGCACGGTCACCCTGCTGAGCGAGCTCGAACGCCACGACCTCGGCTGGTTCGTCGCCTGCCTCTGCACCCCGCTGCTCGGCGAGGACCTCGCCGCCCGGCTCCCCCGCTACCGCCCCACCTCGCTGCTCGCCCGGGAGACCAACGGCGACCTGGCCCTGGTCCTCCCGCTCTGGCACGAGCGCCTGGCCGCCGCCACCACGGAGGCCGAACTGCGCGGCCTCACCCGCGCCGTCTCCCGCCGCCTCGTCCGCACTTGCCTCACCCTGGTCATGCCCCGCTGGGGCGGCTGGACCAGCGACCTCGCCGCCTCCGCCGAGATATTCGCCGGCTACTACCCCGAGCGCGCCGCCCAAGCACGCCTCGCCGCCGCCCTCGCCCGCGGCCGCACCCCCGACCGGGCCGCCCTCACCGTGCTCGTCGACGACCTGGGCCCCTGGCTCGCCGCCGAGTACGCCGCCGTCCACGGCGTGAAGGCACCGCGCCCGTGACGGCGCCGCGCCCGTGACGGCAGCACGCCCGTGACGGAACCGCACCCGGACGGCCGGCCCTACGGTCCGGACCACCGGTGCGTCCGCTCCCGCCGGCCCACGGCATGCTCGTCCCGGACGTCGTCGGCGGGCGGATCGGGTACGTCGAGGCCCTCGACCCGGCGGCCACTCCGGGACACCAGCCCCGGCCGGGGCTGAACTCCCCGCCGCCGCAGGGGCTTCAGTCCACGCACGGGATCCCGCCCGCCTTCACCGCCGGCCCCTGCATCGGCAGCCCCGCCGCCGAGTCGGCGGAGGTCTCACCCGGCGCGGCCGACGGTACGGCCGTCGGGCTCGGGGTGCGGGAGACGGCGAGGGTGAGCAGGACGCGTCCCGCGGGGATCCCCGACGAGAAGACCGCGTTCACCCCGTAGCGGGCGGCGAGGCGCTGCGCCTCGGCCTTGGCCCCGGCTCCGTACCCGACCGCGGTGGCCCGGGTCCTGGCCGGGGCGTCGCCGATCCGGCCCGTCTGGTAGCCGAGTTCGGCCAGCGCCCGGGACTCGTTGGCCGCCGCCCCCGCCCCCGCGACCGCGTTGATGTCGACCACCGCCTTGGGCGTCGCGCTCGGCGTCGGGGTCGCGGAGGGCGACGGGGCCGGTTCGCCCGGCGCGTCCCCGGACGGCGCGACGGGCACGACGGCGGGGACGGCCGGCGCCGGCTCGTGCTTGAAGAGCTGCCGGACGATCTTCCTGATCAGGTCCGGGTTGACGGTGTTGACCTCCTGCCCGCCAACCGTCTTGAAGCCGCTGATCGGCAGGGTGTTGAACTCCACGTTGCCGCCGGTCAGGTTGGGCGCCTGCTGGGCGAAGTCGAGGATGTTCCACTCGTTGTCGATGACCACGTCCTTCTTCACCACCGCGAACAGCTTCTGCATCTGCCCGAGGTCGTTCAGGATGCCCTGCTGCTTGAGCCGGTACTCGACGGAGGAGAGGAACGCCTGCTGCCGGTGGGTGCGGTCGAGGTCGCCGTTGGTGAGGTGGTGGCGCTGGCGGACGAAGGAGAGCGCCTGCGCGGCGTCGAGGGAGCTGATCCCGGCCGGGAGCTTGAGGCCGGTGCCGCCGCCCTCGTGGGTGGCGGTCCGGGCGATGATCGGGTCGTCCACGGGGTGGTTGAGGCAGACCTGGACCGGCTCGACCGCCTTGGCGATGTCGTAGAAGCCGATCAGGTTCACCTCCGCGAAGTGGTCGATCGGGACGTCCAGGAAGCTCTGCACGGTCCGGATGGTGGCCGAGCGGCCGGCCTCGCGGCTCTGCCGTTCCAGCGCCGCCTTGGAGAGCCCCTTGCCCGCCAGCTTCTGCTCGGCGGCCTCCTTGGCGATGCCGTACGCCTCCTTGATCTTGTGCATCTTCCCGTCCGCGCCGACGGTCTGCACGTAGTCGTCGCGCGGGACGGAGAGCGCGGTGACCTTGCCGCCGTTGGCCGGGATGTGCAGCACGATCAGGGCGTTGGTGTTGTACCCGCCGATCTCGCTGGAGCCGGCGTGCAGTTCGTCCTCCACGAACTGCCGGGGCAGGTCGTTGCCGTCCATGTCCTTGCGGCTGTCCAGGCCGATCAGCAGCAGGTTGACGGACTTGTCGAGGTGCGGCGGAGCGTTCTTCCTGGCCTCGCTCAGCGCGGTGGACTTGATCATGCCGTCGTCCAGGCTGCGGTACTCGTACCAGGTGAAGCCGCTGGCGCCGAGCACCGCGACCGAGACGGTGCAGGCCAGGGTGCGCCCGGCGACGGTCAGCGGGGCGGCGGCGCGGCGCGGGTCGTAGCCGCGCCGGCCGCGCAGACCGCGCTGCCCGTGTTGGCCGCGGCCGCCGGTACGGCTGTTGCCGCGCTCAGCCACGGCGGCCCCTTCCGGCCGGGACAGCCGTCCTGCCGGTCCGCCGGCGCTCCGGCACCGCCCGGCGGCGGGCCGCCGTGACCCGGACCGCGACCACGACGAGCGCCACCGCCACGGCCGCGGCCATCACCGGGAACGCCCCGACCACCCAGCGCAGCGCGCCGGTGCCGAGGTTCCTCCCCTGATACTTCCCGGGGTGCGCCAGGTACTCGACGCCCGAGGCGGTGAGCAGCACCACGACCGGAGCGGCCGTCACCACCCACCACCGGCCGGTGCGGCTGCAGAGCAGCGCCGCGGCCGCCGTCCCGAGCACCGAGCCCACCGCGAACAGGAGGCCGACGCCCGGCCCGTCGAGTTCGTCCGCGACCGCTCCGAGCAGCGGCAGCCCGACCGCCGAGAACGCGGCCGCCGTCCCGCCGCGCCGGCGCGCCTGCTGCCTGCGGCGGGCCGCCCCGGGGCGCGGCGACCGGACCTGCCGGGGCGCCGCGGTGTCCGCGCGCCTCCCGGGGGCGCCTGCGGCTCCCGCACCGGCCGGCCAGGAGCGCTGGGCGGGCAGGGCGCGGTCCTCGGTGCGGGGCCCCGCGTCCTGGTACGGCGTTCTCGCCCGCTGACCGGCCATGCGCACTTCCCTCGATCGTTGCGGCTGCGGCGGCGCGATCGCACCACCGCGCGTGCCGGGACGCCGTCGGTCCTGCCGGGGCCCTGGCGGCGCCCTGGTGACGTCCTGGTGGGGACCAAGCCTCTACATTGCTGTAGAGGCTGGGCTGGAGCATACAAAACCCATTTCAGCAAAGTCATCCGCTGCCACCCGGCAGCGACCGACCGCCTGGTGGACCGTCGTTAGGATGGTCATGATCCCCGCCACGTCGGCACACCATCAGGAACGCATCAGAGGAGCAGAGCGTCACCATGTTTGAGAGTCTGAAGAACCTCGCGGGCAAGGCCACCGACCTCGCCCGTGACCACGGCGACGTGATCGGGCAGGGCCTGGACAAGGTCGGCGACGCGATCGACGACCGCACGGACGGCAAGTACAGCGGGCAGATCGACACCGGCGTCGAGAAGGCGAAGGACTTCCTGCGCAACCTCGACGGCGACCAGAAGCCCGCCGAGTAACCTGCCGCAGGACACGATCGGCCGCACGACGGTCGAACGACCGCACGGGCGAACGGGGAGGGGCGGCAGCGGTGAGCGAGGAGAAGAAGGGGCCGGGCTGGGGGCAGTGGCTGGTGCTCACCGTCGCGGTCGTGGTCGGGCTGGGCCTCCTGCGCGGCAACGACCACGACGGCGCGGCCTCCGCCGACCCCTCCCCGACCGCCGCCGCCCCGTCCGTCCCCGGGTCCGGCGGCGCGCCGTCGGCCGGCGGCTCCGCGAAGCCCTCGAAGCCCTCGGGCCGCTACGACCCGGCCGACTACGCGGAGCCGGTCCGCCGGTACGCCACCGAGGCCGGGGTCAACCCGCAGCTGCTGATGGCGATCCTCTACAACGAGTCGTACAAGCCGCACGACCCCGAACTCGAACGGGCCTGGCAGCGCGGCAAACCGGACGCCTCCTTCGGCATCGCCAACATGCACCGGGCCGCCTTCGACGACACCAAGCCCGGCCGCCCCTTCGCCTCCCGCCAGTGGGAGGAGCTCCCGGACGACCGGGACCTGGCCGTCCAGGCGGCCGCCTGGCACCTGCACGACCTCGCCGCCCAACTTCCCGCGCGCCCGGGAGTGTCGCTCAGCCGGGACGAACTGGTCGCCCTCGGCTACAACGCGGGCGCGGGCAACATGCTGGCCTTCGCCCGGGGCGTCAAGATCGGCTCCCAGGCGCAGTCCTACCTCGACCGCCTGCGGGACAACTGGTCGAAGTCCGGCGAGGCCGTGAAGTAGCGCCTCCGGGCGGTCAGCTGACGGCGATCCGGGCGGACCAGACCCTCCGCCAGGCCAGCGCGTCGGCGACCCCCTCGGCGATGCCGCGCCGCGGCTGCCAGCCGAGCAGGTCCCGCGCGGTGTCCACGACGGCGTAGCAGCCGATCACGTCCCCGGGCCGCGGCCCGGCCTCCCGCACCTCGAGACTGGCGCCGACGGCCTGTTCGAAGGCGGCGATCAGCTCCCGCACGGTGGTCCCGTCGCCGGTGCCGACGTTGATCACCCGGTAGCGGTCCGCCACGCCCGGGGCGATCACCTCGTCGAACCGGAGCAGCGCCGCGACGTGCGCCTCGGCGAGGTCCTGGACGTGGACGTAGTCGCGGATGCCGGAGCCGTCGCGGGTCGCCCAGTCGGTGCCGGTCACGGTGAACGGGGTGCCGGTGGTGTGCGCCTCGATCAGCTTGCCGAGGGCATGGGTGGGCCGGAGGTCCTGGAGGCCGGTGCGCAGCTGCGGGTCGGCGCCGATCGGGTTGAAGTAGCGCAGGGCGATGACGCGTTGGCGCTCGGCGCCCTCGCCCCGGGTCCAGTCCTGGAGGACCTGCTCCATCATCTGCTTGGTGCGCGCGTACGGGCTGCCGGCGTCGACCGGGCTGCTCTCGTCGACCCGGGCGTCGGGGGTGGGGGCGTAGATCGAGGCGGAGCTGCTGAAGACGACCCGGGTGCAGCCGTGGCGCTGGAGGGCGTCCAGGAGTTCGACCGTCTTGGCGACGTTCTCCCGGTAGTAGTACAGCGGCTTGGCCACGGACTCCGGTACGACGATCTTCGCGGCGCAGTGCACGGTGGCGTCGATGTCGGGGTGCTCGGCGAAGATCCGGTCGAGCAGGGCCGCATCGGCGATGTCGCCCCGGTAGAAGAGCCGGTCCGCGACGAACTCGGTCCGCCCCCGGGAGAGGTCGTCCAGCACGACCGGGGTGATCCCCCGGTCGAGCAGGGCGGAGGCGACGGTGCTGCCGATGAATCCCGCGCCGCCGGTGATCAGGACCTTCTTCATGCGCGAGCGCTCCCTTGCGGTCGTCCGGGCGCCAGGTGGCGCCCGGTGACCGGAAGGGACGTCGGTTCGCACCCGGCCGGTTCCACGACGGGGCCGCTCCCCCTGAGACGGCCGGCCCGCGCCGGGCGGCTCAGCCGCGGTGGCGGCGCAGCCAGAGGCCGGTGGCGACCAGGACGACGGCCGCGCAGGCGGTGCCGATGGCCGCCCAGGCGGTGGCGTCGGAGGTGGTCGCGTGGACGCGGCCGGGCGCGGCCTCCCGGGCGGAGACGGGGGCCGCGGTGGTCCCCGTCCCGGCGGTGGTCTCCCGGAGCGGGGCGGGGGTCACCTCGGCGGAGCGTGGCGAGCCGTCCCCCGGCTGGGCCTCGACGAGCGGCGAGCCCCCCGTCCCCGCGGGCGCCGGGTCGGCGACCACCGCGGTGTCGATGTCGAGCTCGCCCTCGCCGTGCCCTGGGGCGGGGGAAGAGCAGTCCACCGTCACCCGCCAGTGCCCGACGGGCAGGATCTCCCGGGTGGTGTACGTCCCGGGACGGCCGGGGGCGGTGACCAGGCGCCAGGGGCCGACGGCGCGCCCGTCGGTGGCCGTCGCGGAGAGCGTGCCGGCGAACTCCCCGGTCACCGGGTCGTGGTCGTTCTCCCAGGTGGCGACGGTGCTGACGCGACCGTTCTGCTGGCCGGTGACGTCCAGGTGGACGCTCTCGCCGTGGGCGGCGGCGGGTGCGGCGGCGGCGAGCAGGGCCGCCGCGGCGAGGGCGAGGGCGCTGAGGTGGGGGCGGGTTCGCATACGGGAGGGTCCTCGGGGCGGTGTGGGGGCAGGGACGCTGGGAACGGCCGGCGCCGGGAACGGCCCGCCACTGGGTGGGCGGCGGCCGGTCCCGGCGCGACGGACCTTCGGGCCTGCGGGTCTTGGGGCCCGCGGGCGTCGGCGGCTCGGGTCGGAGGGTTCGGCCGGCGTACGGGCCGACCGGTTTTACGGGCTCACAGGAACAGCCTTACCCCGTTCGGCACACGAGGACTTCAGCAACGAACAGTTCTGGTAAGAGAGGCCGCCGTTCGACTGCGGAGACTCCGGCCACCGCCCGCGTCGAGGGTGAACCCGCCTCCGTCAGCGGCGAGTTGACACGTCCGCGCGGCCGCTTCGGGGTGCGGCAGCCGGGTGGTGCGCCGAACCGGGGCCGCCGTGCCGCCAAGCACGGCGCGGCGGCCCGGGTCGGCGGAATTCGGCGTGATCTGACTGAAGGCCGCCTCGGGAGCCGGTCCCCCCCGGGGTCGGGGGCGGGGTCGGGGGCGGGGTCGCGGCGGCCAGGGCGCCCTGCGGGTGGGCCGGCGGCGTCGGCGCGGCCCGCTGCTCCGGTGTCCCATCGCGTTCCTCTCCTCGCGCGACGGCCCGTGCCCCTGCGACGGAGGGGCTCGGGCCTTCCGACACTCCGGAGAGCGGGAGGGGCGAGCGGGAATAACAGAAACCTCTTGCGAAAATCCCCGGGCCGTTCGATCGAATGGCGGCCGGGGACGCCGAACCGGCCCTGGGCGCAAGGCGCAACCGCGCAGGGCGGAGCCGGGGAGCGAACAGGGGGCGGAGCCGGGGAGCGCGAGCAGGGGGGCGGGCGCTCCCCGGCAGGAGGTGGTGGCGGCCACCCGGCCGGAGTCCCGGGGCGTGCGACTCCGTCGGCCGTGACGGAATGCTAGACCCGTCGGCAGGTGCTGACCAGTGCTCTGACCAGCGGATTTTCCGCCCCGGACATGCCATTGCCAGCCAGGCTGCGACGCACCGTCAGATCCGACGCACCGTCACATCGCCGGACGGTCAGGCCGCGGCCTTCACCGGCTCCGCACCGAAGGCCGCCGCACCCGCCCAGGGCCGTACCGCCGCCGTCGCGCCGGTGCCGCAGCCCCCGTGCAGCCGGGCCAGCCCGGCCGCCAGGACGACCCGGTCCCCGCCGAGCCAGAGCCGCAGGGCCGCCGAGAGCGCGGCGCTGGCCGGCCCGGCCGCGGGGCCGCCGGTCCGCACCAGCCGCTCGCCGAGCAGCGGCAGCAGGTCCGCGACCGCCGCGGGCAGCCAGAGCGTGAGCGCGAACGGCGCCGGTCTGGCCAGAACGCGTAGCAGCGGCAGGACGCAGGCGTCGTCGTGCAGCGCGGGGATGACCTCCAGCAGCCCGTCCACCGCCACGTCGGAGACGTCGCCGCCGTGCCCGCGCGCGAGGTCGCGCAGCAGCGCGCGCTCGGCGGCGGTGATCCGGACGGTCAGCATGACCTCGTCGCAGTCCATGGTCCCGGCCCCTGTCGTGGAGAGTTGGTGGTGTGGTCGTCGGGTCGTGGTGTCAGTCCTGTGCCGACAGGGTTCCTGCCCCGATCCGGCCCTCCGATACCGGCGCTATCAGGCCGTAGTGGCCGTCGAAGCGGCGGTAGAGCACCCGGGCCCGGTGGTCGCCGGGGTCGGTCCAGCCGACGAACGGGCGGCCGGTGAGCCAGAGCCGGCGGGCCGCCTCGGCGAGGTCGAGCGGGGGCATCGCGCTGGTGCCCGCGGCGCACAGTTCCACCGTGCCGCCCGGCGTGCAGCGGTGCACCAGGCCGTCCCGTCCGGTCACGGCGTCCGCGAAGAGGTGGAACCGCCGGTCGAGGGCGAGCAGTTCGAGCACGGCCTGTTCGGGGCCGCGGCGGGCGAGCACGACCGCCTTGTGCCGGGCGATCCGCCGCTGGGCGAGCGGACGGTCGGCGAACTGCGGGCGGTAGGCGCTCTCGTACGCGACGGCGAAGCCGATGTCGCCCTGCTCGCGCAGCCGGACGGCCCGGCCGGCCAGTGTGCCGAGCACCAGGTCGACGGACTCCCGCGCGGTGCCGGTGGCCAGCTGCACCCGGACCGGGCCGACGCCCGCCAGCTCGACGTCCGCCTGGGCCAGCGCGGGCCGGGTCACCGAGCGGTTTCGCGAGCGGGTCAGCCGCAGTCGCAGCGCGTGGGTGTCGGGGCCGAGCGCCGCGGCGGTGGCCAGTGCCCGGGCCCGGGCGTACTCGGCCTCCTCGCGGGGCAGCTCACCGCGGATCTCCACCCGGACGTCGAGGGCCGGCCGGTGGCGCAGACGGGTCATCAGGTTCCTCCTTCTTCGCATCCATGCTGTCCCTCGTACGCCCGTGCGGCGAGGGTCCAAAGACCCTGCCCCGCGGGCGAGCCGCCGACCGCCCGGAGGGTCGCATCGGCGCAGGTCAACACCGGATTTCGAGCACGCACGAAAGGGTCGATCCACTCGGCCGTTGGAGTGATCCCCGCACATTCGGCGCAACGCTCGGGAAACCGGCGCGTTTGTTCAACGTGCGCCCTCCCGCCGGGGGCGCGCGCGGGGCCCGCGCTGGGCGGACCCCCGGCTCCCGGCCGGCCCGCCGCTGCCACCCGGCATCGCCCGCACCGGCCCCTCTGGTGAGAGGTAGTGTCATGTCCCTGCTGACCGAGACGCGGAAGCTGATCGTCCCCCCGAGAACCGCACCCGGCCCGTCCCCGCTGGCCCGCGCCGCCGTCCCGCCGCTGGCCCCCGGCGCCCTGCCCGGCCTCGGGCACGCCGGCGCCCTGCTGCGCGACCCGCTCCGCTTCCTCGGTTCGCTCTCCCGCCACGGCGGGGTGGTCCGCATCCGCCTCGGCCCGCGCACCGTCTGCGTGGTCACCGACGCCCGGCTGGTCCACACCCTGCTCGTCGCGCTGGCCCACGACTGCCCGCGCGGCGCCGTCCAGGACACCCTCAAGACGGCCTTCGGCGACGGCCTGCTGATGTCCGAGGGCCAGGCCCACCGGGACCGCCGCCGGATCATCCAGCCGGCCTTCGGCCCGGACCGGATGGGCGAGTACCTGGCCGTGATGCAGCAGGTCACCGAGGAGCGGGCCGGACGCTGGCGCCCCGGGCAGGTCCTCGACGTGGCCAAGGAGATGAACCACCTGGCGCTGGAGATCGTCACCCGCACGCTGTTCGACGCCCGGCTCAGCGAGGACGCCACCGTCGCCTTCCACCGGGCGCTGCCGGACCTGGTGAAGGGCCAGATCGTCCAGTCCCTCTACCCGAGCCCGGCGCTCGCCCGGCTGCCGCTGCCCGTCAACCGGCGCTTCGACGACGCCGTCCGGGTGCTCAACCGGGTGGTCGACCAGGCCGTCAACGGCCGCGCCGCGGGCGCCGAGGAGGGCCGCCGCACCCTGCCCGCCCTGCTGCGCGCCGCGACCGACCCGGCCAGCGGGTGCCCGCTCACCGAGGCCGACGTGCGGTCCGAGGCGATCGCCATGTTCGGCGCGGGCACCGAGACCGTCTCCACCACGCTCACCTGGCTGCTGGACGAGCTGCTGCGCCACCCCGAGGTGGAGGCCCGGATCCTCGCCGAGCTGGACGAGCACCTGCCCGCGGGCACCGTCCCCACCCTCGAGGCGCTGGCCCGGCTCACGTACACCCGCAGCGTCACCCAGGAGGTGGTGCGGCTGCACGCGCCGAACGCCTTCCTGATGCGCACCGCCCGGGTTCCGGTCGATCTGGGCCCGTACCGCGTCCCGGCCGGCACCGAGCTGCTGTACAGCCTCACCGCGCTGCACCGCGACCCGCTGCGCTACCCCGAGCCCATGAGCTTCCGGCCCGAGCGCTGGCAGGACGCCGGCGGCACCGGACGGCCGTCCTTCCTGCCGTTCGGTGCGGGCAAGCACAAGTGCATCGGCGAGGCCTTCGCCTGGGCGGAGCTGACCGTCGCGGCCGCGGCGATCCTGCGGCGCTGGCGGCCGGTGGCGGTGCCGGGCGCCCGGGCCCGCGAGGTGGTGTGGACGACGGTCCAGGCGCACGGCCTGCGGGTGCGGCTCGCGCCGCGCGGCGCGCGCTCCCCACGCAGGAGCTCCACCGCGGCCTCCCGCGAGGGTGATACCGGCTCCTCACCGGGGGACACAGTGCCCTCCTCCCCCGGTGAGCCGCCGTCGGGCCGGTGCCCGTTCACCGGCGCCACCCGTGCGACCGCCCCCGCCGACCCGGCCGCCCCGGCGGACCTCCGGTCGCGTGCCGACCTGCTCCTCTCCGCCGACCGGCACGCCGACTGGGCGGTCCGCCGCGGCCTGCTCACCCCGGCGGAGCTGCCCCGCTACCGGGGGTACGCGCTGCACGAGCTGATCGGCTACGCCTATCCCCGCGCCCGGGGCACCGAACTCGACCTCCTGGTGGACATGCTGGGCTGGTTCACCATCCTGGACGACCGGTTCGACGGCCCGCCCGGCCGCCACCCCGTCCAGGCCCGCGCCGTGGTCGACCCGCTGATCGCGGTCCTCGACGGCGCCCGCGGCGGGAGCCCTTCCGAAAGTCGACTACTGCTCTCCTGGAGGGAGTTGTGGGAGCGCCAGACCGCCTCGATGTCCCCCGAGTGGCGCGCCCGGGCGGCCCGGGAATGGCGGGCCTGCCTGGCCACCTTCCCCGCCGAGGCCGACCACCGCGCCAACGGCACCGTGCCCGCCCTCGGCCTCGACCTGACGGACACCATGTGGCTGCGCCGGCACGGCAGTTGCCTCTACCCGTTCATGAACATAATGGAACGGGTCCACGGCACCGACGCCCCGGCCGCGCTGCACGCGGAACCCGCGCTGCACCAGCTGCGCGCCAACACCGCCGACGCCGCCACGCTGATCAACGACCTCTACTCGCTGAAGCGCGAGGAGCGGCAGGGCGGGACGGCGTTCAACACCGTGCTCACCCTCGAGCGGGCCCACGGCTGCACCCGCGACCGGGCGGTCCACGCGGTGCGCACCCGGGTGGCGCAGCTGCAGCAGGAGAGCGAGGAGCTGCGCCGCGACCTGCTGCGCCGCCACCCGGCCGGGCGCTGGTACCTGGACGGCACCCGGGAGCTGGTCGCCGGCGTGCAGGCCTGGACCAGCACCAGCCACCGCTACCGCGTGCGGGACCGGGAGGCGCGCCAGTGAGCGGCCCGGTCCGGGAGCGCTACTTCCGGCCGCCGAGCGCGAACAGCAGCAGCACGAAACCGGCGAACAGGTGGGTGGCGAAGATGTAGATGCCCGCGCGGATCAGCATCGCCTTGCGGCGCCGCTTCTCCTCGCTCGTACCGTCCCCGCCCGTACCGCTCCCGCTGGTACTGCCCTCGCTCACGCTGTCGTCGCTCGTGCTGGCGCTCATGGTGGTGCTTCTCCTCGGATCGGGCGGACGGGCCGGGCGCGGCTCAGCGGGGCCGACCGCCGGGGGCGCGCAGCTCGGTGAGCAGCGCGCCCTGGTCGGTGATCAGCTCGGTCAGGATCCGGCGGGCCGCGCGCAGCAGTTCGGCGACGTCCGGGGTGCTGAGCGCGTACACCACGGTGTTGCCCTCACGGGTCGCCGTGACCAGCTGGGTGCGGCGCAGCACCGCGAGCTGCTGGGAGAGGTTGGACGGCTCGACCTCGATCTCCGCCAGCAGCTCGCGCACCGGCCGGGGGCCGTCCTGGAGCAGTTCCAGGACCCGGATCCGTACGGGGTGGCCGAGGGTGCGGAAGAACTCCGCCTTGGCCTGGTACAGCGGCACCGGCATCGTCCGCGCTCTCCCTCGGGTCCGGCTGGATGGTCGTCCGGCCGGGCGGGGATCTCCGCCGCGGCCGGTAGGCATCATCGCGACAGATGAAGATTTCTTCAAGTCGTCACCGCGCGCAGCCGGGGTGCGCCGGGATCCGGAAGGCCCCGACCGGACGCTCCGCCGGGCGGTCGCGATCGGGTCGGGGCATGCGAAAGCCGAGCCCGGGACGCTGCCAACTCCCGGGCTCGGCAGTCATGGTGATGAGCCGTCAGCAGACTACAGGCACATCGACCGTGGCCGGGACCTGCCCGCTCCAGAAGCCCTCGACGTCGAAGGAGACGTGCACGGTGGACCCGCACGGAACCGTGCTGGAGATGCCGTCGACCCGCACGGTGGAGACCTGGAACACGGTGCGGCCGTTCACGGTGCCGAGCGAGGCCCCGCCGGTCACGTTGGCCGACAGGTGGGTCACCAGCTCCTTCGGCGCCGGCGGCCACGGGGTGCCCGGGGACGGCGGGCCGGCCAGGCCGATCTTCCCGTAGACCGCGACGCTGTCACCCGTCACGTCGGCGCAGGCGTAGGTGGCCAGGCCGGCCTGCAGGCTGGAGTAGCCGCAGGTGGTGACGGTGGCGGTGGTGGTGGCGGCGGCCGGGGTCGCGGCGATGGCCGGGACGGGGGCGGCGAGCAGGGTGACGGCGCCGGCGGCGATCCAGGTGGCGCGACTCATGCGGTTCATCGGTGCCTCCTCCTTCGGAGGGTATGAGGACGGACTGGGAACAGGTGACGTGGTACATATGACATTTCATAGGCCCACGACAGAAACTTTGACATGCGATTCCTCGGCCATGAGGCGGATTTACCCTCGGAAGTCAGGTGTCGACCGAAACTGAACCTTCGATGGCGCAATCAGCGCCGGACAGTCGAACGGGCACCCCCGTCCAGGGGACGCCCGTGTGGAGCCCGGGTGAACCGTTTCCGAACGCCCCCGGAGCCGCCTTCGAAGCCGCCGCCGAAGCCGCTGCCGAGCCGCCACCGGCTCAGCCCAGCGAGCCGCGCAGGGCGTCGACCCGGGCCACCGCCTCGCTGAAGGCGTGCCGGTCCAGGCGGCCGTCGTCCAGGGCGGCGGCCAGCGCCTCGGTGGCCTCCTCGCCCTGCCGGGGGTCGCGCCCGGAGCAGAGCATCAGGTCCATCCCGGCCGCCGCGGCGGCCAGCGCGCGGTCACCGGGGCCGCCGTACGGGGCGAGCGCGGCGGCCTCCATGGCGTCGGTGACGGTCACGCCGTCGAAGCCGAGCCGGCCGCGCAGCTCGCCCTGGATGATCGCGTGCGAGAACCCGGCCGGGTGGTCCGGGTCCAGCGCCGGGTAGATCGCCCAGGAGGCCATCACCAGGCGCACGCCCGCCGCGATGGCCGCCCGGTACGGGGCCTCGCCGCGGGCGCGGAGCTGCGACAGCGGGACGTTCAGGGTGACCGGGCTCTCGTCGGTGTTCGCGCCCCGGGGCGCGGCGCCGAGACCGGGGAAGTGCTTGGCGGTCGCGGCCACGCCGAGGCCCTGCTGGGCGGTGAGGAAGGCGCTGCCCAACTCCGCCACCTTGGCCGGGTCCTGGCCGAAGGAGCGCTCGGAGTGGTCGATGAAGTTGTCCGGCGTGTCGTAGACGTCGAGCACCGGGGCGAGGTTGAGGTTCAGCCCGGCGTCGGTGAGGGTCCGGGCGGCGCCCGCCCCGGACTCCGCCGCCGCGGCGACCGGGTTCGCCGCCAACCCGACGCGGCGGGCGGAGAGTTCGGGCGCACCGGGCAGCCGGCGGACCTTGCCGCCCTCCTGGTCGGTCATCAGCAGCAGCGGGCGCGGATCCGGCGCCTCGGCGGCGGCCTGCTTCAACTCGGCTATGGCCTCGGCGAGTTGCTCCGGGCTGGTGATGTTCTCACCGAACAGGATCACCCCGGCGGCCCGGCCCTCCCGGATCGCCTGGAGCGTCGTGGCCGACGGTATCGGGCCCGGGTACGACAGCACGACCCGCCGCCCGGCGAGCACCCGGGAGTCCTTCTGCGCCAGGCCGGCCATCGCCGCGGTCCTCTCGTCCGGTGCGCCCGGGACGCCCGGAGCGCTCGGGGCACCCGGAGCGCTCGGGGCACCGCGCGGCGGGGCGGGCGAGCCGAGCGGCACCGGCCCGAGCGCGGCGCCCATGACGGCCAGCACCACCCCGAACTGGGCGACACTTCGGAACAGGGCCATCACGCCTCCCGGTCGACAGGTGACTTCGGCGTGTCAACGTACCCAGGGGTGCGGCGCGGCATTCCCCCATACACCGTATTCATCCGATAATCCGACTCAATCTCCGCGAGGTGACGCCTCTCCGCGGACCAGCCGGCCCAGGACGGCCACGCCCTCGGCGATCTCGGACACCGAGCCCGCCGCGTAGCCGAGGACCAGGCCGGGCGGGTGCGGCAGCCGGGCGTGCCAGGACAGCGGCTGCACCTTGACCCCCTCGGCCAGGGCGGCGGCGGCCAACCCCGTATCGGTACGGCCGCATCCCTCCGGGAGCGTCAGCATCAGGTGGAGGCCGGCCGCCGCGCCGTGCACCGTGGCCCCCGGCAGGTGGGTGCGGATGGCGTCGATCATCGCATCCCGGCGGCGGCGGTGGCGGCGGCGCAGCAGCCGCAGGTGCCGGTCGAGGTCGCCGGACTCCATCAGCCGGGCGAGGACCAGCTGGGGCAGCACCGGGTTCCCGAGGTCGGCGAACCGCTTGGCCTCCAGGACGGCGTCCCGCAGCCGGTCCGGGACCAGCAGCCAGCCGGTGCGCAGCGCGGGGGCGAGCAGCTTGGAGACGCTGCCCGCGTAGCAGACCCGATCCGGCAGGACCGCCCGCAGGGCCGGGACGGGCGGACGGTCGTAGCGGTGCTCGGCGTCGTAGTCGTCCTCGATGACCAGGCCGCCCTCCGCCGCCCAGCGCAGCAGTTCGCGGCGCCGTTCGCCGCCGAGCACGACACCGGTCGGGAACTGGTGGGCCGGGGTGAGCAGGACGGCCGGGGCGCCGGTGGCGCGCAGCGCGTCGACCCGGACGCCCTCGGCGTCGACCGGGACGGGCGGGGTGGCGGCGAGCCAGTGGGCGAGGTGCTGCCGGACGCCGACCGAGCCCGGGTCCTCCACCGCGACCTCGTCGATACCCGCCCGCCCGAGCGCGCGGCCGAGCAGGGCGAGCGCCTGGGCCGTACCGGCGACGATCAGCACCTCGTCGGGGTCGGCGCGGATGCCCCGGTTGCGGGCCAGCCAGTGGGCGACGGCCCGGCGCAGGGCCGGGGTGCCGCGCACATCGCCGTAGCCGAGGTCGGACGCGGCGAGGCCGTCGAGGACGGCCCGTTCGGCGCGCAGCCAGGCGGCGCGGGGGAAGGCCGCGAGGTCGGGCACGCCGGGGGTGAGGTCGATCCTGGCGGGGGCGCCGCGCAGCCGCTCGAAGACCTCGGGGTCGGGGTCGTCCCGGAACAGCGCGGGCGCCTGGCGGGGCGGCCGCGCCGCGGGCACCTCCCCCGGTACGACGACGGCCGTGTCCGGTACGGCGGTGGCCGCGACCACGACCGTGCCGCCCCGCCCGCGGCCGGCGACCTGCCCCTCCTCGGCGAGGCGCCGGTAGGCGTCGGTCACCACCCCGCGGGAGACGCCGAGTTCGGCCGCCAGCACCCGGCCGGCGGGCAGCCGGGCCCCGACCGGGAGCCGCCCGTCGGCGACGGCCTCGCGCAGCCGGCGGGCGAGCCAGTCGGTGAGGCCGCCGGGCGGGGCCTCGGCGGTGTCGAGCTGGAGGAAGTCGGCGCCGGCCTCTTTGGACTGGTCGGATGCCTCGGCTTTGGACCTGTTCACCGGACCATAGTGGCGGCGAGGGTGGGGCCATGACCACGGAAACGACGGCGCCCGCGAACGCGGCGGCGCCGGAGCACGGGCTCGACCACGGCCCCGACCACGGCCCCGACTACGTCCACGGCTACTCGGAGACCGAGGCCCGGCGCCTCGGCGACCAGGCCGACACCCTCGCCGAACTGCTGCACGCGGGCACGGCCTACCCCGCGGGCAGCCGGGTGCTGGAGGCCGGCTGCGGGGTGGGGGCGCAGACCGTGCACCTGCTGGCCGCCAGCCCTGGCGTGCGGCTGACGGCGGCCGACCTCTCGGCGGACTCGCTGGCCCAGGCCCGCTCCCGGGTGGCCGCGCAGGCACCCGCCGCGGACGTCACCTGGCACCACGGCGACCTCCACCGACTGCCGTTCCCGGACGGCTCCTTCGACCACGTCTTCCTCTGCTTCGTGCTGGAGCACCTGGCCGACCCCGCCGCCGGGCTGGCGGCGCTGCGCCGGGTGCTGCGGCCGGGCGGGACGATCACCGTGATCGAGGGCGACCACGGCTCGGCACTCTTCCACCCGGAGACCCCGGCGGCCCGCCGCACTGTCGACCACCTGGTCCGGCTGCAGGCCCGGGCGGGCGGCGACGGCCTGCTCGGCCGCCGCCTCCACCCGCTGCTGACGGAGGCCGGGTTCGCGCGGGTGACGGTCCGCCCGCGCACGGTCTACGCCGACGACGCCCGGCCCGCCCTGGTGGAGGGCTTCACCCGCCGGACCTTCGTCGCGATGGTCGAGGCCGTCCGGGCGGAGGCGCTGGAAGCCGGACTGAGCACCCCGGAGGCCTTCGACCGGGGCATCGCGGAGCTGCGCCGCGCGGCCGAGCCGGGCGGGACGTTCCACTACACCTTCTTCAAGGCGGTGGCGGTCCGGCCGTAGCGCGGGCCCGCCGGGACCTGCTCCTGCCGGAGCGGGCCCCGCGGGCGGGGTCGTGGACGGGGGTCACGATCGCGCCCGCGGGGCCCGCCTGGGAGCCAAACCCCGACCGGGGCACTACTCCGGGCTGTCCCCGAGGTCCGCCAGCAGGGTGCGCATCACCTCGACGAGCGCCGTCCGCTGCGCCTCGTCGAGGCCCGCCAGCATGCGGTACTCGGTGGCGAGGTGGTCGGGCAGCGCGCGGTCGATCAGGTCCCGGCCCTCGGGGGTGAGGGCGACCTCGCGGCTGCGGCCGTCCTGGTCGCTGCGGGCGCGGGTGACCAGTCCGCGGGCCTCCAGCCGGTCCAGCCGCTGGGTGATGGCGCCGGAGGTGACCATCGCGGACCGCATCAGGCCGGTGGGGGTGAGGCGGTAGGGCGGGCCGCTGCGCCTGAGGGTGGCGAGGACGTCGAAGGAGGCGGCGTCCAGCCCGTGCTCGGCGAAGGTGCGGTTGAGCGCCGTGTCCACCAGCCGGTAGAGGCGTTTGAGTCGGCCGAACACCTCCATCGGGGAGACGTCCAGGTCGGGGCGCTCGGTGCCCCATTGCGCGACGACGCGGTCCACATGATCTGCCACGGGTTCAGGGTAGGCGATCCCGACCACATTCCTTAGCGCTGAGGTAACTGTGAGCCACGTCACTCGCTCGATGCGGTGAAGAATGCCTTAGCGCTGAGATACATTGCCTTAGTGCTAAGAAATCGCCTCGCCCTCGTCCTGGTGACGGCCCTCGCCCCGGCGGTCTGGGGCACGACCTACCTGGTCACCACCGAACTCCTGCCGCCCGGGCGCCCGCTGCTCGCCGCCGTCATCCGCTGCCTGCCCGCCGGACTCCTCCTGATCGCCCTCACCCGCCGTCTGCCGCAGGGCAGTTGGTGGTGGCGCTCGCTGATCCTCGGCGCGCTGAACATCGGGGTGTTCCAGGCGCTGCTGTTCATCGCCGCCTACCGTCTGCCCGGTGGCATCGCCGCCACCGTCGGCGCCGTCCAACCCCTGGTCACCGCCGGGCTCTCGGCCCTGGTCCTCGGCGACCGGCTCACCCTGCGCACCGTGCTGGCCGGGATCGCGGGCGTCGCCGGCGTCAGCCTGCTGGTGCTGCGGGCCGACGCCGAGCCGGACGCGGTCGGGGTGGCCGCCGCGCTCGGCGGTGCCGTGGTGATGGCCGCCGGCATCGTCCTCTCCAAGCGCTGGGCCTCCCCCGCGCCGATGCTCGCCACCACCGGCTGGCAGCTCACCGCCGGCGGACTGCTGCTGGTGCCGGTCACGCTCCTCACCGAGGGCGCCCCACCGTCCCACTACAGCCTTGCCAACGTGCTCGGCTACACCTACCTCTGCCTGATCGGCGCGGCCGTCACCTACGTGCTCTGGTTCCGCGGGCTCCGCGCGCTGCCGCCGACCTCGGTCTCCTTCCTCGCCCTGCTCAGCCCAGTGGTCGCCACCCTGCTCGGCTGGCTGGCGCTCGGCCAGGACCTCAGCCCGCTCCAGGCGCTCGGCGCCCTGGTCGTGCTCGGCTCGCTGCTCGCCGCCCAGGTCCAACGGCCGCGCACCGCACCGGAGTCCGCACCCTCAGCCGGGCCGACGGCCGCCCCGCGGCCCGTCCGCGAGAACGTCTGACCCCGCCCCACCCCACCCTTCCCACCCCTTTCCCACCACCTCCAGGGAGTACCCCATGCGCATCACCGTGTTCGGCGCCACCGGCAACGTCGGCCGCCGGGTCGTGGCCGAGGCCCTGTCCCGCGGCCACCACACCACCGCCGTCGTACGGGACCCGGCGAAGCCGCACGACCTGCCGTCCGCCGTCACCCTGGTCGTCGGCGACGCCCGGGCGCCCGAGGACGTCGCCCGGATCGCGGCCGGACAGGACGTGGTGGTCACCGCCACCCGCCCGGTGCCCGGCAGCGAGCACGAGCTGGCCATCGCCACCAAGGGCCTGCTGGCCGGGATCGCCGGCACCGGCGTGCGGCTGCTGGCCGTCGGCGGCGCGGGCAGCCTGCTCGTCCCGGGCGGCGGCGGGACCACCCTGGTCGAAAGCCCCGGCTTCCCCGACGCGATCCGGCCCATCGCCCTGGCCTGCGGCGAGCAGCTCGACCTCTACCGCGCCGCCGGCCCGGACACCGACTGGACGTACCTGAGCCCGGCCGCGCTGCTGGAGCCCGGCGTGCGCACCGGCCGGTTCCGGACCGGCCGCGACGAGCTGCTGGTCGACGCCGACGGCACCTCGGCGATCTCCATGGAGGACCTCGCCGTCGCACTCCTCGACGAGACCGAGCGGCCCGCCCACCACCGGTCCCGCTTCACCGCCGCCTACTGACCACCTGCCCATCCACCTGACCACCCGAGGCCCTGGCACCCCCGCCCCGGCGGGGGTGTACTCAGCACCACCCCGAAGACGGCAGTGGGGGTGATCGATCGTCAGGCCGGGGCCGGACATGATCGTTCCTGTGACCAAGACCGTGACCAAGACCCCGGCCCAGAACCAGAACCAGACCCGGAGCAAGGCCGGGAGTCGGCCCGCCGAGACCGCCCCGCGGCGCGCCCGGCGCAGCCGCCGTGCCGTGCTGGCCGTCGCCGCCGCCGTGCTGGCCGGCCTGGCGGCGCCCGCCACCGCGGGGGCCGCCACCGGCCGCGACCCGGGCGACGCCGACCCGGCGCCCGCCCGGTACACCCACCAGAGCCTGAACTGGCAGCCCTGCGCCCAGCAGCCCGCGCTGGACTGCGCCGCCATGACCGCCCCGCGCGACTGGCACCACCCCGGCGTCGGGGCCGACCTGACCATCGCCGTCTCCCGGCACCGCGCCACCGACCCGGCCAAGCGCAAGGGCACCCTGCTGATGGCGGCCGGCGGGCCCGGCGGCTCCGGCCTGCTGCGCCCGGCCGGGCTGGCCGGCGCCGCCCCGGCGCTCGGCGCCGCGTACGACGTCGTCGGCTTCGACCAGCGCGGGGTCGGCGAGAGCACCAAGGCGGTCTGCCAGACCCCGGAGGAGTTCCAGGAGTTCCTGGCCGGCGACTACCGCGACCAGTCCCCGGCAGCCATCGACCGGGTCATCGCCAACTCGAAGAAGCTGGTCGCCGGTTGCCAGGAGCGCAGCGGGGACCTCCTCCCCTACCTGACCACCGAGCAGACGGCCCACGACATCGACCTGTTCCGCGGCCTGCTCGGCGAGCGCAGGCTCAGCTACTACGGCCCGTCCTACGCCTCCATGATCGGCGCCTACTACGGGACACTCTTCCCGCACCGGGTCGAACGGATGGTGCTGGACAGCAACATCGGCTTCGACGGCACCTGGGAGACGTTCGAGCTGGGCCAGCCGATGAGCTTCCAGCGCCGCTTCGACGAGGACTTCGTGCCCTGGCTCGCGGCCCGGGACGCCACCTACCACTGGGGCGCCACGCCGGAGCAGGTGCGGGCGCACTGGGAGCAGCGGCGGGCCGCGCTGCACGACTCCCCCATCGTCGAGGGCCCGGTGACGATCGGCCCGAACCAGCTGGACAGCCTCACCATGTCGGCGATCTACCGGGCGGCCAACTTCCCCGACCTGGCCGGGATCCTGGCCACCGTCGACAACTGGCAGGGCGCCGCTCCGGCGACCAGGGCGGCGGCCGCGAAGGCCTTCAACAGCTACCTCAGCCCGGAGTTCCTCGCCGAGTACTTCGCGGTGACCTGCAACGACACCCCGTGGACCAGGGACCTGGGCAGCTGGATCGAGCGCGGCGCCGAGAACACCGCCCGCTGGCCGCTGGCCGGGGCCCGGACGCTCGCCTTCAGCGCGGTCTGCGCCGCCTGGCCGGTCGCCCCGGCGCCCAAGGTCACGGTGACGGGCGCCCACCTGCCGACCACGCTGATGCTCAACTCGGTGCACGATCCGGCGACCTACTACGAGGCGGCGCTCGGCGCCCACCGCGCGCTGCGCGGCTCCAGGCTGGTCACCGTCGCCGGGAGCGGCGACCACGGCCAGTACCCCACGTCCAACACCTGCGTCAGCGCAGTGGTCGAGCGCTACCTGCTGGACGGCACCGCACCGGGGCGCGACCTCACCTGCCCCTCCCCGCAGGCCGGTTGAGACCGGCCGCCGGTCAGTTCCGGGGCCGCGCCCGCAGTCTGCCCCGGAGCCAGGCGAAGCCGACGGCCAGCCCGGCGAACCCTCCGACGGCGAGCTTGATCCCGGCCTTGGCGACGATCCAGCCGACCCACGGGACGCCCCACCCCAGCCAGTGGAACACGGCCAGCAGGACCGCGGCGCCGAACAGCGCCGCGAGCAGGGTGACCACGACGGCGGCGGCCCGTGAGAGCTCCCGCGGGCCGTCGGCGTGCTCCCTCGCGGCCGTGCCGTCCGGGTCGGCGGTCGGGTCCTTCGTCATCTCGTTCGTACCCCCCTCGGTCATGAGGGCGATGATACGGCGTCAGCGGTAGGCGTGGTGGGTGTCCCCGACGTGCTCGCCGGTCTCGTCGTCGGGGAAGCTGACGGCCATGGTGACGCGGTACTCGTGGACGTCCTCGCGGTGTCCCGGCACCCGCGCCCAGGCCAGCGAGTGCACCTCGGCCTCGGGAGCCTGCCGGCACCAGGCGGCGGCCTCCTCCAGGACGCCGGCGGGGGACCGCCCGGTGCACACCACGGCGGTGTACGCGGCGACCGCGACGTCCCCACCGGAGCGGCGGGTGCGCGACACCGCCCGGACGGCCGCGGCGGCCTGGGTCAGGTCACGGGCCAGGTCGTCCACCACCCGAGGGGGAGCCGGCAGGACGACCGTCCCCTCGGCGAGGGTCTCCGGCAGGTTCGGGCTCACGGTCTGGACCTCCATCCGCATCATCACGCGGCACAGCATGCCGGGCAGTCATTCCTGGCATGCCCATTTTCACCAGAACGTCACCCGTCCAGGGCCGAGTCGGGGTCGCGCCCTGGCGTCCCGACGTCCTTCCTGGTAGTGGCGCCACCGACGCCCTCCGACGTTCCAGCAGGTCAGCAGGGGCGGCAGCGGGCGGCGCCGGGGGGCCCGAAACGCCGCGGACGCACCACCCCCGTGCCCCGAACCGCCGGTCCGGCGCCCGGGAGCGCCCGTCCCACCGGTGTTGGCCTCACAGTCAACTCTCCGTACCGGAAGGGGAGTTGCCGCCGGGTCGCGGTCGGGAGGCGGTAGGCGGCGCAGGCGGCCGGACGGCACGGTGCCCGGCCGCACCCCCGCTGAGGTGCCGAGTTAACCCCTCGGAGGGCTCCGGTCCGCCTCCCGGTCACCCTGTCCCTGTCAGATCGTCGTGATACTAATCGTGGCGGCGGCGGGCCCGGTCCTCGGCTGGACGGGCACGATGACGACAGCTCAACCGTTCCGGAAGGGTCCGGACGGCAACGGGGAGGGGTAGCGGATGACGGTGCGGATCGGCAAGGCCAAGGACGGGCGGAAGGTCCGGATAGGCAAGCGGGTCACGGGGACGGCGGCGGCCTTCGCCGCGCTGGCCGCGCTGACCGGCTCTCAGGTGACGGGCATCGGGCTCGCCCCGGCCGCGGTCGCCGACGCCGGTCCGGCGAACGGCGCCGCCGATCAGGGCGCCGGCCGCTACCTGCCCGGCGGCGGCCCCTCGACGGACCTCCCCGGCACCTTCGGCACCGGCGTGCCGGCCGACGGCGGCGGCACCGTCCAGCTCCCGCAGCCTCCCGGCACCCTGCCCGGCCTGCCCTCGGCCGGCCCGTTCGCGGCCACCGGCCCCGCGCTGCCCGCCACCGTGCTCGCCGCCTACCGGCAGGCCGAGGCCTCGCTGGCGCAGCGCTCGCCGGGCTGCCACCTGCCCTGGCAGCTGCTCGCCGCGATCGGCCAGGTCGAGTCCGGCCAGGCCAACGGCGGCCAGGTGGACGCCGCCGGCACGACGCTGACGCCGATCCTCGGCCCGGCCCTGGACGGCAACGGCTTCGCCGCGATACCCGACAGCGACGGCGGCCGCTACGACGGCGACGCCCGCTGGGACCGCGCCGTCGGGCCGATGCAGTTCATCCCCTCCACCTGGGCCTCCTGGGGCGTGGACGCCAACGGCGACGGCAAGGCCGACCCGAACAACATCTTCGACGCCGCCGAGAGCGCCGGCCGCTACCTGTGCGCGGGCGGACGCGACCTCGCCGACCCGGCGCAGCTCGACCGGGCGATACTCAGCTACAACAACTCCGGCGAGTACCTGCGGACGGTGCGCAACTGGATGGCGCACTACGGCAGCGGCACGGTGACCACCGTCCCGAACCGTCCGGGCTCCCCGGTGCCGCCCGCCCCGCTGCCCTCGCCGTACCTCCCGGGCCTGCCCACCGGCGGTTCGGGCACGGGCACCGGCGGCACGCCCACCACGGAGCCGCAGCCGCCCGCACCGGTCACGCCGACGCCGGACCAGTCGCCGAGCCCCCAGCCGACGACGACCCCGAGCGCCACCGCCACGCCCACGCCCGGCGGTTCGACCTCGCCGTCGGCGACGCCGACGACCACCCCGAGCGGCGGCGCCTCCCCGACGGCGACGCCGACCGGCACGCCCACCACGACTCCGACCGGTACGCCCACGGGTACCCCGACCGGTACGCCCACCAGCTGCCCGGACCCGACGGCCACCCCCACCGGCACGCCCACCCCGACGGGCTCCCCGTCCCCGGCCGCCACGCCCACCGGCACCCCGACGGCGACGCCCCTCCCGGGCTGCCCCACCCCCACCCCGACCGCGACGGACACCCCGAGCGGCGCGCCCAGCACCACTCCCAGCGCCGCCTTCTCGCCGTCGGCCGCCCCGACGAAGTGAGCAAAGGGGCGCGGTTCCTCCTGAGGAACCGCGCCCCGCTCAACCGGCGCTGCCGGTCACTGCCTCACGGCCGCGCCGTTGTCCGCCCCGACCACCCGGAAGCGCCGGGCGACGGCCAGCGTTCGCCGAACCACGGCCCGCCCCGATCAACGGATTCCTCCCCGCGCGCAACGGCCCCGGCCGGGCTCCGGCGCCGCGACGTCCACTGACGCCCGCGGCGCCGGGCACCCGCCCCGGCCGCTCAGAGGTGCTTGACCAGCTCCGGCATCAGGTCCTGGAAGGTCCGCCCGCTGGCGGGCTGGCCGATCGCGGTCATCTGCCAACCCGTGGCCGTGCGCTGCACCTTGGCCATGACCTGGGCGGTGTACGGGCCGCCGGCGGTGAGCGTGTAGCGGGCCAGCTCGACGCCGGTGGTCTCGTCCACCAGCCGGCAGAAGGCCGCCTCGACCTCCTGGAAGGTCTGCCCGGTGAAGGAGTTGACGGTGAAGACGATCTGGTCGACCTCCGCGGAGACGGCGGTCAGGTCGACCGTGATCGACTCGTCGTCGGTCGCGTCGCCCGCGCCGCCGACCAGGTTGTCCCCGCTGTGCCGGACCGAGCCGTCGTTGCTGTTGAGGTGCTGGAAGAACACCACGTCCACCGGACGCCCCTGGGCGAACAGCACCGCCGAGGCGTCCAGGTCGATCTCCCGGCCGGCGGCGAGCAGCTTGGCGAAGAAGCCCTTGCGCTCCGCCGCCTTCCAGCCGAGGCCCATCCGGACCAGGCTCAGTTGTCCACCGCCCGGCTTCTCCAGGCTGATCTTCTGTCCCTTGGCCAGCGAAACGCTCATCGCGTCCTCCTCGTTCTGCCACCGCCCGTGCCGCGAATCTACAGCACTGTAGAGAATTTATGATCATCGACGGCGCCCTGCGAGCACCCCTACCCCGAACTCCCCCGGACCTCACCCCGACAACGGTCCGCACACTGAGGGAACCGGCGGTCAGACGTCTGGCGTAGCCGTGGACCGCGACCGGACGACCGGGGCGGCGCACGGTCTAGGGTCGGCCCCGGGACCGCCGCCGGCAACCACGGCGCGCCGTCCGCGCACCGATCGCCGTACGCCACGACCCACCGTGCTCACCACTCGCAGTGCCCACGATCCACCGTGCTCACCACTCGCAGTGCTCACGACCGTTCCCGGGCCAGGCCGACCCGCGCCGGCCCGCTCACGCTGGGGGGACCACCATGCCCGAGCAGCACGAAGGAACCGAACAGCACACCACCCCGGAACGCCCGGGGGGATCCCGCCTCGGCCGCCGCAGACTGCTCCGGGCCGGCCTCGGCGCCGGCGGCGCGCTGGCCACCGTCCGGCTGCTGAACGGCGGCGCCGCCTGGGCCGCCGGGCCGCCGCCCGCACCGGCCGCGGCCGAGGACTACGGAAACTCGGAGTACCAGGGCCAGTGGCCCACCTCCCACCTGGCCGCCGCCCCCGGGACCGCCGCGCAGACCTGGCCGGACTGGGCCCGCTACGCCCGCATCGCCGACGGCACCTTCAACGAGCCCGCCGACATGCAGAGCGCCGTGGACGCCCTCAAGGCGCAGGAGGTCAGCGTCATCGAGCTGGACACCCTGCTCTCCGACTGGCTCACCGACGCCCAGTTCGCCGCGCACATGGCCGAGGTGAAGCAGTTCACCGGCCTGGCCCACGCCGCCGGCCTCAAGGTCGTCATGTACTACCCGTCGCTGGAGCTGATCTCCCCGGGCGGTGAGAAGGGCCGCTCCTTCTACAAGAACGACCAGGGCAAGAACTGGGTCCAGCGCGACCTCGCCGGCAAGCCCAACGTGTTCTACGGCAGCGTGGTGGTCTGGGTCGACCCAGGCGACGAGAGCGTCTGGCTCAGCCCCAACTCGCCCTGGCGGGACTACTACCTCAAGCGGATCAAGGGCGTGGCCGCGACCGGCGTGGACGGCATCTGGCCGGACGTCCCGATCTACTTCGACGGCGTGCAGACCTGGTGCGACGCCTCCACCTGGGGCGCCGCCGCGTTCAAGGCCGACACCGGCCTCGCCCTGCCCACGGCCGCGAACTTCGCCGACCCGGCCTTCCGCCGCTACGTCGAGTGGCGCCACCGCAACCTGCTCCAATTCCAGCTGGACATCGCCGACGCGGGCCGCTCGGTCAACCCCGACCTGGTCACCTTCGTCGAGACCGTGTCGATGGACTACCGCTACGCCACCTCGATCGGCCTGGACGGCGGCTACCTGCGCCAGGCCCCCGGCGCCGTCAGCCAGGTCTGGGAGGTGGACATCCTCGGCAACTACGACGGCATGCGGCACGCCACCGCCTCCGACTGGGTCTGCCTGATCTCCATGTACAAGTACGCCCGCGCCGCCAGCGGCACCAAGCCGGCCTGGGCGTTCTCCTACGGCTGGCAGGCCGACGACGCCTCGCTGGTGATGTCCCAGCTGATCGCGGCCGGCTGCAACCCGTACGAGGTGAAGACCCCGTTCAAGAACGACACCGTGGACGCGGCGATGCGCACCCGGATGTACCGCTTCGTGCGCACCAACCAGACGAAGCTCTACGACCCGGCCTCGATCGCGCAGGTCGGCGTCTACCACTCGGCGCCGTCCCGGGACTACGTGGCCCCGGGCGAGGGCAACGGGATGTACGTCAACGCCAAGGCCCCGGCCGGGATCGCCGACTGGTGGGGCGGCGACGACCCGCAGATGAGCTGCGCCTCGCTCCCCTGGCTCGGCGAGTTCCGGGGAACCGTCAAGGCGCTGGTCTACGCCCACGTCCCGTTCGACACGGTGTCCAGCCCCGGCCTGACCGCCGACGACCTGGCCCGGTTCAAGGTGCTGCTGCTGCCCAACCTCCAGGCGGTCTCGGACACCGAGGCGGCGCTGCTGCGCGGCTTCGTCTCGGCTGGCGGAACCATCGTGATCACCGGACCGGCACCCACCGCGCTGGACGAACTCGGCGGCCAGCGCACCGAGTTCGCGCTCTCCGACGTGCTCGGCCTGCGCAAGGCCGACCCGCTTCCCACCGGCAAGCGGAACTCCTACGGCAGCGGAAGCTGTTGGTACGTCAAGGCACTGCCCGGGCTGAGCTACCTCACCAAGACCGACCAGGCCTCGGCGGACCAGCTGCTCACCGCCGTCCAGCAGGCCGCCCCGCCGGCGGTCACCTTCGCCGGGGACCGCCGGATCTTCCTGGACGCCCGGCGGCTCGGCGCCGACACCGTCGTCCACCTGGTGAACTTCACCAACTTCGGCGACACCCCGGCGGCGTTCCGCAGCGCACCCGCCAACTGCACGCTCTCCTACGCCCTCCCGGCCGGGGCGGGCGTCACCGCCGTCACCGTCGCGAGCCCGGACGGCACCGACCCGGCGCCCAAGGCCGTCCCGTACACCGTCACCGGCGCGACGGTCAGCGTGCCGCTGACCGTCGCCCAGTACTCGGTGGTGACGATCACTGTCGGCTAGCCGTTTCCAGGGGCCTGGATGCGCCAGAGGGCGGCGGGGTTGGCCTCGCCGCCCGGGGCGGACTCGAAGGCGATCCACTGCCCGTCCGGGGACCAGCTCGGCGCGCCGTCGTAGGCGGTGTCGTCGCGGGTCACCCGGACGGGAGTGCCGCCGCCCGCGTCCACCACGAAGACCTGGGCGTTCGGCAGGTCGCCGAGGTTGGAGGAGAAGACCAGGAAGCGGCCGTCCGGGGACCAGCTCGGGTCGGTGTGCTCGCCCGGCGCGTCGGTGACCCGCCGCAGTCCGCCGCCGTCCGCGTCCACCGTCCACAGCGACCAGTCCTCGCGGCCCGCGCTCCGCCGCTGGAAGACGATCCGGTCGCCCTTCGGGGACCAGTTCGGCTGCCGGTTGTCGGATCCGGTGCCCCGGCCGTCCACCAGCAGGACGGGCGCGCCGCCGCTGCGGCGGACCTTCCAGAGCGAGTCCTGCTCGGCCGCGTCGCCGTGCACCGCGGCGTGCTCCGGCTCCCAGCTCTGCTGGAAGACGATCCACTCGCCGTCCGGGGAGAAGCTCGGTTCGCTGTAACCGCTGCCGTCGGCGTGGCTGGTCACCCGCTCGGGGGCGCCGCCCGGCTTCATCAGCCAGACCTCGTCGTGCCCGGACTCCCGGTCGGTGGCGAAGGCGAAGGCGTCGGCGGCGGCGTTCCAGCTGCTGCCGGGGAGGTTGACGGCCGCCTTGTCGGGATCCTCCAACACCGTACGCGGCGCGCCGCCGTCCAGCGGCAGGACGCCGAGGGCGGCGGCGCCCTTGTTGTAGCCCCCGCTGAACTCGGTCAGCAGCACCGAGCGGCCGTCCGGGGCGAAGGCCGGGTTCTGCGCGCTGTGGCCGCCCCCGGCGCGGTAGAGCAGCCGGGCACCGTCGGCGCGGCGCTCGGCCCCACTCGGGAAGGTGCCGCTCGGGGCCGCGCCGGTCGGGGCCGCGCCGGTCGACGACCCGCCGGCCGACGGCGCACCCGTCGGTCCGGGCGCCGGCTCCTCCTCGGAACCGGAGCCCGAGCCGCCGCAGCCGGCCAGGAGCACGACGGCAGCCAAGACCGCCGGGAGCATGCGAGTCCTCATGCCCCACAAGCTAGTTGACGATTCGTCAGTTGTCGTACGCCGCCAGGCGGATCAGGGCGCAGCCGTCCGGCAGGCCCCGCCGGCGCCCCCGCCCGTCATCCGCCGCTCCGCTCCAGCCGCACCAGCGCGTCCACCGCGACCCGGCCGCCCTGGCCGCCCCCGTTCGCCTCGGCGCCCTCGGCGCTCTCGCCACTCCCGGCGCTCTCGGCGCTCTCGGCGCCCGCAGCGCCCGCAGCGCCCTTGTGGCCCGGCTCGCCGCCGACCGTCCGGCGCACCCGCTCGGCCCGGACGGTGCGCAGCCCGCGGTCGGCGAGGTCCGCCAGGACGTCCTCCGGGGTGAAGAGCACGGCCGGGTCCTGCGGGCCGCCGACCCCCTCGGTGAGGTTGCTCAGGTCGTGCCCGATGACCAGCAGGGTGCCGCCGGGGCTGAGCGCGTCGGCGGCGCGGCGCAGCGCGGCCCGGCGCTCCGCGGCGGGGATCTGCAGGTAGGCGACCAGGACGAGGTCGTAGCCGGCGGCGGGGGCCTCGTAGGCGCGGGCGTCGCCGTGGCGCCAGGTGAGCCGGTCGGCGACCTCGTCGGGCAGCTCGGCGGTGAGCCGTTCGGCGCGCTCCAGGGCGACGGCGGAGAAGTCCAGTCCGGTGACCTCCCAGCCCTGGGCGGCCAGCCAGATCGCGTTGCGGCCCTCTCCGGCGGCCAGGTCCAGCGCGTGGCCGGGAGTGCGCCCGGCCAGTTCGCGGACCACCCACCGGTTGGGCGCGGCACCCCACACCAGCTCGCTCGCGGCGTAGCGGTCGTCCCAGTCCTGGCTGTCCATCGCGCGTCCTCCGTTCGACGGGCCTGCTCGTACCGGCCAACCTACCGGGCCGCCGCCGACCCGGCAGGGAACGGTCCAGCGGGCGGACACCCTTGACGGCGAATATTGGTCCAGTCCAATCTGTTCAGTCGTGACGTGCACGGGTCGGCCGCCCGTCGCGTCCGCACTCCGCTCGTCAGCACACCGCTCGTCAGCACGCGTCACCAGCCCGCGCGCCCCCACCGCGCCCGGGCCGGCTCCCCTCGGCCCGTCCCGGGCCACCGCACCGCCGGAACCCCCCACACATCCGGAGGACCCACCGCATGCACGACCGCGTCACGCCCGCACGGCCCGCCCACCCCGCCGGGGAGCGCGCCGACCGCCGGGCCGCCCAGCGCAGAAGAGCCACCGCACTGGCCCTGGCCGCCACGCTGACCACCAGCGGCGCCGCCATCGCCCTCACCTTCGGTTCCGCCTCGGCCGCCCCGGTCAACCTGCTGGCCAACGGCGACTTCGAGACCGGCACCCTGGCCGGCTGGACCTGCTCCAACGGCTCGGTCGTCACCACCCCGGTGCACGGCGGGAGCCGCGCGCTCGCCGGCGCCGCCTCGGCCGGCGACACCGCGCAGTGCCAGCAGACCGTCACCGTCCAGCCGAACACCACGTACACCCTGGCCGGCTGGGTGCAGGGCAGCTACGTCTACCTGGGCGCCACCGGCACCGGCGTCAACTCCTCGGCCTGGACGCCGGGCGCGACCGGCTGGAACCAGCTGAGCACCACCTTCACCACCGGCGCCACCACCACCTCCGTCACGGTCTTCACCCACGGCTGGTACGGCACCGGCACCTACTACGCGGACGACCTCACGCTGACCGGCCCGGCCGGCCCCACCTCGTCCACCAGCCCGACGGCCACCGGCAGCCCGACCGCCACGGCCAGCCCGACGGCCACCGCGAGCCCCACCGCCACCGGCAGCCCCACCGGGAGCCCGACGGCGACCGGCAGCCCCACGGGCACCCCCACGACCACCACCCCGACCCCGACGGCCACCGCGAGCGGCCCGGCCGGGGACGGCAAGGTCACCACCCCGACCGGCTTCGCGGTCACCAGGACCACCTCCAACGCGGTGGTGCTCACCTGGCAGCCGTCCACCCTCACCAGCGGCGACGGCCCGGTCGCCTACAAGGTGTGGTCCAACGGCCAGCTGGTCGCCACCTCGATGGGCACCTCCGTCGCGGTCAGCTCGCTGCTGCCGGGCAGGAGCTACACCTTCAGCGTCCAGGGCTACTCCGGCAGCCACGCCTCCGCCCAGTCCGCGCCGGTGAGCACCACCACCGCGGCCGCCCCCGCCCAGCAGCAGATCCGCTCCGCCTACTTCGACCAGTGGGGCGTCTACGAGAACGCGTACAACGCCAAGAACGTCGACACCAGCGGCGCGGCGGGCAAGCTGGACGTCGTCCACTACGCGTTCGCCAACATCGACCCGACGAAGTTCACCTGCTTCCAGGCGGTGAAGGCCTCCGACTCGGCCAACGAGTCCAACCCGAACGCCGGTGACGGCGCGGGCGACGCCTACGCCGACTACCAGGCCGACTACAGCTCCGCCACCAGCGTGGACGGCAGCAGCGACACCTGGGAGCAGCCGCTCAAGGGCAACTTCAACCAGCTGCGCCAGCTGAAGGCCAAGTACCCGAACCTGCGGTTCACCATCTCGATCGGCGGCTGGACGTACTCCAAGTACTTCTCCGACGCGGCGGCCACCGACTCCTCCCGCAAGGCCTTCGTCTCCTCGTGCGTCGACATGTTCCTCAAGGGGAACCTGCCGACCGGCGTGGCCGGTGACGCCTCCGGCGGCGCGGCCTCGGCGGCGGGCCTCTTCGACGGCGTCGACCTCGACTGGGAGTACCCGGGCTCGGCCGGCGGCCACACCGGCAACCACTACTCCGCGGCCGACAAGCAGAACTACACCCTGCTGCTCAAGGAGTTCCGTACCCAGCTGGACGCCCTCGGCGCCGCCCAGGGCAAGCGCTACCTGCTGACCGCCGCACTGCCCAGCGGCCAGGACAAGGTCGCCCAGCTGGAGACCGACAAGATCGGCGCCTACCTGGACTACGCCGACGTGATGTCCTACGACATGCACGGCGCGTGGGACGCCACCGGCCCGACCAACCACCAGGACCCGCTGCACGACAGCCCGGCCGACCCGACCACGCCGATCACCCCGGGCACCCGCAAGTACAACGTGGACACCACGCTCGCCGCGTACACCACCGGCCTGCCCGAGTACGGCATCCCCGGCGGCTTCCCCGCGAACAAGATCGTGCTGGGCATCCCGTTCTACTGGCGCGGCTGGACCGGCGTCCCGGCCGGCTCCAACTACGGCCTGTACCAGAGCGCGACCGGCCCGACGGCGAAGAAGCCGCTGAGCCAGGAGGCCGGCCTGGCCGCCTGGAAGGAGCTCAACCCGACCGCGGCCCAGACCCACTGGGACCCGGTCACCGAGAGCAGCTGGGTCTACGACGGCACCAACTTCTGGACCGGTGACACCCCGCAGGCCGTCCAGGCGCGCGGGGCCTACGCCAAGGCCAAGGGCCTGGGCGGGCTGTTCGCCTTCTCCCTGGAGAACGACGACGCCTCCGGCACCATGCTCAACTCGATGGACAGCAGCCTTCGCTGACGCTTTGTCAGGAACAACGATGGCCCGCGCGGAGACTCCGCGCGGGCCATCCGCGGTCTTCCCGTCCGGGGCTCGGCCGTCGCGACCCGGCCAGCCGCGGCTCAGCGCGGCGGCACCGGGTCCGCCCCGCCCGCGCCCGGGCGGCAGCGCAGCAGCCGCCCGGCGGTCAGCCGGGCCCCGCGCAGCGCACCGTGCCGGTGCAGCGCCCGCACCGCGTAGGTCGAGCAGGACGGCGTGTACGGGCAGCAGGCCGGACGGCGGGGGCTGACCTCGGCGCGGTAGTAGCGCACCGCGCCGTACAGCACCCCGGCCGCGAACCCGCGCGGGGCGGGGGCGGACGGATCGGCCGCCCGGCGACCGCGCGCCCCGGTGAGGGCGAACCGGACACCGGAGGCCATCATCACCGGGATCAGGGCGATCAGGCAGGGGTCGGCGAACTCGCAGCAGCCGTCGACGCAGCAGTCCGCGCCCTCGTCCCGGGCGCGCTTGCGCCGCTGGGCCTTGGCGTGGTCCTCCTTGCGGTAGCGCTCCCGGTAGTCCTCCCAGGCCCGGCGCTGCTTCTTCCGCCGGAGCCGTTCCGAGGCGGGCAGCCACCACCAGGCGCGCTCCGGGCGGGCCGGCGGGAAGTGGGCGCCGAGATCCGGCGTCGGGTCGGACACTGCTGACGATCTCCTCGTTCTCTCCGCCGGGGGCCGACCCCCGACGATCCGGGCAAGATTATCCGAAGATCATCTGCCCGGATCCGCCCGGCGGCCGGCGGCCCGCAAGCAGCGGCCCGCGACCGGCGAGCAGCGGCCGGAGACCGGCTCAGCCGCCGAGGTTGAGCGAGGGGAAGAGGTCCTCGAACGGCTGGGTGGTCACCGAGACGCTCCGGGAGAAGGGGTTGTCGAAGTCCCAGATCATGAACAGCAGGAAGGCGATCAGCACGCTGAAGCAGAGCGCCAGGGTCAACTCCCTCGGCGTGCGCCGGATCTGGAGCGCGAAGAGCATGCCGACGGTCACCACCGCACCCCCGATCAGGCCGAACCAGACCACCCCGGGCATCGTCGGCCCGGCGTTCTGTCCGCGCGAGTTGCGGGACTCGGACGCCTGGCTGACCCGGTCCATGATCGGCTGGTAGCCCTGCGACTCCAGGTCGGAGGCGGGCGAGCGGGTGGCGATGTCGTTCTGGAGCTTCTGGAGCAGCTGGTCGCCCTTCTCGGTGATGCCACCGGTCTCCTGCATGTAGGACCACTCGGTGTTCACCACGTACGAGACGTAGGTGTCCACGTCGGCCCGGACCTGGTCGCGGAACTCCGCCGGGTAGATCACCGCACGGTCGCTGATCTCGCGCAGCGACTGCGCCTCGCGGAACAGGTCGTCCTGGGCGGCGCCGCGCGCCTCCCAGACACCCGCGATGGCGAGACCGAGGACGATCGCGTAGACCACCCCGATCATCATCGTGATGTACTCGATGACATCCGGGGTCTCGTCGGCACTCTCCTCGATCGGTCGGCGCTGCCTCAGCACCACCACCGCCATCACGACGGCACAGGCCGACGCCATGGCGATGATCAACGCCACCCACTCGGACATGGGAACTCCCTTCTCTGGCTTGGCTTGTGACGGAACGGAAAGCTCAAGGGGGCGGCCCCCGACCGCTTCGGCCCGCTCGGGTTCGGTTCGGTTCGGGACCGCGCGGTAGGGCGGGCCCCCGCCGACCGGGAACCGGTCGGCGGGCCGTCAGGGGACGGTCAGGACGGGCCCGAACGGCCGCCGCGTCCTCGGCCACCACGGCCCGGGCGCAGGGCCGCCGCCGCGAGCACACCGGGGACCATGATCACCAGCAGCATGGTGGTCATCGAGGTGCCCTGGTGCTGCCGGGCCATGGGCGCGGGCTTCGCCCTGGGGGCGTGGAACACCGGCTGCGCCGACGGGGTCGGCCACAGCGGGCTCGGACGGGCCGAACTCGGCGAGGCCGCGGGGCTGGGGGCCGCCGGACCGGGCGCGGCCGGGCTCGGGACCGCGGGCGCGGGAGCCGCCGGAACGGGGAGCGGCGGGGCCTGTACGGGGGCGGGCGCCGCCGGGGCCGGGGTCGCCGGCGCGGGGGCGGCCGGGGAGGGCCCCGGTGCGGGTGCCGACGGCGGCACGGAGGGCGGGACCGAAGGAGCCGGGGACGCCGAAGGTGCGGGCGACGCGGGCGACGGGCTGGGGGACGGCGTCGGACTGGGGGACGGTGAGGTCGGCGACGACGTGGCGGTAGGGCTCGGACTCGGACTCGGGCTCGGACTTGGGCTCGCGCTCGGACTCGGCGTGGGGCTCGGACTCGGGCTCGCGCTCGGGCTCGGCGTGGGGCTCGGAGTCGCGCTCGGACTCGGCGTGGGGCTCGGAGTCGGCGACGGCGTGGCGGTCGGTGTGGGGGTGCGGGTCGGAGTCCGGGTCGGTGTCGGCGTCGGAGTGGGCGTCGGGCTGGGCGTGTGGGTGAGGGTCGGCGTCGGGCTCGGTGTGGGCTTCGGGCTCGGACTGGGGCTCGGGCACGGATGGTGGTGGTGATGGTGATGGTGGTGCCAGCCGTGGTCGCCGTACTCGTCGTCGCCGTACCCGTCGTCGTACTCGTCGTCGTCGCCGTCGTCGTGGCCCGGCCCGAGCTGCCCGGGGCCACCCTGCCCCTCGACCGGCCGTCCGGGCTCGCTCCGCAGCCCCGCCGGACGCGAGGGCGAGGAGAAGGGCGGCGAGGACAAGGACGGCGCCGAGACGGACGGCGACGGGAAGTGCGGCGCGGTGGGCTTCGGGGCGGGCTTGGGTGTGCGGCAGGGGTGGTGCCCGTGCGGGGGCTTGGGCCCGTGGTGCCCCGGGCCGACGCCCGGCGCGGCGCCGACCTGGACGTCCACGTCCACGTCCACGCCGACGGTCACCTGTCCGCCCGGCCGCACCGACATCGAGAGGTCGGTCTCGTCGCACACGCAGACGTCCACCACCGGGCCGTGCGGGTACCCCCCGGGATGCCCGGCGCCGGACGCGGTCGCACCGCCGACCAGCGCGCAGATCGCGACCACGCCGGCCGCCGCGCCGATCAGCCGTACCCGCCGCCCGGGGGCCGCACCCCCAGCGACGCCGGACGGTATCCGGCAGATCTGCCGACGCTGGGGCATGGGCTCCACACACCTCTCGGATCGTCCGGGGAGGACGGAACGGGCTCGGGCCGACCGGCCGCGAGGGAACGGGCAGAACGGACGGAACGGGCGGAAAGGTCGAGTACGGTCGCGTTCCCGACGGAAGTTCCATCGGGTACGACCAGAAGTGATCAGACACGGTCAGGCGGACGGCCCGCCTTCAGGGGGCGGGCCGTCCGTCATCAGGTCAAACGATCATCGAGCCGACCGGTAACGGCCCGCGCTCACCGTTCTGCGCGCTCAGCTGCGGCGGTGCGCGATCTCCACGTTCTCCAGCACGCCGACCGCGTCCGGCACCAGGATGGCGGCCGAGTAGTAGGCGCTGACCAGGTACGAGATGATCGCCTTCTCGTCGATGCCCATGAAGCGGACCGACAGCGAGGGCTGGTACTCATCCGGGAGGCCGGTCTGGTGCAGGCCGATGACGCCTTGGTTGTCCTCACCGGTACGGATCACCAGGATCGAGCTGGTGTTCTCCTTGGTGATCGGGATCTTGTTGCACGGCAGGATCGGCACCCCGCGCCAGGCCGGCACCTGCTGCCCGCCGAGGTCGACGTGGGTGGGGTACAGCCCGCGGGCGTTGAACTCCCGGCCGATCGCGGCGATGGTCCGCGGGTGGGCGAGCAGGTAGTCGGGGTCGCGGCGGCGGTTGAGCAGCTCGTCCAGGTCGTCCGGGGTGGGCGGGCCGGAGTGGGTCTGGATGCGCTGGTCGAAGTCGGCGTTGTTGAGCAGGCCGAACTCCGGGTTGTTGACGATCTCGTGCTCCTGGCGCTCGCGCAGGGCCTCGATCGTCAGCCGCAGCTGGTGCTCGGTCTGGTTCATCGGCTGGTTGTACAGGTCCGCGACGCGGGTGTGGACCTTCAGGACGGTCTGCGCGACGCTCAGCTCGTACTCGCGCGGCTTGAGCTCGTAGTCCACGAAGGCGCCGGGCAGCTCGTACTCGCCGTGGTGGCCGGCCGACATGGCGATCTCGGCCTCGCCGCGCTCGTTCTGCGCCTGGAGCGGCAGGGCCAGGAAGCCCTGGAGGTGCTCCTGGAGGCTGGGCGCGTTGTCCCGGATGGCGGCGAAGTCCGCCCGGGTCAGCGTCAGGGCGACACCGGAGGTGGCGGTCTTGGCCGTGAACTCCCAGACGGCGTCCGGGTTCAGCAGCGCGTCGTCGCCGAAGCGGTCGCCGTCGCCGGCCACGCCGACCACGGTGTCGTCGCCGTACTTGCCGGTGCCGATCTTGTTGATCTTGCCGTGCGCGATCAGGAAGATCTTGTCGGCGGCCTCGCCCTGGGTGGTGAGCACCTCGCCGGGGCCGAAGTCCCGCTGCTGGCAGCGGTCGGCCAGGGCGGTGAGGACGTCCTCGTCCTCGTAGCCGCGCAGCAGGGCCAGCTCGCCCAGCTCGGCCGGGATCACCCGGACCTGGGAGCCGGTCTTGATGAACTCCACCACCCCGTTGCCCACGGCGTAGGTGAGCCGACGGTTGACGCGGTAGGCGCCACCGGCCGCCTGGACCCAGGGGAGCACCTTGAGCAGCCAGCGGGAGGTGATCTCCTGCATCTGCGGTGCGGACTTGGTCGTGGTGGCAAGGTTCCGGGCAGCAGCCGTCGCAAGGCTCTGCTGCTTGGCCTGCACTGCCTCCGGGCTCGTGTCCACGGTCATCGGCAGGGCTCTCCATTCCTGTGATCGGGTCACACGTCCAGGGGCACAGCGGCCCGCCCTGACGCATGCCATGACGGATCATCAGATCCGTTTATCGGTGGGGGCGTTGGCGATTTAGGCGAGAAGGCGACCACCGTCTCCCGGCGGCCCACCCGGAACCCTAGATCATCAGGACCCGACGGAGCCCGAACGAAGGCTCACTACCCCCCGATAGGGTGAATCTTGCCCGGTCCGCCCCCATCTCCCCGCAAACTCCGGGAACATCCGTTCGCCCCGGCGATCCCCCTGCGGCCAACGGCCTTTCCATCCCGGTCGGGGCCCGGCCGGACGGCCCGGAGAGCACCGTCCGGCGTCAACCCGACGCACCGTCCCGGCGGTTCGGACACCCGCGCGCCGCCGGGCTCCGACCGCCGCTCCCCGCGGCCGACCACGGGAAACGCGAACGGCCCGTCAGGTGCCGGCACGGGGGAGGCCGGCACCTGACGGGTGAACGGGGGGTGCGCGGTGGGCGTCTGCGCCGGAGAGGACGGTGCGCGCCTGTGGTGCTCCGCCGATGACACCGGTGGGCCGGTCGGACCATTCGGGTCAGGCGGGTCATTCGGGTCAGGCGGACCAGGCGGGTGACCAGGCCGGTCAGGCAGGCCGGTCGGGGCGGGCGGGTCAGGCGCAGGCGACCTGGGTGCCGGGGACGCCGACGATGCCCGAGTTGTTGGCCTCACCGCCCTTGTACTCGTAGTACAGGTAGGAGTAGAGGTCGATCCGGGTGCCGGGACCGCAGGCCGAATCGGGGGCGACGGCGTACGTCACCGTGAAGGCGCTGCTGGCACCGGGGGCGAGTGGGACGTTGTAGCGGGCGATGCCGCCGTGGACGTTGTCACTGCACCCGTTGGTCTGGGTGCCGCAGGCGGTCGCGGTGAACTTCAGCCCGGTCTCCAGACTCGTGGCGTAGGTCTCCTGGACGCTCTGGTAGACGAACTGGATCGGGGTGTCGTACGGGTTGGTGAGCGTCAGGGTGACGGTGAACTCGCTCCCCCGGACCGTCGTCTGCTTGTCGGAGACGGCCGTGAGGGGCAGTTGTCCGTCGGCCCGAGCGGCAGGGGCGGCGGAGAGGAGCAGACCGACGACGAGGGCCGGACACGCGGCGAGCGCGGCGCGACGCGGATGTGTTCTGCGCATGACCAAGGAGCGTAGGCCCCGCCTCCGCCGGGGTTGTGCTCCTCGGCCCGGGTCCGTACCGACGCAGGAGCGGCGAGCGGACACCGCGCACCGGCCGCTCTCGTTCCGCCCCCACGGGCGCGCCCGGGGGCCTATCCTTCGCCACTGCTCCCGGGGGCGGCCCTCACCCGCACGGCGGCAGGATGTCGCAGAGCGCGCCGAGCGCCGCCGGGTAGGCGTGGTCCGGCGGCGTGGCGTAGCCGACCACCAGGCCGTCGACGGCGGGCATCGCCTCCTCCCCGACCGCCGGGTGCCGGTAGTCCGCGAGCCCCTCGACGGCCAGGCCCCGGTAGGCGGCGGCCTTGAGCACCGAGCGCTCGGTGCCCGGCTCCAGGCGCAGCACCGCGTGCAGGCCGGCCGCGATGCCGGACACCTCGACGTGCGGAGCGCGGGCCGCGAGGGCGGCCACCAGCTCGTCCCGGCGCTCGCGGTAACGGCGGCGCATCCGACGCACGTGCCGGTCGTAGCCGCCGGAGTCGATGAACTCGGCAAGGGTCAGCTGGTCGAGGGCGCTGGCCCAGCCCTCGCGCTCGCCCTTGGCGGCGAGCACCCGGTCCACCAGGTGGTCGGGCAGCACCATCCAGCCGAGCCGCAGCGCGGGGGTGAGGCTCTTGCTGGCGCTGCCGAGGTAGACCACCCGTTCGGGGTCGAGCCCCTGGAGGGCGCCGACCGGCTGGCGGTCGTAGCGGAACTCCCCGTCGTAGTCGTCCTCCAGGACCAGCCCGCCGCGCCCGCGCGCCCAGTCCACCACGGCCGCGCGGCGGCCCGGGTGCAGCGGGCCGCCGGTGGGGAACTGGTGGGCGGGGGTGAGCAGCGCCGTCCGGACGTCCGGGTGGTTCGCCAACTCGCCGGTCCGGGCGCCCCGTTCGTCGATCGGCAGCGGAACGGTGGTGACGCCGGCGGCGGCCAGCAGCCCGCGGTGGAAGCCCAGCCCGTACGCCTCGACGGCCAGCGGGCCGTGCTCGGCGGGCGGCAGGACGGGCGCGGCACCGTCGAAGAGCAGCCGCAGCGCGTGGGCGAAGCCCGAGCAGACCACGATCCGGTCGGGGTCGGTGCGCACGCCCCGGGCGCGGGCGAGGTAGTCGGCGAGGACGGTGCGCAGTTCGCGCCGGCCCTGGGGGTCGCCGGGTCCGAAGGCCTCGTTGGGGGCGGCGGTGAGGGCCCGGCGGGCGGCGGCGAGCCAGGCGGTGCGCGGGAAGGAGGAGGCGTCGGGCTGGCCCTGGCGCAGGTCGTGGGTGGGGCCGGGGCGGCGGGAGGGCCGGCGGGCCCGGCCGCTCGGGACGGGCTCGGCGCGTTCGGCGACGGTGGTGCCGGAGCCCTGCCGGGCGGTGAGCCAGCCCTCGGCGACGAGTTCGGCGTAGGCCTCGGCGGCGGTGTTGCGGGCCAGGCCGAGGTCGGTGGCGAGGGCGCGGTAGGGCGGCAGCCGGGTGCCGGGGGCCAGTCTGCCGCTGCGGATCGCCTCGCGCAGGGCCGTCATCAGCGCGGCACGCCGGCCCCCGGTGGCGGGGAGGTCGAGGTGCAGGTCACTGCCGGTCGGGTGGGCGGGCTCGGAGGGGTGCGTGCCCCGCGTGTCCGTCATGGTCACGCACCCTACCGGCCGCCGCTCCGGCGCCCTTCGGGCGGCTACCCGACCCCGGGCCGGGCACGTACCTCAGGCCCGGGGCACGCAGCTCAGGGCACGCGCCCCAGGCTGGGGGCACGCACCTCAGGGCAGGCGCCTACGGGACGACGGTGACCGGCCAGCGGCCCGCCTTGACCAGCCGGACCGCCACCGAACCGATCACCTTGTGCCCGGCCTGCTCGGAGACGCCGACCACCACGGCGTCGGCGCGCAGCTCGTCCGCGAGCTTGGCGAGGCCGGTGTACGGGTCGCCGCGCATGGTCAGGAAGCGCCACTCCACCTTCCACACCTCGCGCACCCGGTGCTCGGCCTCGCGCAGGGCGGCCAGCAGCTCCTCGGCGATCTCCTGGGTGGTCTCCTCCACCGCGGCCCCGGCCAGGGCGGTCGCGGCGCCGAGGATCGGCTGGACGTACGCCACCGCGAGGACGGCGCCCTGCCGGCGGGCCAGTCCGGCGGCGTAGGCGGTGGCGCGCCAGGAGGAGTCGGAGCCGTCCAGGCCGGCCAGCACCACGCTGGGGCCGTCGGTGCCCAGCTCGAAGCCCGCGGGCGCGGCCGCGGCCTCGTGCTCCTCGGCGCCGATCGGCACCCCCGCCGCGGCGGCCCGTCCCGCACCGGCGTCGGCCGCCCCTCCCGCACCGGCGGCCGCCTCTCCCGCGTCCGCCGTGTCCGCTGCATCGCTGTCGTTGCTCATGGGGCCGAGGCTATGCCCGCCACCGGGAGTGACGGCAGGGGGCACTCCGGGTGAGGGCTGTGGCGCGGGCCACCCGGGCGGGCGGCCGCGGCGGCGGAACCGGCACCGGCGGCTGGCCGACCGTCACACGCTGTCGACCGTGTGGGCGGCCTCACACCGGTTCCGGGGCGGGTTGGGAGTGGCGCGGGCCACTTCCCGGGGCTATTTGATCTTGGAAATGGTGGCAAATCGGGCGAAATCGCCATATTTCCTTGATCCTTACGCGCGGTAACACCCCTCTGACGTGGCTAAACCTTCGGATCCTTGAAACCGCCCCGTCCACCCCCGTAACTTCGAACCCGTTGCACCGAGCGATCCGCTCCGGCCGGGCCAACCGCCCCCGGGCAGAACGGTGCAGGACCACGCGAGTGACGTGTCCCCGAAACCGACGGCCTTCCGAGGGCCTGGTTCCGCGCGCTCGCAGACCCCTCCGAAAGGAACTCCATGACCTTCCGTAACGAGACCGCCGCTGCCACCACCACTGCCACCCCGAAGCGCCGCAACCGCGTCCGGATGGCTCTGATGGCCGGGGCGATCACCGCCCTGCCCGTGGCCGGCCTCGTCACGGCCACCAGCGCCTCCGCCGCGCCGGCCACGGTCTGGGACAAGGTCGCCGCCTGCGAGGCGACCGGCAACTGGGCCATCAACTCCGGCAACGGCTTCTACGGCGGCCTGCAGTTCACCCAGAGCACCTGGGCCGCCTTCGGTGGCACCTCCTACGCCGCGCAGGCCCACCAGGCCACCAAGGACCAGCAGATCGCCATCGGCGAGAAGGTCCTCGCCGCCCAGGGCCCCGGCGCCTGGCCGGTCTGCTCCGTCAAGGCCGGTCTGGGCAAGTAAGACGTAGGCCACGAGGCCGCCGCACCCCGCCCGGGGTACGGCGGCCTCGTCGCGTTCCCGGCCGGAGCCTCGGCTCCCGGCCCCTCGGCCCCCGGATCCCGGCCACCCCGGTGGAACGGGCCGGTCAGGACGGCCGGGGCGGGAGTGGCAGCGGAACGGCCGGCAGCCCGTCGATGCTGCTGCCGACCAGCGGCTTGCGCTCGCAGTAGGCGCCGAACTCCTCCTCGTCCTTCCGGTCGAAGTACTGGGCGTGCAGGTCGCGGTCGGCCCGGTAGTCCATGAACGGCACCGCGTACCCGCAGGAGTCGCTGACCCGCTCCGCCCGGACCAGCACGATCGCCCGCAGCCCGGATCCGTCGGCGGACGGGTCGAAGTGGCCGAGCAGTTCGGCGAACCGCGGGTCGTCCCGGAACACCGGCTCCCCGCGCCCGTGCACCCGCACCACGGTCGGCGGGCCCTCGAACGCGCACCACATCAGGGTGATCCGGCCGTTCTCCCGCAGATGGGCGACCGTCTCGGCCTGCGAGCCGCCGAAATCCAGGTAGGCGAGGGTGAGTTCGTCGATCACCGCGAGCGTCCCGGACCGGCCCTTGGGCGAGAGGTTGACGTGCCCGTCGGCGGCCAACGGGGCGGTGGCCACGAAGTAGACCGGCTGGCGCTCGATGAACCGGCGCAGCCGACCGTCGATGGCTTCGTACTGCTTTCCCATGCCCGCCAGTCTGCCCCCATCTCGGCTGGCAAGAAACCGGATTCCGCTTCCTGAGACGCCCCGCGCCGCCCGGGCCCTCCCGGGGGCCGGGCGGTGCCGCCTACGATGGCCCGTGCGCGTGTCACCCGCCGGACCGAGCTGGGGAGTTGCGATGATCCGGAACACCCCTCCCGGGACGGTCCTCGGCGCGCCGGCCGCGCCGCTGCGCGGGTACGTGCTCGGCTACCGGGGCTACCGGCTGGCGCTGCGGCAGCCGCTCCGACGGCTGGAGGTGCCGACGGACGTGGTCACCGTGGCGCTCGCCTTCGAGGGCACCATGAGCCTCACCGACGCCGTCTCCCCCGCGGCCGCGGCCTCCTTCGGCTCGGTCGCGGCCGGGCTGCGCCGCACCGCGACGGTCGCCGAACACGCGGGCGCGCTGCACGGGTTGGCCGTCTCGCTCACCCCACAGGGCGCGTTCCGGGCGTTCGGGCCGCTGGCCGGCGAGCTCGGCGGGCACTGGGCCGAGGCCGGGGACGTCCTGGGCCCGCGGCTGCGGGCACTGACCGACCGGCTGGCCCACGCGCCGAGCTGGCCGGCCCGGTTCGCCATGCTGGACGGGTACTTCGGCGCACTGTTCGCGTACGGGCCGGACTGGGACCCGTCCGTGCACTGGGTCTGGCGGCAACTGCGGCACTCGCACGGGCTGGTGCCGATCGGCACCCTGGTCGAGGGCACCGGGTGGAGCCGCCGCCGACTGGAGCTGCGCTTCCGCGAGCACCTCGGGCTGGCCCCCAAGCAGGCGGCCGGCATCCTCCGGCTCCAGCGCACCCTCAACGCCCTGACCGCGCACGAGGACCACCCCTCCGAGGACCACCGCTCCGGGTACCGGCCCACCGGCGCCGACCTGGCCACGCGCTGCGGATACTACGACCAGTCCCACCTCGACCGGACCTTCCGCGCCATGGTCGGCTGCTCGCCGCGCGCGTTCCTGGCCGCCCGGCGCACCGCCGCCGCCCTGCCCGGGCCCGCCGAGCGGGTCACCGACCGGGTCAGCGGGCGGGTGACCAGCACCGTCCTGGACCCAGGGGGCTCCGGGAGCTGAGGCGTGCGCATTCGTACAAGACGCACCGCTGCCCCGCCCGGCACGCTCGAAGGGCCCGGCCGGTACGGGGGGCCGGCCGGTCACCGGAGCGGGCGGGGCGGGGCAGGGCAGGGCGGAAACGGAGCGGGGCGGGCCGGGCGGGGTGTCAGCCGGTCAGTGCTTCAGGTACACGCTGTCCATGAACTCGATGATCTGCTGATCGGTCAGCCGCTGGCCTTCGCGGTGGCCCATCGCCAGGTCGGCCTCGCTGATCATGCCCACCAGCCGGTCCCCGTCGATCACCGGGATGCGCCGGATCTGGTGCTGCTCCATCTTGCGCAGCACCGCCTCCATGCTGTCCTCGGCGCGTACGCAGTGCAGGTGGCCGCCCAGTTCGATGGCCGTCATCGTGGCCGGGTCCTTGCCCTCCGCGATACATCGCAGCACGATGTCGCGGTCGGTGATGATGCCCTTGAGCTTCTGGTCGTCGCCGCAGATCGGCAGCGCGCCCACGTGCTTGTCGCGCATCATCCGCGCGGCCTCGGCGAGCGTCTGGTGGGCGCCGATGCACTGGGCGCCGGTGTGCATGATGTCTCGGGCAGTGGTCACGGGGACTCCTTCGTCGGTGGTTCCCCCCGCTGGTCCCCCCGCATCCCCCCGGCGGTGCTCCCGGGCTCCCGCCGTCGGGGCGGAAGGGGGCTGTGACCGCGCCCTCACCATAAGCAACCCCGCCTCCGCCCGCGACCCCGCGCAGCCGGAGCGGGCGAGTCCGCGCGACCTTCGAGGCGGGGCCCGGGGCGCGGCCGCAGAGTGGAAGAGAACGCGACCGGCCCGGCCACCGGCCCGGCCACCCGCACGTCCCGAGGAGTGAGCGAGCCATGGACACCACCGAGACCCCCGCCCCGCAGGTCTGGCCCAACCTGCGCGCCACCGACGCCCGGGCCCTGATCCGCTTCCTGGTCGACGCCTTCGGCTTCCAGGAGGTCGTCACCTACGGCGAGGGCGAGTTCGTCGCGCACGCCGAACTCGCCTGGCCCGAGGGCGGCGGCGTGATGCTCGGCTCCGACCGTCCGACACCCGAGAACGCCGAACCGTGGCCGGGCCTGCCGGGCGGCTTCACCGCGTACGTGGTCACCGCCGACCCGGACGGCGTGCACGCCCGCGCGGTGGCCGCCGGGGCCCGGATCACCACCGGGCTGTACGAGACCGACTACGGCTCGCGCGACTTCGCCGCCGCCGACCCGGAGGGCAACCGCTGGTACTTCGGCACCTACCCGGGCGCGCCCCGGCCGGCCGGCCGCCCACGGGGGTGAGGCGGTCCGCGGTCGCGGACGGCCCGGAGCGGCGGCGCCGAGGCGGTGGCCGCCGGACCGGGGCAGACTGACAGCGGGGGCCACCCCACCGGAGGCATCGGAGGCATCGGAGGCGGACCGTGCCGCAGATGACGGTGGACGGGCGCACCCTCGCCCTCTCCCACCTCGACAAGGTGTACTACCCGCGCACCGGCACGCCCAAGGGCGAGGTGCTGCGCTACTACGCCGCCGTGCATGCCGCCCTGCTCCCGCACCTGCGCGACCGCCCGGTCTCCTTCCTCCGCTGCCCGGACGGCGTCGAGGCGGAGGTGTTCGTCGCCAAGAACCCGCCGCCCGGCACCCCGGACTGGGTGCGCACGGTCGACGTGCCGAGCAACACCGGCGAGCTGCGCCAGGTGGTGCTGGAGAGCGGCGCGGCGCTGCTGGCGGTCGCCAACCTGGGCTGCCTGGAACTGCACGTCCCGCAGTGGCACGCGGCCCGACCCGCCCTCGCCGACCGGCTGGTGCTGGACCTGGACCCCGGCGAGGGCGCCGACATGCTCACCTGCCGCACCGTCTCGCTGCTGCTGCGCGAGCGGCTCGCGGCGGACGGCCTGGCGGCCTGGGTGAAGACCTCCGGCTCCAAGGGCCTGCACCTGCTGGTCCCGATCGAGCCCGCGCCGAGCGCCCGGGTCTCCGGGTACGCGAAGGCGCTGGCCGCCGCCCTGGAGGCCGAGCACCCGGAGCTGGTGGTGCACACCATGGCCAAGGCCCGCCGCCGGGGCCGGGTGCTGGTCGACTGGTCGCAGAACAACGCCAAGAAGACCACCGCCGCGCCGTACACCCTGCGGGCCAGGCCGCTGCCGACCGTCTCCACCCCGCTGGCCTGGGCGGAGCTGGAACGGGCCGCCGACGAGCGGGACCTGGTCTTCACCCTCGCCGAGGTGCCCGACCGGCTGGCCGCCCACGGCGACCTGCTCGCCCCGCTGCTGGACCCGGAGCGGGCCCGGCCGCTGCCCGGCGCACCGGCGGCGCCACCGCCGACGGGGTCACCACCGACCAGGCGGGCGGAAGGAGCGCGGCCGGCCCAGGTGCTGCACCCGCCCGTCGAGGTGATGCGCCCGGCCGCCGTGGCCGCCGTCCCGCCCGCCGACGGCCTGGGCGGCGGGGGCGTGCAGTACGAGCTGAAGCTGGACGGCTTCCGCTGCGTCGCCTTCGCCCGGGGCGGGCGGCCCGCGTACCTCCAGTCCCGCGGCGGCCGCGACCTCGCCCCCGAGTTCCCCCCGATCGCCGCCGCCGTCGCCCGGCTGCCGGAGGGCCTGGTGCTGGACGCCGAGCTGGTCGCCTGGCGCGACGGCCGGTTCGCCTTCGGCGAGTTGCTGCGCACCCGCCGGGCCCGCGCCGCCGCCACCGGGGTCGCGCTCGGCCTGATCGCCTTCGACCTGCTGGCGCTGCCCGGCCGCGACGTACGGGCCCTTCCGCTCACCGACCGCCGCCGGCTGCTGCTCGCCGCCCTCGCCGACGTCCCGCCGCCGATCCGGCCGGTCATGGCCACCACCGACCGGGCGGAGGCGCTGGAGTGGACGGAGCGGCTCGCCGACACCGGGGTGGAGGGACTGGTCTGCAAGGCCGCGGCGGCCCCGTACCGCCCGCGCGGCGCGGGCCGGGTCTGGGTCAAGTACCGCCGCGGCGACACCCTCGACGCCACCGTCCGCGCCGTCACCGGCCCGGCCGCCCACCCGCACGCGCTGATCCTCCAGCTGGACGACGGCCGGGTGTTCCTGACCACCCCGAGGCTCACCCCGGTCCAGTCCCGCGAGGTCGCCGAGCTCGCCCGCCCCCTGCTCGGCCCGCCCGCCACCGACCCGGACCACGGCCCGGTCCACCCGCTGACCGCCCCGCTCCGCGCCGAGTTCACCCTCACCGGCCGCCCGCCGTCCGCCACCTTCCTCCGCCTCCGCGGCGACTGACCCCGCCCTCGCTCCCCTTGCTCACCGCCTCCGTTTCGCCGCCACGTGGGCGAACTCCGTCACGAAGGCGTCGTCGAACAGCGGCAGGTCGCCCGGCTTGCGGCTGGTGACGAGCGGGCCGGGGCCGTCGTGGCAGACGTGGACCGGCTCGTCCACCCAGTGGGCGCCGGCGTTGACCAGGTCGGTGCGCAGGCTGGGCCAGGAGGTGAGGGTGCGGCCGCGGACGGCGTCGGCCTCGATGAGCGTCCAGGCCGCGTGGCAGATCGCCGCGACCGGACGGCCGGCGGCGCAGTAGGCGTGCACGAAGGCGACCGCCGGGCGGTCCAGGCGCAGCCGGTCGGGGTTGGCGACGCCGCCGGGGAGGACCAGCCCGTCGTAGGCCGCCGGGTCGGCCTCGGCGACCAGGGCGTCCACGGCGAAGGTGTCGCCCTCCGCGTGGTGGCGGACCGTGCGGACCCGGCCCTCGGCGGTGGACAGCAGCCGCGGGGTGCCGCCGGACTCGGCGACGGCCTGCCAGGGGTCGGTCAGTTCGACCTGTTCGGCCCCGTACGGTGCGACCAGGAAGGCGATCACGCGTCCGGTGAGCGTGGTGGACGGCCAGCCCATGGCGTGGTCGCTCAGCGCGGGTGCGGGGCGGTCAGGTCGACGGCCGCGGGCGGGGCGGAGCTGAGCCTGGCGCGCGGGCAGTCGAGGTGGACGGCGCGGTCGAGGTGGTCGAGCCGGGCGACCAGCCCGGCCGGGACGAGCACCCGGGTGCCGGGCACCCAGGGTTCGGCGTCGACCAGCAGGTGGTCCCCGGCGTCCTGTTCGACCCGGCCGACCGGGCCGTCGGTGGCGAGCACCTCGTACCCGACCAGCGTGAGGTCGGCGGCGGGATGGGAGCCCGGGCGGTACTCCCACAGGTCGGTGGTCATGGTGTCACGCCTCCGGACGGTCCCAGGGCCGCCGTTCGCGGCGCTCCCGGCGTTCCCGGGCCTCCGCCGGGTCCACCGCTTCGGTGCGGCCGCGGCCGGCGCGACGGCGGCGCAGCAGCTCGGAGGCGGCGAACGCGGCCGCCACGGTGGCCGCCCAGACCACGCCGAGCGCGACCAGTACGGCGGTGGCCGGGGTCCGCAGGCCCACGCCGAGGCAGATCATCGTCATCACCAGGGCGGTCAGCACGACCCCCGCCGAGAACCTGCGCCCGATGCCGCGGAGCACGCCCCGGACCCGGCTCGGCGGCTCGGCGCCCATGGTGCTCAGCTTCCGGTCGAGCCGTGTGTCCTGGCGCAGATCGGACTCGATCTCCTCGAGGAGCCGCCGCTCCCATCCGCTCAACGCGGGTCCGTCCATCTCGGTCACCTCCGACACTTCGGGTGACGTGCTCGCACCCGGGCGGTTGCCCGGTACGGGCTCGCGCTAACCGTTCCGGGCACCGCCTGTTCCGGCGCCGACGGGCCCGAACGCCCGGGGGCGGGCGAGCAGGCTGTCGTCCAGGACGCTCAACAGGGCGGCGGCGTCGCGGTGGACCTCGGCCGCGCCCGCCGCCCGCAGCTCGGGGCCGGTGTCCCGGCCGGCCGCCAGGGCGACGCACGGCACCCCGGCCCGCCGCGCCGCCCGGACCTCGCGCACACTCCCGGCGACGGCCACGGCGTGCGAGGGCCTGCCGTCCACCAGGTCCAGCGCGGCCCGCACCGGGTCGCCCCCGGGGTCGGCCACGGCCAGGGCCGGAGCCCCGGCCGGCCCGGGGCCGGTCAGCACGACCGTCCAGCCCCGTACCGCGCACTCGCGCAGCAACTCGGCACCGCCGGGCAGCGCGGGCTGCCACCAGTCGGTACCGAAGAGAGCCGCCGAGACCACCGTCATGACCACCGCTTCCGTTCGCGGGCGACGCACCGAACGCTCTCCTCCAGGTTAGGTCGCTCCCCCGCCGCGCGCGCAGCCTGCGCCCCGTGGATCCGCGGCGGGGGGCCGTGGCAAGGAGCCACGGCGGGGGGCCGCGCGGCCGTCGGTTCGCGCCGCCCGGACCGCCGCTCCGCGCGTGCGCCGTCGCTCCGGAGCGCGGGCCGGGGCAGCGGCGGGGGCGGCGGCCACGCGCCGGGGCCCGTCGTGCGGTGCGGTCCGCGAAAAGCCGCTGGTCCGGGGCTGCCCGCAGGCCCTAGGGTGTCGCCCCGTCACATTGGTCCAGTCCAGGAGTCCGTCCCCGATGCCTTCGCCCGCCCTGTACCGCTCGCCCAGACCCAGCTCCACCGCCGCCACCGTCCTGCTCGCCGTGTGCGGCACCGCGACCCTCGCCTCGCTCGCCGCGGGCTTCCGCCTGTACGGGGAGGCGGGGGAGTTCGCCGCCGACTCCGACCTGGCCGACGAGTCCGCGCTGACGGACGCGGCCCTGCTCTACGACAACGTCAGCCTGGTCCAGACGCTCACCCTGCTGGCCTCGGCGGTCGCCTTCATCACCTGGTTCCACCGGGTGCGGGTGAACGCGGAGGTCTTCGACCCGAGCGGGCACCGGTTCAAGCGCGGCTGGGCGATCGGCGGCTGGTTCACCCCCGTGGTCGCCCTCTGGTTCCCGTTCCGGATCACGGTGGACACCTGGACGGCCAGCGCCCGGCCGGACGCCTCCGGGGTGCGCCTGCCGCACCCCCAGCCGCTGGTCAACCTCTGGTGGGCCACCTTCTGGCTGGCCAACGCGACCGGCCGGTACGGCGCCAACTACCTGAACTCGGCGAAGTACCCGGACGACTACCAGACCGCCCTCGGCTGGCTGCTGGCCTCCGACGTGCTGGAGGTGGTCGCCGCCGTCTTCGCCGTCCTGGTCGTCCAGCGGCTGACGGCCATGCAGGAGGAGCGCTTCGCCGAGTCCACCGCCCACGCGTACGCGGTCCGCGGCGGGACCGTCCGGGGCTGAGCCGTTCCGCCGGCCGCGGGCCCGCGGGCGGGCGCTCAGTCCGTGAACGGGTCCGAGGCCAGCCGGGCGTGCAGGTGCTCGTCCGTGTAGACGCCCCCGCCGTAGGTGTAGGAGGCGCGCAGGGTGCCCTCGTACGGGAAGGCGGCCCGCTCGGCGACCCGGCAGGAGGCCTCGTTGCCGACGGCGTGGTAGAGCTCGATCCGGCGGGCGCCGGCGTGCTCCACCGCCCAGCGGGTGACGGCGGTGGTGGCCCGGGTGGCCAGGCCCCGACCGCGGGCCGCGGCGAGCAGCCAGTAGCCGACCATGGCCACGCCGTCGTCCCGGTTGCTCCACCCCAGGTAGGCGTTGCCGCAGAGGCTGCCGTCGGCGGCGTCGATCACGGCGAAGGAGGCCGCGCTGCCGTCGGCCCAGCTCGCCTCGCAGCGCTCCAGGTAGGCCTGCGGGTCGAGCGGGCCGGTGGCGCTGAGCGGGTTCCAGCGGGCGACGGCCGGGTCCGCCGCGGCGGCGAGCAGGGCGGGCACGATTCCGCCGGACACGTCGAGGCCGGGCCCCCACGGGCGCAGCACGGCGTCGCCGAGGTCGAGGACGGTGGGGCGGAACAGCCGCTGGGCGGTGCCGGGATCGCTGATGGTCATCCCGTCTTCCTATCCCCCGCTCCCCCGGGCCCGCCAGCGAATATTCCGGCCTCCGGGCCCGTACGCCCGCTCCGCCCTGGTGGACGGAGCGGGCGTACGGACCGGGCGGGCGGACGGGGCGCGGTCAGATCCGGGCCAGGTAGCCGTTCTCCACCAGCCAGAGCACGTTCAGCTTGGCCGGGCCGCCGGGCAGCAGGGTGGCGTCGAGCTGGTACTGGAGGCCCCAGCCGGGCTGGTTGAACCAGGGAGCGATCGGGCCGGCGTGCACCGTGAAGGCCTTGACCACCTTGTAGTCGTGGTAGTTGCAGGCGGCCGGCGGGGTGCCGTCCAGGCTCTGCGGCGGGAGCGCGCGGCTGGCATAGGGCAGGCCCTCGGGGGCGAGGTAGGCGCCGTACTCGCTGCCGTAGCGGTCGATGTTCTGGTTCGGGTAGAGGGTGAGGTCGAACTCGATCGGGCTGCCGTCGGGCAGGGTGACGTAGCCGTCGGCCGGCGGGTATATCCAGCCGCCCTTGCCGCCGTTGCCGGCCGGGTCGTAGTACTTGGCCAGGAAGTCCTGCTCGCCCGCGCCGCCGGTGCGCTGGTAGCCGACGAGCTGGCGGCCGACCGGCCCGGCGGTCGGGAGGTCGGCCGGGCCGAGGCGGGCGTCGTCGTGGCGGAAGGCGGCGGAGCACTGGTCGGCGGGGGTGGCCGCCGGGGCCGCGACGGCGGCGGGGACGGTCACGGCGGTGAGGGCGGCGGCCGCGGCGAGCGGCGCGACGAGCAGGCGAAGGCGAAGGCGCACGGTGTCTCCGTCGAACGGGTCAGCGGTCGAAAAAGGAGCCACGGAGGAGCGTTCTGCTCACCCTCCGTGGCTGGTTCGACACCAGGCAATCGGATCATCTGATCATTCGTCAACATGATCCGTGCGACTGCGCGTTCGACTCGGCGGATTCGGCCAAAGCCGGGACACCGGGACCGCCCGTCCGCGAGGATGAGCGGTCCGGCGCGCCCGGGTCACTTCCCCGGGGCGACCCGCCCGAGCAGGTGGAGCAGCCGGTCGAGGGCGTCCTTGGAGTTCGGCTCGGTCAGGTTGGCCATCAGCCGGAACGCCGCCTTCAGCAGCGCCGGGTGGCCGAGCCCGGCCGCCCCGGCCGCGCCGCGCAGCTTCGGGCGGCCCAGCATGTCGGCGGCCAGGCGGCCGAGCGCGAAGTAGCCCGCGTAGGCGGAGCGCAGCGCCTGCGGGTAGGCGCGCAGGGCGAGTTCGCGACCGCGGTCGGTGCGGCGGGCGAGGGCCTGGACGATGGTCTCGGCGGCGTAGCGGCCGGACTCCATCGCGTAGGCGATGCCCTCGCCGGTGCCCGGGCTGACCGTCCCGCCCGCGTCGCCGATCAGCAGCAGGCCGTCGGCGTAGTGGGGCGCGCGGTTGAGGCCCATCGGCAGGGCGGCACCGCGGATCGGCTCGGTGACCGCGTCGGGGGTGTAGCCGTACTCCGGGGGCAGGCCGTCGCACCAGCGCCGCAGCACCTCGCGCCAGTCCGCCTCGGTCCCGGCGGTGTCCAGGACCCCGAGGCCGACGTTGGCGGTGCCGTCGCCCATGCCGAACACCCAGGCGTAGCCGGGCAACTGGCGCCGGGCCCGGTCGTCGGGGTCGCGCAGGTCGAGCCAGACCTCCAGGTAGCGGTCGTCGTGCCTCGGGGTGGTGAAGTACGTCCGGTAGGCGACGCCCATCGCGCGGTCGGTGCGGCGGTAGCGCCGCATCGCCACCGACAGCCGGGTGGAGTTGCCGTCGGCGGCGACCACGACCGGGGCCCGGTAGGCGACCGGCCGGCGCTCCTCTCCCAGCTTGGCGGTGACCCCGGTGATCCGGCCGGTCCGCTCGTCCAGCGTCGGGCCCGTCACATTGGCGCGTTCGACCACCCGGGCTCCGAGCGAGGCGGCCTTGCGGGCGAGCAGTTCGTCGAAGTCGGCGCGGCGCCGGACCAGTCCGTACCCGGGGTAGGCGGAGAGCTCGGGCCAGTCGAACTCCACCGAGCGGTGCCCGGAGATCAGCCGCAGGCCCCGGTTGTGCAGCCAGCCGGCCTCCTCGGAGACGTCGATGCCGAGGTCGGTCAACTGCTTGACGGCGCGCGGGGTGAGGCCGTCCCCGCAGACCTTCTCGCGCGGGAAGGCGGACTTCTCCAGCAGCAGGACGTCCAGTCCGGTCCGGGCGAGGTGGGCGGCGGCGGTGGAGCCGGCCGGTCCGGCGCCGACCACGATGACGTCGGCGCTCCCCCCGTCCTGGACGGCCTCCCCGCCACTGACGGTCTCCTCGGGCCGGACGGTCTGCTCTGGGCCGGGCATCGCACTCTCCCACGGGTCGGATCGGCTGTCCGCGCGACGGAGTCCTCGGACTGGGCGGTTCCGGACGGACGATAGAGAACCCCGGCGCCCGCCCGCCGCCCCGACACGCAGGCCGCCCCGCGAACCGGCCAATACCGGCCACCCCTGCCGTACGGGTCCACCCGCCGCGCCGGGGCCCGGACGCAACCGAGCCCCCGGCCCGCGAGCAGCAGCGGGACCAGGGGCTCTCCGTCGTTCCGCGGCGCGGACCCCTCGGGGGGATCAACGGCGGTCGCGCCGGGTTCGACGAGGGCCCCGACCACGGGGGCGGACCGGGGCCCTCATCCGGTACCACGGCCGGCACCGCCTCCCGGGTTCACCACCAGTCCCACTGATCTCACTAGTCCCACTGACACCACCGGCACCACCGGCACCACCCGATCCGGCCCCGGGAACGGCGGAAGCCCCTGACCGCACGGGGGAACGTGGCAGGGGCTTCCACTGTCGACTACGGCCGACGGGCCCTCACGGGTTCAGCGCCAGCACCACGTACCCCGCCAGCACCGCCAGGTGCACCGCGCCCTGCAGCGGGGTCGCCCGGCGCGGGATGACGGTGAGGGTGAGCAGCACGATGGTCAGGCTCAGCAGCACCATGTGCGCCGGGTCGAGGCCGAGGACGAGCGGGCCGGAGAGCCAGGTGGAGGCGATCGCGACCGCCGGGATGGTCAGGCCGATGCTGGCGAGCGCCGAGCCGAGGGCGAGGTTGAGGCTGGTCTGCACCCGGTTGCGGACGGCCGCGCGCAGCGCCGCGATGGTCTCCGGCAGCAGCACCATCATGGCGATCACGACGCCGACCACGGCGTGCGGCAGCCCGGCGTCGTCCACCGCCTTCTCGATGGTCGGCGACACGCCCTTGGCCAGGCCCACCACCGCCACCAGGGCGACGGCGAGCAGCAGCAGGCTGATCCCGGCGGCCCGGAGGGTGGGCGGGGAGGCGTGCTCCTCCTCGGCCAGCACCCGGCCCTCGGGGGTGACGGGCAGGAAGTAGTCGCGGTGCCGGACGGTCTGGGTGGCCACGAACAGGCCGTAGACCACCAGCGAGGCGGTGGCCGCGAAGGTGAGCTGGGTGGTCGAGAACTGGGGGCCGGGCGAGCTGGTGGTGAAGGTCGGCAGCACCAGGCTGAGGGTCGCGAGGGTGGCGATGCAGGCCAGCGCGGCGCCGGTGCCCTCGGCGTTGAAGACGGCGGTCCGGTACTTGACGGCGGCGACCAGGATGGACAGTCCGAGGATGCCGTTGCAGGTGATCATCACGGCGGCGAAGACGGTGTCCCGGGCCAGGGTGGAGGACTTGTCCCCGCCGTCGGCCATCAGCGTCACGATCAGCGCGACCTCGATCACGGTGACCGCCACGGCGAGGACCAGTGACCCGAAGGGCTCCCCCGACCAGTGCGCGATCACCTCCGCGTGGTGCACGGCCGACAGCACGGCGCCCACCAGGAAGCAGGCGACCACCGCCACCACCCAGCCGGGGAGTTCCTTGTGCCAGGTCAGGGCGAGGACGAGGAACGACACCACCGGGACGACGACGGTCCATTGCGCGAGAGCCGCGCGGAGCTTCGTGATCATGCCGCCGAGGATCCCAGACCGGAGGCCCGTCACCCGGGTGCCCGCGCCGGATACATAGGGATGTGGCATAACTCATCCCAATTCGGCAGTCACCCACCGTAGCCATGAAGGTACTGAAGCACTTTGTCGACATGTTGCCGAAGCCGTTCCGGGACGCCCCCGGCGGTCGCCACGGTCTTGTCGCTGGTCCGGTAGGCCGCCGCGACCAGGGCGGGCAGGTCGCGGGTGAAGCCGTGGCGCTTTATCTGCTGGTCGAGCCAGCAGGCGTAGTTGCCCATCGCGGCGATCGCGTCGCCCGGATCCCAGTACGACTTCGGACCGGCGTGGGTGGCGGCCTTGCCCCAGGCCTCGAAGACGGAGGGCGTCCACAGGGCGATGCCGTACTCGCCGGTCTCCGGGCGGGCGGCCTTCGGGTCGAAGCCGCTCTCGGCCTTCAGCATGGCGGCCAGCAGCGCCGGGGTGACCTCCGGCTCGGGGCAGCGCCGCGCCGCGGTCTCGATCATGCCCCGGTAGGCCACCGGGACGTCCGATCCGGCCGGGATCGCGCCGGACAGCGGGGGCGCCGCGCGCTCAACCGCGCTCGGCCCGCCGGGCTCCGGACCGCCGGACTCCGGGCCACCGGCCAGGGCGAGGACGGCGAGCCCGCAGGCGAGCAGGCCCGCGCCGGACCGGACGGCTACACGGACAGCGGCCCGACGGCCCCGACCCCGACCCGGAGCGGCCGCGGCCCGGGCGACCAGGGCCGCCAGCCCGGCCGGCCCGGTCCGGGTCCGCTCCTCCCGCCCGGGGGCGAGGCAGGCGGCGACCACCGGCCGCCAGCGCACCGGCAGCGCCTCGTGCAGCCGCAGCGGCGCGGCGCCCCGCGCGTACGCCTGGGCGGCCAGCGAGCGGGCCCGACTGGTGGCGCCGAGGAAGGGGTGCAGGCCGCCGGTGAGCACCTGGTGGGCGATCACCCCGAAGGCCCAGACGTCGGCGCTGGGACGCACCGCGATGCCGCGGGCGCCGGTGCGCTCGGACCACCACTCGGGCGGGACGTGGTCGGGTGAGCCCAGCGGCGGGGCGTAGGCGTGGGTGCCCTCCAGCTCGGCGGTGAGGCCGAAGTCGGCGATCTTCGCGGTGCCGTCGGGCATCAGCAGGACATTGGCCGGTTTCAGGTCCCCGTGCACCCAGCCGACCCGGTGCATGTGGCTCAGCCCGGCGCAGACCTCGGCCAGGATCCGCTCGGCGCCGGGCACCGCCGCACCGGGGCGGGCCTCGCCCAGCAGGTCCTGGAGGCTGCCGGCGGCGCGTTCCATCACCAGGGCGACGGCACCGTCGAGCGCCGGGTGGTCCGGGTCCTCGACGGTGGCCACGGCGAGGGTTCGGATCAGGTGGGGGTGGTCGGCGCGGCGGCTGAAGCGCTGTTCGCTGCGGGCCATCCGGGCCACGGTCCGGCGCTGACCGGGGGCGAACCGGGCCGCGCCGAGGATCTTGACGGCGGCCTGGCTCCCGTCGGGGCCCTCGGCGGCGTACACGCTGCCCCAGGCACCCGCGCCGAGGAAGGCGCCGAGGCGGTAGCCGGCGATCGGGTAGCCCTCCGGGACCGCGAAGGACGGGCCCCCGGACGGCCCGGGGTCGGAACCCGGCTCCGGCTCAGGCTCGGACCCCGGCGACGGCTCGGACGGGGCGCCGGGCGTCACGGCCGGGCGACCGGGCGCCGGGGCGGGAGCAGGGCCAGGTGCTCCTCCCGGACGAGGTCGAACTTCAGCGCCAGCGCCACCAGTTCCTCGCGCTTGCCGCCGGCCGGCCCTTCCTCGTACGGCTCGCGCAGCCGCAGCTTGGCCTCCACCAGGTAGTCGATGTGGTAGTTGACCGCCGAGCGGCTCAGCCCGCGGCAGCCGGGCAGGGCGCGCAGCCGGGCGAGCACCTCGGTCACTCCGGGGACGACGGCGGCGGAGGGCGAGCGCAGCCGGGGCTCGCAGAGCGCGAGCAGGACCAGGAAGTACTTGGCGGTCGGGTCCAGGGCGAACGGGCTGACGGTGTGCTCGCCGTCGGCGCCGCCGGGCCGCCCGTCGAGGTAGGCGTGCTGCGGGGCGAAGACCTTGAAGGCCGCGGGCTCGCCGAGCGCGGGCAGCAGCACCCGGGAGAGCTCGAACGGGACGGGGGCGCCGAGCCGGCCGGGCGCGACCTTGACGTGCTCCCCCGCGCCCTCCAGGTTCTCCACCACGTAGGTGGCCGAGGTGCTGAAGTTGGACAGCCGCCAGTAGTCCTCGGCCGCGACCACCTCCCCCGCCCGACGGGAGACGCCCTGGTCGGGCAGTGGGATGGGGACCGGCCGGCCGGGCTCCCCGCGTCCGAACACCGCCGTCTCGCCCGGGCCCATCCGCAGCAGGCCGGGGGCCCCACCGGGCCTCATCCCGGGCCCGGGGCCGGGCAGTTGGACGATGACCGTGTCCACGCGGCACCTCCGTGTGATCGGGTCGATACCTCCGTGGGATGGGGTCGATGGTATCCGTCCCATTCGCCCCGGGGGCAAACCCGCCACCCGGACGGGTGAGGAACCGCCCTCTTCCGCCCATGAACTGATCATCCGTCAGGACTGGAGTTGTCCGTGTGCTGAACAGATAAGGAATGGTTGCAGGATGTAGTTGAACGGTCACCATGAGTGTGACGCAACGCACACACAACACGTTCACGATGTGTGCAAGACTCATCTCAAGGAGTGAGATTCCCTTAATTTCCAAGGAGGTTCGTATCATGCGCGCTCGGATCGCAGCTGTGGTGATGGCGGCGGCAGGGATCGCCGGCCTGACGGCGGCCCCGGCCATAGCGGCCACCGCGACGTCCGACACCGACACCGCGCTCTGCGCCACGGTGCTCAACCAGCCCTGCATTTCGCACCAGGCCGACGGCTCCGGCATCGTCGGCGTCGCCCAGGTCAGCGCGGACCCGGGCCAGTTGACGCTGGTTCGGGTCGAGGTCCGCACCCAGGCCGCCTGGGGCAGCCCCTGGGAGGCGGTCGCCTCCGCGACCACCGTCCGGTTCGGCTCCGCCAAGGCGGTCACCCCGCGGGTGACCGCCGGCGCCCCCCGCATGATCTGCGCGACCGCCGGCCCCGCGCTGGACGTCGCCAAGCAGGTCACCACCTGTACCCACCCGTTCTGACCGCGGGGCCGCCGAGGCGCCGCACCCACCACCCCCACGCCGTCCGTACGACCGGGCAGCCGTCCGGACGACCAGGGGGCGGGAAGCAGTGAAGAGCACCACCACCGGGGCCGGCCGCCGGGACATCCCGTCCCGACGACCGGCCCCGGCCATGCCGATCGGGCGGCAGCCGTCCCGATCAGGCAGAAGAGGCGGCGGCGGAGATCATCCGGAACGCGGACCCGGGTGGACCTGGGGCACCCCTTCACGGCAAACTGGTCTAGACCTTGGAGGTCTAGACCTCAGCCTCGCCTCAGAACGGTGGACCCAGTATGGAAATCGTGATCGTCCCTGACGCCCGTGCGGCCGGCGAACTCATCGCCGCGGCGATCACCGATCTGCTGACCGACAAGCCCGACGCCCTGCTCGGCGTGGCCACCGGCTCGACCCCGCTGCCGATCTACCAGGCCCTGGCCGAGCGGGTCCGCGACGGCCGACTGGACGCCGCCGAGGCGCGCATCTGCCAGCTGGACGAGTACGTCGGCCTGCCCGCCGGCCACCCGGAGTCCTACCGCTCGGTGGTGCTGCGCGAGGTCGTGGAGCCGCTCGGCCTGACCGAGGACTCCTTCCTGGGCCCGGACGGAAACGCCTCCGACATCGCCGCGGCCGCCACCGCCTACGACCGCGCGCTGGCCGAGGCCGGCGGCGTCGACCTCCAGCTGCTCGGCATCGGCACGGACGGCCACATCGGCTTCAACGAGCCCTGCTCCTCGCTCTCCTCCCGGACCCGGATCAAGACCCTGACCCGGCAGACCCGCGAGGACAACGCCCGCTTCTTCGACAGCCTCGACGAGGTCCCGCACCACGTCATCACCCAGGGCATCGGCACCATCCTGGAGGCCCGCCACCTGGTCCTGCTCGCCACCGGCGAGGCCAAGGCCGAGGCCGTCGCGCTCGCCGTCGAGGGCCCGCTCTCCGCGGTCGTCCCCGCCTCGGCGCTGCAGCTGCACCCGCACGCCACCGTCGTGGTGGACGAGGCGGCCGCCTCCCGCCTCAAGCTCGCCGACTACTTCCGCGACACCTACGCGGCCAAGCCGGCCTGGCAGAAGCTCTGAGCGCTCCCGGGCAGCAGCCTTGACGGCCGTGACGGCCGGGGCGCCGGCCACCGACTCCCCTCGGTGGCCGGCGCCCCGGCCGTTTCGCCGTACGGAGACGCCGCTCAGTACCGCGAGCACCGCTCAGCACGGGAGCACCGCTCAGCACGGGAAGCGCCGCTCAGCATGGGAAGCGCCGCTCAGCGCTTGCGGAGCCAGTCGGCGAAGGCCGCCAGGCCCGGGCCCGGGTCGCGGCGGCCGAGGCCGATCCGGAACCGGTCGGCCGGGGTCGGGGTCAGCTCCGAGCGGAAGATCCCGGCGGGCAGCAGCAGCACACCCGCCTGCTCGACCAGCGCGGTGCAGAACTCCTCCACGCCGTCCGGGCCCAGGTAGCGCGGGAAGGCGACGCAGCCGCCGTCCGGCGCGCGCCACTCGAAGAGGTCGGCGAACTCGGCGAAGAAGGCGTCGAACAGCGGCAGGTTCCCGGCGATGATCGCGCGGTTGCGGGCCAGGATGCGGTCGCGGGCGGTGATCGCGATCCGGGCCAGCACCTCGCTCGGCGCCGAGTTGCAGATCGTCGTGTAGTGCTTGGCCCGCTCCAGGCGCGAGCGCAGCTCCTGGTCCCGGCAGGCGATCCAGCCGATCCGCAGGCCGGGCAGGCCGAGCGACTTGGAGGTCACGTTGAGCGAGAGGGCCCGCGCGGAGAGGTCGGCGGCCTGCGGCAGGGCGCGGGCCGGGTCGCGCTCCAGGCCGCGGTAGACCTCGTCCGAGAACAGCCGGATGCCGCGCTCGTCGCAGAGCTCGGCCAGCCGGACGAAGTCGGCGGCGTCGATCACCGTGCCGGTCGGGTTGTTCGGGAAGTTGACCGACAGCACCCTGGTGTTCGGCCGCAGCGCCGCCTCGACCGCGTCCAGGTCCAGCGCCCAGTCCCGCTCCGGGTCCAGCGCGACGCCGGTGACCTCGCAGAGCGAGAGCGGGACGGTCTCGGCGGACTGGTAGTTCGGGGTCAGCACCACCGCGTGGTCGCCCGGTTCGAGCAGGACCTGCATGGCGAGGTTGAGCCCCTCCTGGGCGCCGCCGAAGCAGATCACGTCGTCCTCGCCGACCCGCTCGTACATCCCGGCGACGGCGCGGCGCAGCCCGGGGTCGCCGAAGGTCTCGGTGTAGCCGAGGGCCAGGGTGTCCCAGGCCTCGCGGTCCTCGGGGCCCGCCAGGGCGAGCAGTTCGGCCATCGTCATGGTCTGCGCGTCGGAGGCGGTGAGGTGGTGGCGGGCGGTGAACTCCCAGCGCGAGAAGTGGGTTTCGAGCCGGAAGTCGGGGAGCCGGGTCACTGGTGGTCCTCCTCGCCGGGGCCCGCGGGGTGCTGCTTGAGCTCGGCGAGCAGGCTGTAGGCGCTGGAGCGGGAGATCCGCAGCGCGGTGGCGACGACGGGGACGGCGCGCCGGACGGCGAACACTCCCGCCCGGTCGAGTTCGCCCAGGACGGCGAGCCGGTCCTCGCGGGTGAAGCGCTCCAGCGGGCGGCCCTGGGCGCGGACGTACCCGCCGACCACGTCGTTGATCCGCTCGGTCCAGTCGCGCTCGAAGAGCGGTTCGGGGCGCGGCGCGGTGGGGGCGGCGAAGCCGGCCAGCAGGGCGGCGGCCTGCTCCAGCGGGCCGCGGTCGAGGTTGACGCAGAGCACCGCGGTGGGCTTCCCGTCGTCGTCGCGCAGTACGGCGCTGACGGAGGAGAGCCGGCGTCCGTCGGGCAGCAGCTTCGCGTACGGGCCGTAGACGTCGGGGGCGGAGGGGTCGATCCCGTCGAGCTCGCCGAGCAGTGACGGGTCGCCGGGGGCCCGGGGGGTCATCGGGTTCCAGACGGCGAGGACCCGGTCGGTGGCGGTGTCGTGCAGTACGACCTCGGCGTACGGGCCGAGCAGCAGGGCCACCGCGCGGCAGACCGGGGACCAGGTCCGTACGCGGGGGTCGGGGTTTTCCGAGGACATGCCTGGACTGTACGTCCGGATCGGACACTTGGTCCAGGGCTTTTCGCGCCCCGGGCCCCGCCGGAGGGTTCCGGCGGGGCCCGGGGCGGCTGCCCGTGCGCTACTTGCAGGTGATCAGCAGCCCGAGCACCGCGGAGCAGCTGCGGGTGGCCCGGCTGGTGGCGGGCGACGGGTCGGCGGGCGCCCCGGCGGTGCGCGCCACGGTGACGTCCCAGCTGCGGAGCAGGGTGAGCAGGCCGACGCCGACCGAGAAGTGCCGGGTGGTGCTCGCGCCCTTGGCCAGCGGCGCGGTCAGCGCGCAGTTCAGCTTCCCGGCGGCGACGGTGCAGTCGCCGGAGGTCGTGGTCAGCCCGGCGGGCAGGTCGGCGGCGACGGTGGCCGTGGTCACCGGGTCGGGGCCCTGGCCGGTGAGGGTGACGGTGTAGTCGACCCGGCTGGAGAGCAGCCCGGTGACCGGGGTCGCGGTGAGCGCGACGCCCAGGTGGGCGGCCGGAGCCGTGTAGGTGAAGCGGTCGGCGGCGACGGCCGCGCTGGTGCCGCCGGGCCCGGTGACCCGCACGTCCACGGCTCCGGCGACGGTAGTGGCGGGGGCGGTCGCGGTGCAGCTGGTCTTCGTGCAGCTGAACGAGGTGGCGGCGCCGGCCGCGCCGAAGGTCACGGCGGTGGCGCCGGCCAGGTCGGTGCCGGTGATGGTCACCGCGGTGCCGCCCGTCCCGGAGCCGCCGTTCGGGCTGATCGCGGTCACGTCCGGCACCGGCAGCGGGAAGGTCACCACGTCGACGGCGCTGCCGGTGAAGTCGGCGAGGTAGCCGTGCCGCCCGTCGGCGGTCAGGGCCAGGCTGTACGGGCTGGCGCCCACCGGGACGGTCGCGGTGACCGTCCGGCTCGCGGTGTCCACCACGCTCAGGGTGTTGTCGGCGTAGTTGGAGACGTAGGCCGCCGTGCCGTCCGGGGAGACGGTCACCGCGTAGGGGCCGGAGCCGACGGCGACGGTGCCGAGGACCGTACCGGCCGCGGTGTCGATCACGGCGGCGGTGCCGTCGTCGCCGTCGGCGGTCCACAGCCGGGTGCCGTCCGGGCTGAGCGCGAGGCCGAAGACGCCGTGGCCGACCGGGACGGTGCCGCTCACCGTGCCGCTCGCGGTGTCGACCACGGTGACGGCCTTGGCGCCGGACGCGGCGACGTACAACCGGGCGCCGTCCGGGGAGACGGCCAGGCCGTGCGGCTCGGCGCCGACCGGCACGGTCGCGGTCACGGTGTCGGACGACGTGTCCAGCACGCTGACGGTGTTGGCGGCGGCGTTGCTCACGTAGGCGCGGGAGCCGTTCGGCGCGAGGGCGAGGCCCCAGGGCTGGGCGCCGACCGGGACGGTCGCGGTGACGGCGTCGGTCGCGGTGTCCACGACGCTGACGGCGTTGTCCAGGTGGTGGGTCAGGTAGGCCCGGTGCCCGTCGGGCGACACGGCCACGGCGTACGAGCCGGACCCTGCGGTGAAGCCGCCGGACACGGTGTTGCTCGCGGTGTCGAGCACGCTGACGGCGCCGCTGCTCTGGCTGGTCACATAGGCGTGGCCGCCGTCCGGCGTCAGCGCGACGCCCGCCGGGTACGGCGCCACCGCCAGGTGCGCGGCGACGGCCGGCGGCGGTGTGACGGCCTCGGCGGTCGCGGGCAGCGACAGCAGTGCGGCCGTGGTCGCGGATATCGCGGCCACGGCCGTCCGGGTACGACGGGGTGTGCGGGGTGTTCTCACGGGTCTCTCCAGCTGCTCGGCACGGACGAACGTGTGGTGGTGCTGTGGTGGGTTCGGAGCCGGGGGAAGCGTAGAAGCCGCCCTGACTTTCCGTCAGGGAGTGACTACTAATGTCGCCAAATGTTCAGATCCGATCGCCGCGCGAGGGTGCGCGGACCCGCCACGGCCCCGACCGGGCCGAGGGCTCCGGATCGACGTGACCGGGGTCTCGATCGACGTCGTGCAGAAAATTGGAGTTGCGGAGTCGCATTCGATAGCGTTCCGAACGTGAGGCTGACCAAGAGCACCGACATCGCCCTGCGGATCGCCATGCGACTGGCCGTCCTGGGCGAGGGCGACAACCCGACCACCCGCGAGGTGGCCGCGTCGGTCGGCGTGCCGTACACCCACGCGGCGAAGGTGGTCAGCCGGCTGCAGCACCTGGGGGTGGTGGAGGCCCGGCGCGGTCGCGGCGGCGGGCTGATGCTCACCTTCGCCGGGCGGACCGGTTCGCTCGGACTGCTGCTGCGGGAGCTGGAGGGGGTCGGCGACGTGGTCGGCTGCGAGGACGACCCGCCCTGCCCGCTGCGGGCCGCGTGCCGGCTGCGCGGAGCGCTGCGGGGCGCCCAGGAGGCGTTCTTCGCCGCGCTCGACCACCTCTCCATCGACGACCTGGTGGCCTCCCCCACCGGGCCGGTCCTGCTCAGCCTCACCGCGAGACCCGCCGACACCGCCTGACCCACCGGCGTCACCGGCACCGCCTGATCCACCGAGACTGCCGGACCCACCGGCCGATCGGCCCACCGGGGCCGCGCGCCTCTTTCACAGCCTTTAATACGAATCTCAGATACCAGTTAGGAGCCCGACTGATGCTGTCCGCGAAGTCCACCGAGGTCATCGAGGCCACCCTGCCCGTCGTGGGCGCCGCCATCGGCGACATCACCCCGCGCTTCTACGACCGGCTGTTCGCCGCGCACCCGGAGCTGCTGCGCGACCTCTTCAACCGGGGCAACCAGGCCAACGGCACCCAGCGCGAGGCGCTGGCCGGCTCGATAGCCGCCTTCGCCACCGCCCTGATCGCCGACCCGGACCAGCGGCCGGACGCGATGCTCGCCCGCATCGCCCACAAGCACGTCTCGGTCGGCATCGACAGCAGCCAGTACAAGATCGTCCACGAGCACCTGTTCGCCGCCATCGTGGAGGTGCTCGGCGAGGCCGTCACCCCCGAGGTCGCCGCCGCCTGGGACGAGGTCTACTGGCTGATGGCCAACGCGCTGATCGCCGTCGAGGACCGACTGCGCGCCGAGGCCGCCGCCGGCGGCGACCCGGCCGACCTGTGGCGCCCCTACACCGTGATCGCCCGCCACCAGGAGACCGAGGCCGTCACCAGCTACCTGGTCCGCCCCGCCGACGGCCGCCCCGTCCCGGCCTTCCGCCCCGGCCAGTACGTCTCGGTGCGCACCGAACTGGCCGACGGCGCCCGGCAGATCCGCCAGTACAGCCTCTCCGGCGGCGCCGACGGCGCCCTGCGCTTCAGCGTCAAGCGCGAGGACGGCGGCGAGGTCTCCGGCCACCTGCACGACCACCTGAAGGCCAGCGACCCCGTCGAACTGGCGCCCCCGCTGGGCGACATCGCCCTGGCCGACGGCGACGGCCCGGTGCTGCTCGCCTCCGCCGGCATCGGCAACACCCCGATGACCGCCATGCTCGACCACCTCGCCACCACCGGCTCCACCCGGCGGATCGTCTCCGTCCACGGCGACCGCGACCAGCTGAGCCACGCCTTCCGGGCCGAACTGGCACGGCTCACCGCCGACCTGCCGAACGCGGACTCGCACGTCTTCTACGAGCGGCCGCTCGGCGAGTGGCCGGCCGAGCGCACCGGTCTGGTGGACCTCTCCACCGTCGAGGTCCCGGCCGGCACCACCGCCTACCTCTGCGGGCCGCTCCCCTTCCTGCGCGCCGTCCGCGAGCAGCTGCTGACCGCGGGCGTCCCGGCGGCGGACATCCACTACGAGGTGTTCGGGCCGGACCTCTGGCTCGGCGCCTGAGGCCGTGAGGCCGTGAGGCCGTGAGGCCGTGAGGCCGTGAGGCCGTGAGGCCGTGAGGCCGTGAGGCCGTGAGGCCGTGAGGCCGTGAGGCCGTGAGGCCG